>JBPCPU010000067.1:0-24278 GCA_050998795.1 Pyrinomonadaceae bacterium
GGAGGAAAACCAACCCCGGCAAAGGGGGGGGCGGGGGGGGAATTTTTTTACCCTTGGGGCGCGGGGGGGGGGTTCCTGCCTCTGAGATATAAACCATACATTCACCTCGAATCTGCTCTAGCCGTTACAAAAAACGCGATTACTTCATTGATGCCGATGTAATGCATAATTCCGGCGATAATCGTTACCACGACCGACAGCGCGATGATTTTTTTCTTTCTTTTCCATATTTTTGTATCTTCCCGTATGATTGAGAAAAATTACATTGGTTGGTCGGCGAATAAAAAGTAAGCTAAAGTCAGAGATTATTTGGCAGGACGCTTTGAGATATTTATATGAGTGAACATCTTGATAAAACCATCGGCAAACTTAATGAGCAAATCTATGAAACTCATCTTTCCGACACAAAACTTTTTTCAGAGTTAAATGAAATTCAGGCTGAATTAGGTTTGCTTTATGATTCACGTCCGACTTGTCCGTTTTTGCGCCCGCATTTTCTTTCGCGTTCGCAATACGACGAAATTGCCAACGCCGCCGAAACTATCGCCGAAGCGTTTGAAAGTTTGGCGATTGCCGCGCTCGAAAATGAGGAAATTCTTACAAAACTCGATTTAACCGAAAAGGAAAACCGAATGGCGCGGATAAATCCGGGCTATGACAAACTTTGCGTAACCAGTCGTTTGGACACTTTTGTCGCCGGAAATAATTTCAAATTTTTGGAATATAACGCCGAAACTCCCGCCGGTGTCGGCGACCAGATGCCGCTTGAAACGGTTTTATCGCATATTCCTGAAATTAAGGAATTTCTGGCTGAAAATTCACATTGGCGACCAAAACCGCACCAATTTCTGCTGCAATCTCTTTTCAAAACATACCGCGAATTTGGAGGCAAGAAGGGAAAACCAAACATTGCCATTGTTGATTGGGACGGCGTTTCGACGGAATCCGAGTTTTACATTTTGAAGGAATATTTTGAATCAACAGGTTTTAGAACGCTTGTTGCCGACCCTGACGAACTCGAATACGACGGCGGAAAACTGCACGCGGGAGATTTTGAGATTGATATTTTTTACAAGCGGATTATCATACACGAATTTCTCGAAAAGTTTGACGAAAATCATCCGTTCGTTCGCGCTTACTCTGACGGAAATATCTTTATGGCAAATTCCTTTCGCTCTAAACTCGCGCATAAAAAAACGGGATTCGCCATTTTAACCGACGAAAAATATAAACATCTTTTCACGCCGAACCAGCTTGAAATAATCCGCAAACATATTCCCTGGACGCGCAAAGTCGAAGATTGCAGGACAAAATTTAACGACACGGAAATTGATTTATTGGAAATACTACGCCGCGAGCGCGAAACATTTTTGCTCAAACCAAACGACGATTACGGCGGAAAGGGAATTACGCTCGGTTGGGAAACGTCGCAATCCGATTGGGAAACGGCGATAAACAACGCTTTGCAGGATTCTTTTGTCGTGCAGGAAAGAGTTGCGATAGAGAAAAAATTATTTCCCGTTTTTGCAGAAAAAGTTACGATGGAAGAGCTTTTCGTTGACTTCGACCCGTTTCTATTCTTAAACAAAGTCGAAGGCGGACTCGTTCGGCTTTCGTCATCCTCGCTCGTCAATGTTACGCAGGGCGGCGGGCAAACTGCGCTGATTGTGTTGGATGATTTTTGATTTTAATCACAAAAATATGCCTAATTCGTCAAAAAGTCAATTTTTTCAAATTATTTTGACCTCTGTTTTCAAAAACTGTCGCGCTAATAGATAGAGAAAGAATTTTTTTCAATCAAAGATAAAAAACCAAGAAAAAAATTATGAAAAACAATTCAGTTTTAATGTTAGCATTTTTAATCGTTTTAATGATTAAAGGAGGAAAAGAGAATGTGTAAATCTAAAAATGTGTGGCTGGGAATCGGTGGAAAAGTCTGAAAATCAGCGGCAAAGTTGAAATGGTGCCGGAGTTATAGATAGGAGAAAGTTATGAAAATAAAAATAATTATTGTTATTTCAGCAGTTTTTCTGCTGACGCTCGGCTGCCAAAGCAGCCGCGAGACTTTTCTTGAAGAATACATCACGGTTTCAGACGAGATTGTACGAATCGTGGACGCTAATCCGACGGCGGAAGGCGTTAAGCAAGCGCAAGGTTATTTGGATTCCAAAATCTAAGGACTTTTCTGGCAAAAAGAGTTTAAGTGATCGTCTAGTTATCGTAAAACGAATATTAGAATAAATCGGATAAGTCGAAATTGTTTTTTTTGTTCGTTAATTTTGAAAATAAAAAGAAGTAAAATTATGAGTGAACCATATCTACATTTAGACGATTCGATTTTGAATATTGGAACACTAAATAGTCATAAGCGTATGCGTCTTAGCCGTTCAAAATTACTTGATTTTGGCTCATCGCGGAAAGACAAACACAAACAAATAATGAGTTGGCTGAAGGCTGAATATCAACGCGGTCAAAATGCGCGTGATCAAGCCGCTTGGATTGCAGGGAAATCCGAACGCATTGAAAAAGTGAAACACGCCATAAACTTTCAAATCCAGATTCACCTTGGCGCATGGGTTGAAAAAGTTGATGAGGCTGTAAATAGTGCTTCTGAAAGCGAAGAAAAAAATAGTATTGCTTACTGGTTTATCGCATTAGCGGGTAATTTGGTATGGGCTGCGACTTCCTTAAAGAGTGTGGCAGATTCGGCGAAAATCATTTTGTCCTTTGTCGGCGCGGCAGTTGGTTCAGGTTCTGTTGAGAAGTTTAGAGACCATATGGTAGATACGCCTGAAAATCGTAAAGATTTTATAAAGGGGGAAATTGCCAAACTTCAGGTTGAGTTGGACGAAAATTATCAAAGTAAGCGCTCTGAGTGGGCTGACGAGCTTGACTCGGATCCTAAAACTCGCGTGGCAGGAGATAAGTTCGACGATTATCTTAAAGAATTTGTGTGGAACAAAATGTTTCAAATCAAGTTCGGCAAAAATCATCAATTTGAAGTATTTACAAAAGCCAAAACGAATATCGAAACTCTTCTTAACAAACTCAAGAAGGAGTGGGAAAGCTGGAAGGACACGCAAAAGCCGCTCGACACCATCAGCGACGGTTTAGGACCGAGATATGTCATTAAGAATCCTAATGCAGGAAAACCCTTCGATCCCGACCTCAGAGGTGAGTACATGCAAATGGTGGCTATGGTCAAGTAAACTGCATTGGTCAAAAGCTAGACTGACAATATGTAAAGCATAAATTCAAGTTCACGGGTTGCCGCTTTCGATGGCAAGTAACGGCGCTACAAACGACTCTTTCTGCTTAGGCGTATGGGCTTCAATGAAACGGCGATTGTAAACGCAAACATAATCGCTTTCAAAAACTCTGGTAGTTTTTAAGACAAGCCTAATTTCTTTTTCATCGTCAGTTGTTGAAAATCAGAGGAAATAAAAATGTCTAAACCCTGGATAAGTAGCGTAAAAGACACAGGCAAGTTAAAGATTTATAACGAACTGGCAGGAAAATGGAAGATTATTTTTCATCTGGCTTTAGAGTCATTCAAAACCCTGGGGCTGAGCGTGAATATAGAAAAGACGGTTAACAAAGAACAAGCCAACGTCTTGATGCGGCTTGCAAACAAAGTGGCAAAGTACGATTACGACGAACAATCGTTCACGCAGCCTTTTAGCGGAACTGCTCTGCACGGCTTAACGATGCAGCTTTCCAGAGATGGGGAAATAGAAAAAGCCGTCATTTTTCTACCGGAAACTCCACAAACCTCCGTTGGTTATATTCGCGGCAAACTCGTTGTGGAAAGCGTGAGCCAAGACATAATGCTGGGAATTGCCGTTCACGAATTGATTCACGCCTGCGGTCTGGAAAACTCCGACCATGCCGACAACGGCATTTTTTACTTTCCGCTCGCCATTTCAGGCAAAAAATTGATTGTGCCGGAAAAGGACAAAAATAATAAACCGATGCCGCCGTTTTTTCTTTCTCCTATAACTATCAGCAAAGTTCAATCTCTATGGAATTAATGATTATTGGGCAGTTTCGGAGTTTCGTGATTTTCAATTTCAGCCAGACGCTTTTCCAAATTACGAATTGTCCGCACCATTTCGCCCAAACGCTTGAATGCAGCAATTGAGCGCAGCCATTCACGGTTGTCAAAAGCCGGAATGCCAGATATTATTTTGCCGTTTTCAACATCGTGGCTGGTTGCGCTTTTGGCTGTAATCACAACGTCGTCGCCAACCTTTAAATGCCCCGCGATGCCCACTTGTCCGGCAAGAATTACGCGCTTCCCGATAATTGAACTTCCGGCAAGTCCGGTTTGTGAACAAATCAGAGCGTCTTCTTCAATCATGCAGGAATGTCCGATTTGCACGAGGTTGTCAATTTTCGCGCCGCGTTTTATTCTTGTTTCGCCAACCGAAGCGCAGTCAATCGCCGTGTTTGCGCCGATTTCGACATCGTTTTCAATGACGACATTTCCCGTTTGCGGAATTTTCAGCCAACGCTTTTCTTCGTCTTTGGCGTAACCGAAACCGTCCGAACCGATGGTCGAATTGTTGTGGATGATGCAGTTTGCGCCGATTTTGCAGTTTTCACGAATCGAAACGCCCGAATGAATAACGGAATTTGCACCGATTTTCGCGCCGTCATAAAGCGTTACATTCGGAAAAATTTTGACGTTTTCTTCGATTATGCAATCTTTGCCGACGACGACATTCGCGTTTATTTCGACATTTTCCGCCAGTTTCGCGCTTTCGTGAATAATTGCCGCCGGATGAATGAATGAAACAATTTCGGGTTCGGGATTAAATAAGCGCAACGCCCGCGTGTATGCAAGATAAGCGTCTTTCGCGCGTAAAATTGCCATATCTTCACGCTCTAAAACGACATTTTCGTTCAGAAAAATCGCGCTTGCTTTTGTTTCTTTAATCTGCGGCGTGTATTTCGGGTTTGCCAGAAACGTAATTTGCCCGCCTTCGGCAATATCCAAACCCGCCGCGCTGTTGATTTCTAAATTTTTGTCGCCTTGTTCAATGCTTGAAAAAGTTTTTTCCGCTAAAATTGATAACTTCATATAGTTGATTGAAAGAATTGGAATTTTTAACAAAAGATTGTGTGATAAAATAAAATCTAACTTTCCCCTTTCGTAAAAATTTTGATAACTTGGAGTTGCAAAAAGAGCATTTTGCAAAAGTCCTACCCGAGTTACAAATTATCAAATTATTAAAACAGAAGCATTATGAGTGAAAAAAATTTATCCCAGACCGAAAAAAAACATACCGTCGAAGAGTATTTGGACATTGAACGCAACAGCGGAAAGAAGAGCGAATACCAAAACGGCAAGGTTTTGGCAACCAATAATTCAAACCGAACGCATAATTTAATTGTCAGTAATATAACGATTGCCGTCGGAAGCCGTTTGAGCGGAAATAAAGCCGAGATTTACGTCAGCAATATGCGCGTTCAAATCAACGCCAACCGCTTTTCCTATCCGAGCATCGTTATCGTCAGCGGCGAACCGTCTTTTATTGACAACAGATCGGACGTTTTACTAAATCCGACCGTGGCTGTGGAAATTTACTCGACAGCCACGAGCTTTCACGATAAAACCGAAAAATTGGAATCTTACTTAGCGATGGGCAGCATCCGCGAATATCTGCTCGTCAAAGAAGACGAGATGCGCGTTGAACATTACACTAAACAAAACGCAAAACAGTGGATTTACCGCATTTACAACGACCGTGATGAAGTTGTTTCGATTGACGCGCTAAACTGTAAAGTTTCGATGACGGAAATTTACGCGCAGATTAAGTTCGGTCAAGCGGAAATTAATAGTAAAACAGCAGCTTAGACTGCACTTTTGTAAATGTAAAAGCCGCAGATACTTTCAAAGATTCGTTTCTGCGGCTTTTAGTTTCGAGTGTTTTAAACGCTTTGGAAATTTAACCGGATTTATCAGGTCAATCTTTGCATTCGCAACTCAAGCCTCGCAAAATCATTACGTTATTTTCATTCCCTGTTTAAAGCCGTTATCAACTTCTATCGTCAGCGTGTATTCGGTGTTAGTTGCGTCTGGAATTAAATTGTTGATAAACGCTTCATCTTTGTCATCCATTTTTATTTGCTTGCCCGCGTCGTCAAAAAGCATTGACGAAGAAAAGGTCAACTTTGCCGAATCAACTTCCAAACCCGAAACGGGCTGCATATTTTCTCCAAAAAGACAGACATTATCCCCCGACAGATATGTTCGGTCGGTAACGCGAGCCGTTTGTGATTGAATTCCGTTTATATAATTGATTGTCGCCAGTGCCAGTCCAAATGCCCGGCTGACCGAATAATCATTCGGGTCAAGCATTTTCTGTGAAAGAGTCGCGCCATACAGCAAATTTTTGACGTTCGTTTCATTGCCGACTTCATCAAAAAACCGTTTCGCTTCGCCGCCGCCGGATAATAAGGAGATATTTGCCAGAATCAGCGGTTTGGTAACGCGGATTCTGAAAATTGATTTTGTCGCCATCATATGCGAAACCGAAATTCTTCGCGTGGCAGTATTCATCGGCAAAGTATTCATTTTTTCGCTGTAAAACATTATTTCAGCCAAGCCTGCTTCTTCGTGCCGAAAAAGATAGAGTCCGCCTTGATTCCTGATATACGGAACGGGCGAAGTTCCCGTGAAACGATTCATATCGTTATTGGCATCCCGGACGGTAATGGCGGCGGCGGCACTGTTTTTGTAAATTAACCCGTTCGGCGCGAGAACGACATATCTTTTATCAACCGCTCTTTCCAAAATTGTTCCGCCCGGAAGATATTCCTGCGGAAACAAACCTGCTTCCGCCCGCTTTTTTACCGCGTTATAAACAGCTTCAAAAAGTTTGATATTCCCAATTTTTGACATCAAAATTAACCTCTCTTTAATTATTTACTATTTGGGACGAATTAGAATCGTAATTTTGCTATGTTAACCGCAAAATGTAAAATTTACATCAAATTCACCGGGTCAATCTCGACATACACAATCCGCAAATCGCAAAATTTTTCCTGTGCGTCGTGAAGGGCAAAATCAAGCGTTTCGCGCAGTTTCGCACGGTTTCGCGCTTTGACTAAAATCTGCAAACGATGTTCGCCTTTCAAACGCGAAAGCGGCGCGGGCGCGGGACCTAAAATGATGCAGTTTTTTTCGCCGTTGGCTTTTTGCAGACATTCGCGCAAAATCGCGGCATTGTCAAAGGCAAAGTTATAGTTTTCGTGTTTTATCAGAATCGAAGCGAGCGCGACAAACGGCGGATAATTGAGCTTTTTGCGAAAGTTAATTTCCACTTCGTAAAAATCATTATAATTTTGCGTCGAAGCGTGCTGCAAAGCGTAATGTTCGGGATGATATGTTTGAATCAAAACGCGACCCTGCAAACTGCCGCGTCCGGCGCGTCCGGCGACCTGCGTCAGCAGTTGAAAAGTTCTTTCGGCGGAACGAAAATCGGGCATTGCAAGTCCCGCGTCAACCGAAATTACGCCGACAAGTGTAACATTCGGAAAATCGTGTCCTTTGGCGAGCATCTGCGTTCCGACGAGCATATCAATTCTGCCTTCGCTGAATGCCGACAGCGTTTCTTCGAGTTCGTTTTTGCGCGAAATTGAATCGCGGTCAACCCGCGCAATGCGAAGATTTGAAAATTTGCGCCGCAAAATATCTTCGATTTGCTCCGTTCCTTCGCCGACAAAAAAGAGAAATTTACTTTCGCAAAACGGGCATTTGGTCGGCGTTTTTTCCTTGTGATTGCAGTAATGGCAAACGAGTTTTGCATCGCGTTTATGAAAGGTCAGCGTAATGTCGCAATTGTTGCAGCGAATCGTTTCGCCGCACGTCCGGCACAAAACAAAACTTGAAAAACCGCGCCGGTTGAGCAAAATTATTGATTGTTCGCCTTTGCCGTGAGTTTCTTCGATGGCTTCGATAAGCTGCGGCGAAAACACGGCATTTTTTCCTTCCGCGCCGAAAACTTCGCGCATATCAACGAGTTCGGCGTGTGCCATCGGACGATTTCCGATGCGGTTTGGCAAACTCAGATATTCATATTTTCCGGTGTGTGAATTGTGAAAAGTTTCGAGCGCGGGCGTTGCCGAACCTAAAACGACAACTGCATCGGCAAAATTTGCGCGGACAATTGCCACGTCGCGCCCGTTGTAAAAAGGCATTTCGTGCTGCCGATATGAACCGTCGTGTTCTTCGTCAATGATAATTAAACCAATATTTTCGAGCGGCGCAAAAACAGCCGAGCGAGTGCCGATAACGATTCGCGCCGTGCCGTTTCGCAGTCTGCGCCATTCGTCGAAGCGTTCGCCGGTTGACAAATTCGAGTGCAGAATGGCGACTTCATCACCAAAGAAAGCGCGTAATCTTCGGGAAAAAACAGGTGTCAGCGCGATTTCCGGCACGAGCATCAACGCGGTTTTGTCTTTTTCGAGCGCGGTTTTCATTGCCCGAATATAGATTTCGGTTTTGCCGCTTCCGGTTACGCCGTGAAGCAGAAACGCTTTGTATTTTTCTTTTTGCAGAGCGTTTTGAATTTCCGATAAAACTTTTTCTTGCTCGTCGCTTAAAACAAAATCCTGCAAATCGGGAAGTTTGGCGTTTTCGAGCGGGTCGCGCCGAACTTCCTGCACAAAAATTTCAACAATACCGCGTTTTGCCAGCGTGTTTATCGAAGATGCGCCGACATCGGTTTTTTCAATCAAATCCGTGAAAATGATTTCGCCGTTTTCTTCCAGCAAAGCGTCAATAATTTTCTGCTGTGCTTCGGTTAAAGGTTTATTGTTTGATTGGTGCAATTCGGGCGGCAAAAGCCGGACGGCTTTGCGGCGTTTCGGTTTAACCTGCGTCGTCAATGTGCGATGAAAAACGCTTGCCCAATCTTCGTTGACAAGTTCGCGGATGACGCGCTGTGCTTTCGACACGCCGAATTTTTTGCCCAATTCACGGGCGGAAACCTCATTGCTTTCGCTCAAATAAAGCAAAATCCGGACTTTGACAGTTTTTGCAGAAGAAACTTTTATCAATTCATCGCACCCTTTAGCGGTTATCGAAACAACTTGCTCGACGCTCGCGTTAATTCCCGCCGGAAGCGATGCTTTTAAAACTTCGCCCCACGAGGAAGCGTAATAATCGGCTGTCCATTGTGTCAGCTTAATAATTTCTTCGGTTAAAAGCGGTTCGGCGTCAAGTAATTCGACGGCTTCTTTGAGTGCGGATTCTTCGATTTCTAACTCAGGACTTAAATTTTCGTGAAGTGCAACCGCATAACCCGTAATTTGTCTTTTGCCGAAAGGAACGAGAAGCCGTGCGCCGATTTTGATATTTTCCTGCAAACCGGCGGGCAAAATATATGTAAAAGTCTGGCGCAGCGGAATCGGCAGCGCGACTTCGACATATTTTGGTTGAGGTGCGTCTTGAAAAAAAGTTTGGGCGGCGAAATTTTGCATTTGGCGGAACTAAGAGAAATTAACAGGGATATTCAGGATTGACAGGGATAATCAAATAAGCGAACGGACAAAATAAAAGTATAATTAAACCGTCCCGCTCCGCGTTGACACAGATAAACACCGGATAAAAAAGGATTGAAAAATCAGGATTTGTTCACATCAAAAATCATCCGGGTTAGTCTGTGCCAATCTGTGGTAAAAAAAATCTGATAAAATAATTCTGTCCGATTACTTATATTTTATAAATACCCTAATCAGGAGTTAGAATAACTCATTGAAAAATTTGGTTTTCCTTTGCGAACTTTGCGCCTTTGCGGGAAACTATCTTCTCCCGCAAAGACGCAAAGCTCGCAAAGTTAAGAATTAGCCGAATAGCAAATTTTTCAACGCTTGATTGACATAAATCTGATTTTATCCTGTTTATCCTGTCCATCCCTGTTAATTTCTCTTTTAATTTTTCTTCAAGAAAATGATAACCTAAAGAAACTTTTTCCGAAAACGAGAGTCTAATAAAATTATGGATACGCTTCTGCAAAATCAAAATCAAGAAAAAAAAGGTGTCAATAAAGTTTTACTGGCGGCAATGTTGATGGCGGCGTTGCTGGTTGCGGGCGGCATTTATTTATGGTCTTTCCAGCCGACGATTGAAGAACAAAAACAACAAGCCCTCGAAGGCGCACATCTCGAAGGCTCGCCGGAATTTGAAAATTATACAAAGGAAATTATTATTTCAACCGATATGAACCGCACGATTGAGTCGCCGACCGGACTCGGCACAATTTCGATGATGATTCACGGCGACATCCGCAACAAAGGCGATAAAACCGTCAACGGTTTGCAATTAAAAGTCAGCGTAGTTGATAAATTTGAGAAACCTGTCAAGGAAAAAATGATAATGGTCGTTCCCAATCAGGTAGAGAAATTAAGCAAAAATGAAACAATTCACGTCGCCATTCCAATGGACGGTTTCAGCAAAGATGCCGACCGCGCCAATGTGCGTTGGAAGGTCGCGGCGATTAGATTTGAATAAAAAGTTGGCAGAAGGCAGTAGCAGAAGGCAGGAAGCAACAAACTGCCAAGTGCCGCCTGCTACTGCTTACTTTTCTTTTCTCACTTCGGCGGATAGACGTGAAAAGTGCAAAAACCCTCTGGTTCTTCGCCTTCATTAAAAGTCTTCGGATGTTTGTTCGGACAATTGGCAGTTGCCCTCATTTCCGTTAAATCACAAATCATTATGGTAATGTTTCTTTGGATTTCCGGCGTTGATTTGTAAGTTTCACCGGATGAAGTTTTCCTGTTGCCTTGATTCTGCTGCGCTTCCTCCCAACTCATAAAAGGCGTGGCGGTCGGTTGCGGCGTGATTTGTGTTGTTGCGCCTTCAACCAAATTCGGTTCATCTGTCGGCAGTAAAATTTTATTCGGCGCAGTTCCGGCGACGAAGAGTTCGATGCGGCGAAATTCCGGCGGAACTTCCGTTACATAGATATTTTTTACTTCCGGTATTTCAAGCGTCGGTGTATTTGTATTAGCATTGGCATTTTGTTTTAACACACTTTGCTGCGCTTGGATGGATTCGGCTTCCGTGTTTGTCAAATCCCGAACAAGTTTGCCGTTGCGCGTGTCAATTTCCGCCTTTTGCACCGTTCCGGGCATTTGCCAATCGCCGTTCCAATCCGGGTTTTGATTTAACGCTTCGCGCATAAAATCCGCCCAAATCGGCATCGCGGAATCAGAACCTTTCATTCCCAAATCATCGCCATTGTCAAAACCGACATAGACGACACAGACAATTTCGGGCGTAAAACCGGCAAACCAGCCGTCGCGCGAAGTTCCGGTTTTTCCCGCAAACGCGGTTTTACCATCAACATTCTTAAAACCCCACGCTTTTGCTTCGGCGGCTGTTCCGCGATTGATAACGTCCTTCATTATGTCGTCCATAATATACGCGACATCGGGACGCAGAACATTTTTCCTTTCGCCGACGGGCGCGACAACCGTTCTGCCGTCGCCGGTCGTTACGCGATTTATCGCCGACGGTGCAACTTTATCGCCGAGATTGGCAAAAATCGTATATGCAGTGGCAACTTCCAACGGCGTGGCTTCAGCCGTTCCCAAAGCCATCGAAGGATACGCTTTTTCAACCTTTGGAAGCCCGGCTTTGGCGGCGAGATTCATTACTTTGCCGATATTGAGTTCCATTCCCAAATCAACCGTAATGACATTTTTACTTTTGACCAGTGCATCGCGCAAAGTCATTTCCTGATTGGAAAAATGGTCGCCGTAATTGTTTGGCGAATAAGAATCATTGCCGAATGTGAAAACTTTTTTCTCGTCTTTGAAAATCGTTGCCGGCGTAATAACTCGTGAGTTTGAATCATAAGCCGTATTGAGCGCAGCGGCATAAACAAACGGCTTGAAAACCGAACCGGGCTGACGTTCCGCATTAGTGGCGCGGTTAAATTGCGTTTCGAGAAAATCGCGCCCGCCGACCATTGCGACAATCTCGCCCGTTTTCGGACGGATTGCGACGAGCGCGGCTTGCAAACTTCCTTTCGGCTTTTTCGGAAAGTATTTATCGAGTTTATCAAGCCGTTTATTGACGATTTCATACGCGGCTTTCTGTAAATCGGGGTCAATTGTCGTATAAACGCGCAAGTGCTGTAACGCTTCGGGGTCGGAAATGACTTTCGGCACTTCTTCGACCGCAAATTGCGAAAAATACGGCATTCCTTCCAAATCTTTACCGCTTGTAATTTTGTATAAACTAACCGGTATTTTCTTTGCTTCAACTGTCTGGTCTGGTGAAATCGCTTCCACCTCAAGCATCGAGTCCAAAACCTGATTACGTCTTTCCGTCACCTTTTCCGTATTTTTAAAAGGATTGTAGCGATTCGGACTGCGGATAATTCCCGCAATCAGCGCGGCTTCCGGCAAAGTCAACTGCGAAACGTCTTTGCCGAAATAAGCGTTTGCGGCTTCGCCCACGCCGTAAATTGAAACGCCGTTTTGCTGTCCGAGATAAATTTGATTGGCATAGAGCGTAAAAATTTCTTCTTTTGATAATCGCGTTTCCAAAATAATGGACATATACGCTTCTTTTGCTTTACGCTCAAGTGTCTGCTCGCGTGTCAAAAACAGATTTTTGACGAGTTGCTGCGTGATTGAAGAACCGCCCTGATTGGCAAGCGGCGAATCTTCATTGCCTTCGTATCTACGCCACGCGGCACGGGCGATACCGCGAAAATTCACACCGTAATGCTCGAAAAACGCGCGGTCTTCCGTAACGGTAATAGCTTTGACAAGAGGCGGCGGCAAATCGTTAAAAGTAACCGCTTTTCTGCGCCCGTCGCCTTCCGCCGCGATGGAACTCAAAATTTTCGGTTCAAGTTTAACTTGTTTGACATCTTCTTTAGCGTCTTCGTCGGTAATTGAATCAACGGCTTTCCCGGCTTTTTTGAATTTGACCAAAACGGACGGGAAGGTTTTTTTGTCGTCAATCGTGGCAGTCGTTCCGGGTTCGATTTTAATTGTGTTTTCTTCGATTTTGTAACGGCTGCGCGAATCGTCCGCTTGTTGATTTTTTTCAATGTAACCCGCCGATTTCAAATAAGCGGTCAAATCTTCGAGCGAAATATCTTCGCCTGCTTTCAAAGTTTTCGGCGCGGAATAAATACCGGCGGTGCGTGTGAAAACATCGCCGCCTTTGAGAAGCAAATCAATCCTGTCGGAATACTCAAACCAAAAATACGTCAGCGTCAAAAAAGCGCACAGCAATAACAGCAGAGAACTTAAAGCGGTGATAGGATTAAAAATCAAGCGCAAAATCCGCCGGAACAAACCCGGCGGCGGTTGCCGGAAAGATTGAACACGCCCTGCGTTACGCCGAAATTTTTTCGGGACATATTTCGATTTTGCATTTTCGGCTTGAATTTGATTTTGCATTTTCGGGTTGTTATTTCGATTAGTGGGACTTTCGTTTTCAGCGGTTGCCTTGTAAAATTTTACAAGTTTTTAGTGATTGCTGTCCAGTTATTTTTAAATTTAAGATTCAAGATTTAAGATTCAAGATTTAAGATTTAAGATTTAAGATTCAAAATTACAGATTTAAGATTCAAAATTACAGATTCAAGATTCAAAATTACAGATTCAAGATTCAAAATTAAAAGGTGAGAGTTTTTGCTTCCGAAATTACAGTTCTAACTCGTGAATATTACATTTTGCGTTTATAAATCTTAAATCTTAAATCTTAAATCTTAAATCTTGAATCTTAAATCTTAAATCTTAAATCTTAAATTAAATGAGCTTTTTACCGCAATTTCCAACCGGCACACGCCGCCGATTTCTATATGCGACCATCGCCATTCTCGTAATGATAACGGTCGGTTCAATCGGTTTTCATTTATTGGAAGGTTTCACCTGGAACGAAAGTATTTATGTTGCCACGCAAACCGTGACGACCGTCGGTTACGGAGATTTGACGCCAAAAACAATGCGCGGACAGCTTTTTGCAACTGTTTTTATGCTGTTCGGTGTCGGCACAGTTTTATACGCCTTTACTATCATTGCCCAGGCGGTTATTCAATCGCAGCTTATTGAAGCCCTGGGTATCAGACGAAAAACACGAGAAATGGAAAAGTTAAAAAATCATTATATCGTTTGCGGCGCAGGTCGCGTCGGGCGCAGAATTATCCGCAATCTGCAAAAGGAAAAATTATCGTTTGTCGTTATTGAAAAAGATGTCAAAAAAGTTGCCGAATTTGAAGGCGAAAATCTGAACATTCTCATCGGCGACGCGACTCACGAAGAAACTTTAAATCAGGCAGGAGTAAAACGCGCTCACGGTCTTGCAACCTGTTTGGCGGACGATGCCGATAACGTCTATGTCGTTTTGACGGCGCGGGATATGAACAAAGATTTGCATATCGTCGCGCGGGCAGTCGAAGAGCAAGCCGAGCCAAAACTGATTCGCGCCGGTGCAAACCGCGTTATCGCACCGATAATTATCGGCAGTCAAAGTATGGCGCGCGCGCTTTTGAAACCGACCATCGCGGATTTTATGGATTCGATTGTCGCGGAAAATTTTGATTTGGTTTTTGAAGAAGTCGCCGTCAAAGACGATGCCGAATATATTGACAAAGAGTTGAAAGAAACGAACATCAGCACGGAACTGAATCTTTTAATCGTCGCCATCCGGCGCAAAGACGGATTTATGATTTTGCAGCCGTCCGCCGACACGCACATCAGAGAAGGCGATTTGCTGATTGTTATCGGGAAAGCGGAATCAATGCAGAAATTGATTAAGGCAAGTAAATAAGATAATTTTTAACGCAAACGCGCAGAGATGCAAAGCTGCTTAGAAGTTAAGTGTATTGACAAATTAGGTGAGGTGGTCAAATGGATTATCCGTTATTGGCTGTTCGCTGTCAGTTATTCACTAATAAACGAAGAGATTCTTTGAAAAACAGCGAATAGCCAATAGCGAACAGCGAATAGTTATGGCTCTCCAACGTAATTTGTCAATACAGTTAAGCAGTTGAAAAAGTCGGTGAACGAATTTCTCTCTGTTTGACAGCGAATAGTTGATAGTTAATAACGAACAACGACGCGCTCGGCAGCTATTGGCTGTTCACTATTAACTATTCACTGTTTTTCGGTGAAAATACTGCTTGAATCATTCAATTTATTTTCAACCGCGTCGGCTTCTAGTCTTTTACTTTTCATCTTTGCATTTTATTATTTTGATATGAAAATTCTCGTAACCGGCGGAAGTGGTTTTCTTGGAACGCATATTCGCAAATTCTTTGACGCTGACGATTTTTCGCGCCGTTCAAATCTCGATGTTTTGAATCTGCAGGACGCGCAAATTGTAGAAAATTATGATGTCGTCATCCATTTGGCGGCAAAACTGGATAAATCGCCCGACGCGGCGGAAGAGGTTTTTCTCACAAATGTCGAAGGCACGATAAATTTACTTCGTTCAATGCGGGAAAATTCCGTTTTTATTTTCGCTTCGACAAAGGATGTCTACGGCAGATTTGCCGATACTTTTGCGGAAGTTCCCGAAACTTGTTCGACACTTTACAGCGGACAATCCGCGCTCGAGTGGTCAAAACTAATTGCCGAAAAATACGTTGATTTCTACGCGCATCAGCGAAATTTTCGCTCCTGCATTTTCCGGCTTTCAACCGTCTACGCGCGAATGAGCGATGGCAACACGCCGAATTTTGTTTCGCATTACGCCGAAGCTCTCAATCTGGGCGAACCGTTACGCCTTCCGGCAAATGGCACGCCGCGCCGGGATTTGCTGTCTGTCGAAGATTTTGTGCGGGCTTGTAGAGCGTTTATTGATTCGGTCATCCGGCATGGGCTTTATAATTTGGGCGGCGGCGCAAAAAATGCTTTGAGTTTGCGTGGATTGGTTGAAAAAATGGAAGAAGTTTCAGGCTTGCAAGCCGTCATTGACGAAGAAAATCCTTTGTCTGCGCCTGTTCCGGTAAATTATGTTTCGGATTTAAGTTTGGTTACGCAGGAATTGGATTGGTCGCCGGAAGTTAACCTGGACGAGGGTTTGAAAATCCTTTTTTAACGCAAAGGCGCAAAGGGTTTTTATAATTTTCCATTCTTTCTTTTATATTCGCTTTAAAAGTCTTTGCGGGCTTTGCGTCTTTGCGTTAAAAATTCTTTGTATTAAAGATATTATGACTGAAAATGAAATAAGCAAGGTTGTTGTCGATTCGGCTATCGAAGTTCATCGCACTCTAGGCGGAGCAGGATTGCTTGAAGATGTTTATGAAGAGGCACTTGCTTGGGAATTGAAATCACGCGGCTTAAAAGTTGAAAGACAACTCCAAGTTCCGATTAAATACAAAGGAAATTTGCTGGCTTCTCCTCTGAAACTTGATTTGCTGGTTAGAGAAATTGTCATTATCGAGGTAAAGGCAGTTATAACTTACAACAGCATCTTTGAAGCTCAAACCTTAACATATTTGCGTCTGATGAACCTCAAACTTGGTTTGGTAATAAATTTCGGAGAAAAGCGCGTTAGTAACGGAATTCGCCGAATTGTGAATGGTTTATAAAAAAATTGCGACTTTGCTTCTTAGCGTCTTTGCGTTAAAAAATCACCTTTGCGTTAAAAACTAAATGAATATCGTTGTGCGCGGAACAAATTGGGTTGGCGATGCGGTGATGACGATTCCCGCATTGCGAGAGTTGCGCCGCATTTTTCCCGATTCAAAGATAACTTTACACACGCGAAGTTGGGCAAACGGAATTTTTGAAAATACTGATCTTATTGACGGGATTCTCACTTTTGAGCGCGAAAATTCCGCCTTTAAAACCGTTCTTGAACAGGCAAAAATCTGGCGTGAAAAAAAATTCGATTTAGCCGTTATTTTTCCAAATTCTTTTGAATCCGCGCTTTTGGCAAAACTCGGCAAAGTTCCGGCAAGATTTGGTTATGCCAAAGAAGGCAGAAGTTTTCTTTTAACCGACGCGGTAGAAATTCCCGATTGGAAAAGCGAAAAACACGAAACTTTTTATTATCTGAATTTGGTTGCGGAAATTGAGAAAAAGTATTTTGGCAGTTCAACAATTTTAGAAAATGAGCCGCGATTTGAATTGAAAGTTTCCAAAGAAAGAAAAGCCGAAGCGCGGAAATTTTTGACGGAAAACGGAGTTGATTTGTCAAAAAAACTTGTCGCTTTTGTCGCCGGTTCGACAAATTCACGCGCCAAGCGTTGGCTGCCTGAGAGTTTCGCCGCACTTAACGACAAAATTCAAAACGAGTTAAACGCAAATGTTATTTTAATCGGCACAAAAGATGAACTGGGAGTTTCGCTGGAAGTTTTTGAAAAATCAAATATAAAGCCGATAGTTTTAACCGGCAAAACAAATCTGTCCGAAGCGACGGCAATTTTAAGCGTCTGCGATTTGCTGGTTTCAAACGATACAGGTCCGGCGCATATTTCGGCGGCTTTGGGAACGAAAACACTCGTTATCTTTGGTCCGACAAATCCGAAAACAACGCAGCCCTGGAACTCGGAAATTATTTATAAAAATGTTGAATGTGCGCCGTGTATGTTGCGCGATTGCCCGATTGACCATCGTTGTATGACACGGATTTCGGCGGCGGAAGTTTTTGCTAAAGTAGCTTCGCTATTTTGAACTGATTATTTTTGGCGGCGATTGTGAAAATCTTTCAATCACGCCGTTGCCAAAAATTCCGAAATAAAACACGCCCAAAACCGTGATAATTAAAACTGCTGCCAACGGCGTCGAAATTTTCGGCGCAAACCATTCGGTTGTGCGTTCACGGAAAAACATCACGACGATAAAACGCAAATAATAATAAGCTGAAATTGCCGTGTTGACGACCGCGACGACAACTAAAATTGTCAGCAATATACTTCCGGCTTCAAGCGCGGGACGAAATACGAGAACTTTGCCCAGAAAGCCCGCCGTCAGAGGCAATCCTAAAAGGCTCAACATAAACAGCGAAAGTGAAAAAGCCAGAACGGGCGATTTAAAACCGATGCCGTTGTAATCTTCAAATTCAGTGCGCCGGTCATTTTTCTGTGCAAGAAGCGTAACAATTGCAAACGCGCCGAGATTTGTGATGGCATACGTCAGCATATAAAATGCCACCGAAGCGATCGCCGCATCACGCGCTTCAACCGTTTTCGCCATTCCCGCACCGATAAAACCGACAAGCGCGTAGCCGGCGTGTGCGATTGAAGAATATGCCAGCATTCGTTTGACGTTATTTTGCACAATCGCCGCGAAATTTCCGACGGTCATTGTCAGCATCGCAATTACAGTCAAAGCCGTAATCCATGTTTCGTGCAGATAGACGGAAGCCTGAACACCCGCAATCAGCGGAAACCCCAAAACAAAAACGCGCATAAACGAGGCAAACGCCGATGCTTTCGGTCCCGCCGCCATAAATCCGGTAATCGCCGTCGGTGCGCCCTCATAAACGTCCGGCGTCCAAATATGAAAAGGAACGGTGGCAACTTTGAAACCGAAACCGATTACCATCATCGCGCCGCCAATTAACAAAAGTGCGGGGAAGTTTGGATTGGCGATTTTCGCGGCAATTTCCGTGATGTTGGTCGAACCCGTCGCACCATAAATCAAAGCCATTCCGTAGAGCAGAAAACCCGTCGCAAACGAACCGAGAATAAAGTATTTCATTGCGGATTCGTTTGAACGCAAATCTGATTTTCGCAAACCCGCCATTACATATGTGGCAATTGATGAAGTTTCCAAACCGAGAAATATAATCACCAAATCATTTCCCGATGCCATAAACATCATTCCGACGGTGGCAAACATCAACAACGAATGATATTCGCCGACCGGAACATTTTCGCGGTCAGTCCAAACCGACGAAATTAAAATCGTCAATGCCGTAACGAGCAAAAAGACGAACGAAAAGCTCATCCGCAAGCCGTCATTGATAATCATTCCGTTCCAGGCGTTCGCCTGCACCGGATTTACCCACATCAGATAAAGGCAAATTGCCGAAAGTGCAATTCCAATTAAAGAAATCGCGCCCGTCACGTAGCGTTGTTTCGGAAAAAACGAATCGTAAAGCATCACGATTGTTCCCGCGATTGCCAAAATCATTTCAGGCAAAATCGCCGAAAGACTGGCATTTGGATTTGCTAAATCTGCTAATAAAAATATACTCATTTGACTTTTATTACCGCTTGGTCAGGATGCGCCGGGTTCGGAATAACTTTCTGGTTGACGCAATCCACTAAAAGGTCAGTTCTTTCCAACGCGATTTGTCCAATTATTACTTCATCGCCTAAAACGAGTGCTTCTTCCGTTACTCTGCGTCCGAGAATTTCAAAAGAAACAGGTTCGGTTACATCAACATTTTCGCTTGAATTGTTTGCATAAGTCGCTCGTTCTTTGCGAATTAAATCCAGACCGAGTTTTTGCACAATCTCAATCGGAAGAACGCTGGGAATTGCTCCCGTATCAACTAAAGCACTGGTTTCATATGTGCGAATTTCTTCTTTTGAAATTCTTCCGCGCCGAAACATCGCTTCATCGCCGGCATTAACCAATTTTATTTTTACTCTAACTTCACCCATATAAAAATTTTACTTGCTTATTTGCACTTTCTCAAACGTGCCGCCTTTTTGACTGCCGATGATTCTATCGCGCACCGCCAAAACACTGTCTTTTGAAGCATTCAAGAAAGGTTTCGGATAAACGCCCATAAAAACCATCAAAAATAAAAGCGGAGCAATCAAACCGATTTCGCGCCAATTCAAATCCTGCAAAGTCTTGTTTTTCGGATTGGTAATTTTACCGAAGAAAACTCTCTGCACCATCCACAAAAGATAAACCGCCGCAAAAATAACGCCTGTTCCGGCGAGCATTGTGGCGACGTAATTCCAATTCCAATTCAAAAAAGTAACGGTATCGAGCGCGTGTGAAGTCCACATTCCAATCATAATCAGAAATTCGCCGACGAAACCGTTCAAAAACGGCAAGCCGATTGAAGCCATTGTCGTAATAACGAAAATCGTCGCGTAAATCGGCATCACGTTTGCCAGACCGCCGTATTCGGTAATAGCGCGTGTATGTCGTCTTTCGTAAATGAAACCGACGAGCAAAAATAACGCGCCGGTTGCCACGCCGTGATTGAGCATTTGATATAACGCGCCCTGCATTCCCATTTCGGTGAACGAAAAAATACCCAAAATCACGAAACCCATATGTGCGACGGACGAATACGCGACTAATCTCTTGATGTCCGGCTGAACCATTGCGACCAACGCGCCGTAAATAATTCCGACAATTGCCAGAATGATAAACAGCCAGGCGAGTTCGCGCGAGGCTTCGGGAAATAACACGAGATTAAAACGCATCAAACCGTAAGTTCCCATTTTGAGCATCACGGCGGCTAAAATAACCGAACCGGCGGTCGGCGCTTCGGTATGTGCGTCGGGAAGCCAGGTGTGAAAAGGGAAAAGCGGAACTTTGATAGAAAAAGCGAGCGCAAATGCGCCGAACAGAAGCAAACCCGTTTCTTTTGAGAAAACGAGCGTGCCTGTTTTGAGCGAACTGACAAGCGTTACATAATCAAATGTTCCGCTGCCGGTTTGGTTAAAATGCAGATAATACAAAGCGATGATTGCCACGAGCATCAGCAGACTTCCCAAAGCGGTATAAACAAAAAACTTGACCGCCGCGTAAATCCGATTTTCGCCGCCCCAAATTCCGATAAGAAAAAACATCGGAACTAACGAGGCTTCAAAGAAAAGATAAAAAACGAGCAAATCCAAAGAAACAAAAACGCCGAGCATCGCGCTTTCCAGCAAAAGCAGAAAAACGTAAAAAGCCGTGAGGCGTTTTTCGACGGTGTGCCAGGTCGAGATAATCGCAATCGGCATTATAAACGTCGTCAAAAGCACCAGCCAAACTGAAAGACCGTCAACGCCGACGTGATAATTCGTGTTTATCGCCTGTATCCAGGGAATGTTTTTCTCAAAGAAAAATCCGCTTGCCGAAACCGCGCCTTTGTCTGCAATCAGAAGCAGCGACAGCAAAAAATTCAAAATGGTAAAGCCGAGCGTCATCCATTTCAAACTGCTTTCCTGCTTCCAAACAAGCGCGTATCCGAGCGTCGCCAACGCACCGAAGACGGGAAGCAAAATCAGAATCGTTAAAAGATTTTCTGCTAAATAATCGAACATAATTAGTCTTTTTCTTCAATCTTTTCCCAACCAAAAACTTCAGAAGAATGGTCGAGAAATTTCACGCCATTTTCACCTTCGTAAAAAGATGCTAATGCGTCGGCGTCAATTTTTACCGAAAGGTCATCGTGCATCAAATCGTAATCATCAAATGTATTATCACCGTGATAAATGCGAAAAAAGTATTTGCCTCCAACGGTTCGACACAAAATCCCGCTTACGCCGCCAGCGTTTTTCTCGTTAAAAACTTTGCCTTTGGTAGTTTTTACTTTCACAAATAGTTAAAGAGAAATTTCATTAAACGTCATTGCCCACAAAATGCCGAAAATTTTATCAATTTCTTTGAGCGGAAATAGATTCGGTTCAATCAAACCTTGTTGTCCGCGCAAAACCAAAAAACGCCAGGCATCACCCGTCGTTACCGTCCCGTAAATATCGGTTTGCGGATTACCTTCGCGTTCGTTGAAAATTCTGGCGGCAATCATTTCGGCAATACACTGCGTCGTTCCTTTATCAAAATCTTGTTGTTTGGCTTCGACGGCAACGACAATCGGAGATTCCAAATTGGCTTGATACGGCGTGCGCGAAACCAAAAAATCACAACGTCCGGTCAATCCTTGTTCCACGTCAACATTCAATTCCCAACCCGAAAAAATACTGATTTGAGCTTCGGCTTGCTGTCGGAGTTCGGCGAAAATCGGTGCAATAATAAATTCGGAACGCGCTTTTTCCGTTGCCTGCAAAATCGCAAAATCAGTATTGTTCGCCAAATAAACTTTGAGCCATTCGCCGATAGGACGCACGGCAGCCGAGTCGAACAAACCCGTTTGAAGAACTAATTCGACACCGAACTTATCCTTCAAATCAGCTTTTGTAAATTTTGAATAAGACATTATTAACCAATCAATTTAAACCCGTAATAAATAAAATACCCAATCACAATCAACGCGCCAAATAACATAAAAGCGGCGTAAGAGCGTACAAAGCCAACTTGAATTTGACGAACAACGCCGCCGAGCGCAGTGATAGAATGTCCGATACCATTGACGATGCCATCAATTACGCCCAAATCGAAACCTTTCCACAAGCCATCACGCGACAGATTTGTCAGCGGGTCAACAATATAATCGTTGTAAAGTTCGTCAATCCGCCATTTGTCCCGCAAAATACGCGGCATTTGTTTGAGCGGTTCTTTTTTGAAAATCACCCAACCGACGCCGATACCGAGCGCGGCTAACAAAACCGATAAACCTGCTAAAAGTCTTTCCGTTTGGATTTCTTCGGGCGAATGTTCGGCGTGCGCCGCTTCGGTCTGGTGTTCGATTGTTTTGGTTTCCGTGTCCTGCGGAATTTTTTTGATAATTTGCGTTGCTTCTTCAAATGAAATTTCTTTGTGTGGTGCGTTTTTGTGTTTAACTTTTGCAATCACCGGTTCAAGCACACGCTCAAAAACATTCGAAATCGCGCCGCCGCTCAAGGCATACGGAACGCCGACGAGTCCGCCGACGGTTGAAAGCACCGCCAAAATAATCAGCGGAACGGTCATCGTCCAAGGCGATTCGTGCGGGTGAAAATCGTGCGGCAAATGATGATGTTCTTCGTCATCGTCGTCATCGTGCGCCGCATCTGCGTCGTGATGTGCCAAAGCGTGTGCGTCGCCGTGCGGCACTTTCGCGTCCGCCGCGTCGCCCGTTGCAAATGCGTTTTCTTCGGCGCGGGACGGCTCGGTCGGATTATCAACGACGGGCAATCCTTCGTGGAATCTCTCCGCGCCCCAAAAAGTCATCACCATCATTCGCGTCATATAAACAGCCGTCAAAACAGCCGTCAAAAGTCCAATTCCCCACAAAACATAATTCCAGGACGGCGGCAGATTCGGCGCGGCAAAAGTTTTATAAAGAATTTCGTCTTTAGAGAAAAATCCGGCGAAAATCGGAATGCCGGAAATCGCCAGCCAACCCGTCATCATTGTTACAAACGTAATCGGCAGATACTTTTTCAAGTTGCCCATTCGCCGCATATCCTGTTCGTGGCGCATTCCGTGAATCACCGAACCCGAACCCAGGAATAATAAGGCTTTGAAAAAAGCGTGCGTCATGACGTGAAAAATCGCCGCGCCGAATGCACCGACACCACACGCCAGAAACATATAACCCAGTTGCGAAACAGTTGAATAAGCGAGAACTTTTTTAATGTCGTTTTGCGCTAAACCAATCGTTGCGGCAAAAATCGCCGTTGCCGCGCCGACAATCGCCACGATAAACATTGCCGTCGGCGCGTTCTGATAAATCGCGTTGCAGCGCACGACCATATAAACGCCCGCCGTCACCATCGTTGCCGCGTGAATCAATGCGGAAACCGGCGTCGGACCAGCCATCGCGTCGGGCAACCAGGTAAATAAAGGAATCTGCGCGGATTTTCCGGTTGCGCCGATAAATAATAAAACTGCAATCGTCGTAATTCCGCCCGCGACAATTGCGTCCGCCGTGAACGGTTCTTGCGCCATTTGTCCGAGCAATGTCAGCGAACTGTTCACCGGTGTTCCGTCAACAACTTTGTCGTAAAAACTGATTGAACCCGTGAGCGTGAAAATTAAAAACATTCCCATCAAAACGCCCCAATCGCCGATTCTGTTCATCACAAACGCCTTTTTCGCGGCGCGTCTCGCTTCGTCACGTTTGATGTAATAACCAATGAGCAAATATGAACACAGTCCAACGCCTTCCCAACCGACGAACATCAGCAGAAAATTATCCGCCAAAACGAGCGTCAGCATCGAGAACATAAACAGATTCAAATATGCGAAAAAGCGGTAAAAGCCTTTGTCGCCGTGCATATAACAGGTTGCGAAAATGTGAATCAGCAAAGCGACAAACGTGACAAAACAAGCGTAAATCGCCGAAAGCCGGTCCATTCCCAAACCGAAATCGGCGCGGAAAGTGCCAACCTGCACCCACGTCCAAAGCTGGTCAAGAATCGGTTTATTAGCGGTTGTAAAAAGTGCGCCTTCGTGCGGTGTTCCGATGCCGAACGCAATCATAAACGCGACAACGCACGAAACGCCGACCGACG
>JBPCPU010000083.1:0-9544 GCA_050998795.1 Pyrinomonadaceae bacterium
AGAACACCTAAGTAGTGAAACAACCGGAACTCTTTTTTGAGTTTCACTGGTTCGGGCAGAACCTTTAGGAGCTAACGTAAATGGATACATTATGCGTTTCCTAAGAATCTCCATTCATAGCCGCAAGAGCTTGATTGGAGAGTGTCAAACGGCTGCAAATACTGGACGTTTGCGCCTTCCTGAAGCCGCGAATCGTGCTGTTGAATTTCATCACCATAAACGGGGTCGAGCAGAAAGAACGTAAAATTTGAAAATAAATCAAACAGCGAACGCCCGACAAAGGCATCGGCTTTGAAGGTCGCGCCCAATTGCCATTCTTTGCGGTAAAAAGTTCCGACTGTGCCGAGTTGGACTTTGCCGCCGTTTTCCGGGTCAATAAATCCGAAACGGTCGAGTCTTCCGGCGAAAACTTCGTCGAGCGGAATTTGACCGGAAGAAAAGAAATCGTTGCGTCCGGCGTTAAATTTGAAACCCGCCGACTGGCTTTCATCAATTTTATAAGTAAAGTTTCCCGTGAAATTATCGCGCCGGTATCTCAGAGGACTGATAAACGGTCCGTCGGAATAAGAACCTTCGTAGGCGAAAAGCGATGAAACATCTTTTATCTGCGGGCTGTATGCCAGAAACGCGCGGAAAGTATTGAAACTTCCGCCTTGAATCCGCGCCGTAAATTGCTGCGGCAGACTTTCCTTCAGATTAATCTGCACCACGCCCAAGCCGGAAAAATCGCCGTAAGCGGCGGAAAAAGGTCCGTTGATAATCGAAACACTCTGCACGAGTTCGGGCGACAGAGATTTCAAATTTCCGAGATAGCCTTGCCCATGTCCCTGCGTCGCTTGATTTTGCTGAAAATTATCAACCAAAATTTTCAGTCCGCCGTTCACGCCGCCGTGGTCGAGATTAAAACCGAAACGGCGAATTTCTAAACTCTTTCCGCCGCCTTCGTGCTGTCCGGCGTTGATTCCGGCGTTGAGACCTTGAACGATTTGGTCGTCGCGCCCGAACAAAGTGTTTTTGTAAATCGTATCGTTGCGCCGGTCAACTTCCGGCGTGACGCTTTCGGCTTGAATGGTCACGCTTTCGTTGATTGGCGCAATGATGTAGGAAATTTTAATCTGCAACCCGACAAGCGTGTCCGTCACCGCGAAAATGCGCGTTACGGATGTCAGATTTTTGCCGAAAAATTTAACCGAAAGCAGTTCGCTCGGAACTTTCAGCGAAAAATTTCCTTCCGCGTCCGTCGTGGTGTGCAGCTTGCCGCCGGATGTTTCGACTTCAATCGAAACATTTGGCACGAGTTCAAATTGCTGGCTGACGACCGTGCCGGAAAATGTCCGGTTAGCATTGGAAGTTTGCGCGACCGCCGGAGAATTGATTAAAAACCCGACTAAAATCAAGGTCTTGAGCAAACCCTTCGAGTTAAGGCTGCTGCCGATTGATGACCGTAAAAGTTTAGCATTCATAATTTTTATAAAGATTTGTTAAGTCAAAACAAACCGAAGGCTTTTTTACTTTTTTTTCAAGAAATTTTATATTCAATTTTAGGAAATGAAAGCAGTCTATCATAAGTAATACGAAGATATAATTGGTAACACTGTATTCGCAGAATCATTATTCGCTGGATTCAAGTTATGAATTTATTTTTGAAGTGTGATAAAACGGCGGTTGTTTGATTTGATGTGTAAAGATTATTTGTCGAAGTATAAAAATGGAACTAATTCCGTATAATAAAAAGTTTAGGCTGCCTTGCTTTTAAATATGAACGAACGCCGATGAAGCAGATTAAAAACATTTTATTTTCGCGTTTTTTATTCTGAGTCTCGCGGCATTCTTTTCCGCCAATTCATATTTTGTCATCGGTGGAACTTCGTGCGCCGCGCACAAAACGGAAGAAATTAAAAGCACTGCCAGGATTTTGACACTTTTCATATTGAATTGAACTCCTTATTTTATATTTCTTGAATTCAAGTTTTATTAATCATCTGCGATGCAGACATCGCCTTATTTCTTTTCAATTGAGCGCGATTTAAGTAACCCGCCGAAGTTGCGAGTTTGACTGAATTGAAATCTGCCGTCGCCCAAACCGACTCCTTTACTTGTGGTCGTGTTCGTGGTGCTGTCCGTGTTCGTGAGTGTGCGTTTCGGCTTCGTGCGTGTGTTCGTGGGTGTGGTGAACCTCGCCTTCCTCGTGCGAATGCGCGTGGTGCGGATCGTCGTGGTCGTGTTCGTGTGTATGTGTAACTGCTTCGTGCGTATGTTCGTGTTTATGTTCTGACATTGGCTGACTCCTTATTTTAGACCACGCTCACAGGTGCGGGTTTGTGTTTATTGCGAAATTCCGCGCTTGCTTTTGTTAAAAATGGCGATGCGCCGTTCGCGGCTATCTGTGATAGTAATTAGCGTTTGAGCCGGATACAATTTTGCGATTGGCAAAGCCGTCGGCTCGAATGTGGCTTTAGCTCCAAAATTCTATCTGTAATAAATTCAGACATTATCGTTATGGTTTCGGTTTGTCAATTTTTTCTGTTCTCTGCCTTTGTCTTCGTCAATTCACAACTTTCAAATCTAAACTATAACCTGACAAGATTTTCCCGAGCTAAAGTTATATTATTTTTCTTGAATTCTCCTCTGGTTCATTTGCATCCGATAACGAAGGAGTTAAAACAAGATTGACTTTAGCTAAAAACTAAAGAAGGTTAAGTCCAAATCAAGCAGTCATTAAGTTCAATTTGAAATCTGGAAGAAACAGCAAGATATTTGCAAAGACGTTCTTCAAGAAATATCTTCAAATCGTCAATGCTTTTCACCGTTTCGTTAAAAACCACTACTCCGTTTTGCTTAATAATCACCGCCAGTAAATCTTCTACAACCAAAATGGTTATCTGGTAACCTTTGCCTTTGACTTGACTGCTAAAGCTAAGATGCGCCGTGTCTGAATCGCTTAATGTTAAACGATTCATTTTCATATATGGATAATGTCCGAACGGTCGTAAGCAGTAATCATAATCGGTAAATTTTACCACAAGCCGCATCTGCTTCCCTTCCATTACTCCTACAATTAATTTCAAAACCGGGAATAGTTTCGCATAAAATTACCTAGAAGACTGATTTACGGACCACCTAACTTGATTTGCTCAAATCTTGAGTCTTAAATCCGGCGTAAAATCTTGGTTCGGATTCAATGTTTGTATGAAAAGTGCTGTTCTTAGTTTTTTTGCGCCAATGTTAATGAAGAAATTCTGGTGTTTTTAGCGGACTTATGAATATCCGCTTTTAGAATTTGTCTTTTGTCTGTGGATTTTTCTCGTTTTCCCGGTTGGAATTCTGCTGTTACTCGAAAGATTCGTTTTAGCCTCTTCGAGCAACTATATTTTATTTCGCCAACTGTAAGCAATGTTACTAACTTACAGCCTCTATCCGACCGATGAATTAGAGCTACCGACAGAGGAAAATTCCTTTCTGGAATTCTTTGCGCTTTCCAACCTGCAACAGAATTTTTCCAAATCGGAGTTTTTACTTCGTTCAAAAATCAACAGCCTTTTTCCATCTCCTGTTTTTCACCTTTTATCAAGTTCAATAGGATTTGCTGATATGCCTAAATTAAGGCTATCTTATCGGACGCAATTTTTAGCGATTAAACCTATAATCAAGAGTTGAAAAATTTGCCATAGGCTAATTCTTAACTTTGCGAGCTTTGCGCTTTTGCAAGAAATTATCTTCTTCCGCAAAAGCGCAAAGCTCGCAAAGGAAAACCAAATTTTCAACGCATTATTCCAACTCTTGATTCGCATTTCCCCTTTCAAAGTAAATATTAGGCGAGGATGCCGCGGAACGGGAAAGCCATATAAGTATGGAAGCCAGGAAATTCTAGTCCTGACTCCTAAATCACGACTAGCGAACAGAAACATCTTCCAAATATGTAAAAATTAAACACTAAGTTGGTCGGACACCGATTAAAATTCCATCAAGTTTGGCTTTGGGTAATCAACGAACGGAATTATAATCAGGCAGGTATGGCACAGCAAAAACAATCTACCCGAAAAAAACAAAAACCGGTGTTAAAAATGCCCATCAAAACTAAAAACGCCTCTGCCAAGGCGAAAAAATTGGCTGAATACAAGCAGGAAAAGCCGATTCAATTAACCTTATTTGAGTTGCTGTTACCGAACGAAAAACCCTACTCAAACACGGTCGAACTTTACGACTTTATTCCCAAATACCATTGGGGCAAAGTTGAGCGCGTCAACGGCATGTTTTTAAAATCGCTCGACCGCGAATTCGAGTGCCGCGGCGTGCGTTACCGCGTTTCGATTCAACCGGCGAGTCTTAAGGACAAAAACGGCGAAGAAAAATATTACTACCCGTCAAAGCGCGAAGAACTCGTCGAGGACGCTCTGCGAAAATTCGCCGTCGAAGGACAAGGGCTTTTTCTCGACGATGCGGCGGGCGTAACTTTTACCCTTCACCAACTACAACAAGAACTGATGAACAACGGTCATTCTTACAGCAAAGACCAAATCAAAGACGCGCTGCTGGTTTGTGCCAAAACTAATATTACCGTCACCAGCGATGACGGTAGCGCGATTCTTGTTTCCGGCTTATTCGAGACTTTAGGATTACAAACGCGCGAGGATTGGGAAAGCAAAGGGCAGAAATCCAAAGCATTCGTGCGTTTTAATCCGCTCGTCACGCAAGGCATCAAAGCCAGAAAGTTTCGTCAGTTTAACTACGAAACAAGTATGAGCTACAAAAACGTCATTGCTCGCCAATTGCACAAACGGATGAGTCATCATTACACCCAAGCCAGTATGACGCAGCCTTACAGCATCAATTTATCCACAATTATCCGCGACTTCGGTTTAACTGCTTATGAACGCCTCTCACATAATTTGCGCGACGTTGAAATGGCTTTGGAGGAAATGCGAAGCAAAGACGTGATTCTCAGTTATAAAATTGACAAAACGCTTGACCCTGAGCAACGAAACAAAATGATTGAGGCGAAAATCACTATTACACCCCACCCGAAATTCGCTGGCGAAGTTATGTTAGGCAACAAACGCCAGTCTGCCGTTACCCAGTTCCCGCTTGACGCTAAATCTTAAAATAACCCAAGTTGCCGGTTATCAAAATCAAGCAACTTTTTACCGCAGGGCGCAGAGTTTTTGCCGAGGAACTCAGAGAAAACACACAAGAATATAAAACTCGGCGAATCTCTGCGTCAACTCCGCGTTTCTGCGGTGAATATTCATAACCGGCAACTTGGGTTAAAATAATTAACAAAGTGTAAGTCAGAACTACCATTTCCAGGAGTAATCGTTTCTATTCGTTCTTAAACTGAATTTCTCATTTAAATTTTGTTAAAAGGTAGCTTTGACTTACGGAAAAAGGTAGTTTTGACTCCCGGAGCAGTAAAATTAGGTAGTTCTGACTCCCGCAAAACGAGTTTTCCACAGGCAAATTGGTAGTTTTGACTTACACAACCGGTAGTTTTGACTTCCATTTGCCATTAAAAAAGGTAGTTCTGACTCCCGCAACCCCTTAAAAAGGTAGTTCTGACTTCCGCAAAACAAAATTATCTCTCTAAAAGGTAGTTCTGACTTCCGCAACTTCTTCGTAAAGTATTGTAGAAATTCAACTTACAAGCAAAAATCCGGCTTAACCTTTTTATCCTTTTATTTAACCAAATACATGAAGAGGCACGACTAAACCGAAGTTGCCGCAACCGCACAAAAATTTCTCAAAACAAATCGCCATTTCACGAATCACCGCTATTTTGATATTTGCCGAAAAGAAGACGAATTCAATCGCCAAACAGACTACCATTATTCAATCATCGGCAACAGCAGAAGCAACGATTACCTTCTGGTAGCCGAATCAGAAAGAATTGATTCTGGTTATAAAAAGGAAAGAACACCAAATAAAATTTGGAATTCCAAAAACTTACCCGCCATTTCAGTGTATGATGTTTTAGTTTTCCAAATTCCAAATCTTGATTGTCCGCGCACCTTCTGCCCCTTGCTCTTTCAGCCAATTTACGAAACGAGCACGGGCAACTATTTTTTCTAGCAACGGCGTATCTTTGTTTTTTTGCTCGAGAATTAAAATCGCGTGAGGCGCGCTACAATTTCAACCCGACGTGAATATCAAAATAGTTGACGATTCACGCCTGGCAATTTCCAAATATTGAGAAAGATAGCGAAAAGAGATAATTTCGCTATTAAGAATTTGACTTAGAAATTATTTAAAGATATTATTCGCGTCTCAAACAAAATAGTCTGCCTGTCAAAAACGGGTTTTCAATTAAATGCGAAAAATAGATTTGACCAGCTTTAATGTAGCGACGAGCGAAACCGCCCGGAACATTAACCGGCGGATTGTGCTGGACTTAATTCGGACCCGTCAACCAGTTTCGCGGGCTGATTTGGCGCGTCTTTCGGGTTTGCAACGCAGCACGATTTCGGTCATTACCGACCAGCTTGTCGGAGAAAAATGGGTAACCGAAGGAGCTTTCGGGCATCTGCCGCGCGGACGCAAACCGAGATTTTTGCATTTAAATGTCGAGCGCACCGGCATTATCGGAATCAATGTTCGCCCGACCGAAACGAATATCGCGCTGGCTGACTTAAATGCCCGTTTTACGACTCAAGAATCTTTTCCGACGGCGAAAAATCCGGCTGATTTTATCGAGGATTTAATAAAGCATACCTCCGCTCTAATTAAAACGCATCCGCAAGTGTTTTTTGAAGGAATCGGCGTGAGCGTTCCGGGGCGCGTTGATTTAGAGTCGAAACGATTGATTTTTGCTCCCAATCTTGGCTGGCGCGACGTGGATTTTAAAACGCCTTTGGAAAACGCAACCAACCTGCCCGTTGAAATCGAAAATGCCGCCAACGCCTGTGCTTTAGCTGAAATTTGGTTTGAACAGCGCGGCGAAGGCATCCGCGACCTTGTCGCCGTAACAGTTTCCGAAGGTATCGGCACGGGCATCATCGCCAATGGACAATTGTTGCGCGGGGCTAACGGCGTTGCCGGTGAATTCGGTCACGTTTCGATTTGTGAAAACGGCGAATTGTGCAAATGCGGCAATCGCGGCTGTTGGGAAATTTACGCTTCCAATTCGGCGGCGATAAGAGATTATGTTCGCGCCACGTCCGGCGGACGCGCAAATAAACAAAACGGAAGTTCCGCCGACCGTCAGCCGCCGACTTTCGAGGACATTTTGCGGCTTGCCGAACAAGGCGACGCGAAAGCCGCCGAAGTGCTTGACCGGATGGCATATCATTTGGGAGTCGGTCTGGCAATGTTGATAACCGGCATTGCCCCGCGAACGATTGTTCTGATTGGCGAAGTAACGCAAGCCTGGAAACGGATTTATCCAATTATTAAGCGCGTCGTCGCCGAGCGTTCGCCTTCAGTCCAAACCATCACCAAAATTGTTCCGGCAGAAGCCGCCGAACAACCCAGACTGCGCGGCAGCGTCGCGCTGATTTTGCAAAAACATTTCGGCGCACCCGCTTTTGCCTGACTTCAAAAAAAGTTCGGTTCGCAAAGTGCGGTGATTGTTTTAAATATTTTGTTGCGGGCGTGAACAAATGGCTATTTCAAATAAAGAATTGTTAATAAATCTACGGAGGATTGAGAGATTATGAAACGAAATTTACTTGTCGGCGTCGCGCTGGTCGTTTGCTGTGTGTCGGCGCTTATCGGAACGGCGGCGGCGCAAACCGTGACCGGATCCTTGGTCGGTCACGTTGAGGATATTAACGGCGGAGCAATCGCCGGAGCGCGTGTTGCTGCTGCTGAAATCAATCGCGGCACAACGCGCGAAATCGTTACCAACGACGAAGGCAATTACTCATTCGGCAGTCTTGACCCGGGCATTTACCGGGTTGAAATCCAGCAAGCGAATTTTAAAAAACTTGTTCAAGAAAATGTCGAAGTCGCCATTAATACAACTGTTCGGGTAGATGGAAAGTTGGAGGCAGGAGGCATATCGGAAACCGTTCAGATTGAATCCGAACAGGTTCAGCTAAAAACCGACCGCGCCGATGTCAGCACACAAATCACGAGTGAACAGGTTGAAGAGCTGCCTCTTTCACCTGACCGCAACTATCAAAGCGTGCTTGATATTTCGCCGGGCGTAACGGAAGCGACGGCTGTCGGTTCGGCTTTCGGTAATCCGAACGGTTCGACGACTAATCGCATTAACGGGCAGAACGAACGCTACAACAATTTTCAACTTGACGGGACGATTAACAACCAGACGAATGTGATTTCGCAGACGGCAATTGTTCCGCCGCCGGAAGCAATCGAAAGGGTAGATATTTCGACTAACGCCTACGATGCCGAGCAGGGACGAGCGGCGGGCGGCGTAGTCAACGTCCAAATTAAATCCGGCACGAATAAATTGCACGGCAGTGCATTTATCTACAATACGAACAGCGCATTTAAGGCTAAAAATACTCTTTCAACCAGAGAGAAGCCGAATACTAATTTAACTCAATTCGGTTTTACCATCGGCGGTCCGATTATCAAAGATAAAACCTTCTTTTTCGGCGATTATCAAGGCGGTCGGGACCGTCGCGGGCAAAATGTTTTGTTGTCTGTTCCGATTGCCGCCTTCCGCAACGGCGATTTCTCTTCGGCTATCCCAGCCGGAACTAATTGTGCAACCACGGTAACGGGATGCATCTACGACCCGGGCTTAAACGGGCAAGCGACCGCCGCCAGCCGCGTTCCGTTTGTCGGAAATATGATTCCGCAAAATCGCATCAATCCGGTGGCGAGAGCCATTCTCGCCCGCTTGCCGTTGCCGAATCTTCCCGGCTTAACCAATAATTACGAAGCGAACGGGACATTTATTCAAGACCGCAATTCATTCGACGTCAAATTCAATCACAATCTTAGTGAAAAGACTACCATGTTCGGTCGGGATAGTTACTTCAAATCATTAACTTCCGACTTGCCTTTGTTCGGCGCACTCGGCGGACCGGCGACACTCAGTTCCACAGCGTCTACCGGTCCAGGCAGAAACGACAGCGTATCCGTCAATTTAACGCACGTCTTTTCGCCAAACCTGATTACCGAATTCCGATTCGGCTATGTGCGGGTTCATATTACGGGAGATGTTCCGTCGGAAGAAAATCTCGGAAATACTTTAGGCGTTCCCGGAACCAATCTGGGCGACTTTTTCAGCACTAACGGAATCCCGCGGATTGTCATTTCCAATTATGAAATTCTCGGAAGCCTCGGAACTCTTCCGTTCGACATAAAAGAAAACAGTTACAATATAGTTAATAATTGGACGCGCATTGTCGGCAATCACACCATCCGCTTCGGCGCTGACATCAGAAAATTGAGGCTCGATAAACAGCAGGCGGGTGGTAATGCGCGCGGTCAATATGCTTTTACCGGAGGCTTAACCACCAGAAGCGGCACAGGCGCCACGGGCGTTAATGGGCTTGCCGCCTTTTTGCTCGGACTGCCGCAGACGGTAGACCGCACGACGGTCGTCAATCTCGGCGGCTACATTACGCCGCAGTAT
>JBPCPU010000161.1:0-24905 GCA_050998795.1 Pyrinomonadaceae bacterium
AATCCGCGCTCGGTTAAACCTTTGAGAATTGAAACCGCCAGATGCGTTTTGCCGACTCCGACTGTTCCCATCAAAAGAAGTCCGCGGTCAACCGCCGGATATTCCATTGTCAGGCGCGATGCAAAACGAAAGGCTCGTTCCTGAGACGGATTGAGAACGCGGTAGCTATGAAAATGGCAATCGGTGTAACGCTTTGGAATCCGCGCTTTTTCTATTAAATTAGAATGCGATTTCTGCTTGCGACATTCGCACTGCCGCGCACCTTTGCCCGCGACAAGCTCCATTCCCGAACCGTAACAAAGCGGACAAACCTCAGGCTCGCGGCTCGCATCCGGCGCGTTGTAAAAATCCGGCTCAGGCTCGGCTTGAGCCATACTCGGAACGGCAAAGAGCGGATGAATTTTCGCTTTTTCTTGCGGCATCTGGGAAATCCAACTCGATTTTTATCGGATAAATCTTGTTTCTTTTGGAGTTTCTCTTCAAAATAATGCAGAAGTTGTTTTGAATTATAACACCGAAACAAATCATTTCAAGTTTTATTTCGTATTTAAAATCCAACAAAAATCAGGCTCAAACGAAATTGCAAAAAGCCGAAAAAGTGAAGTTTATGAAAACACACGACTTAGATTTAACAAAAAATTTACATGGAAACCAAAAAATTTATCCGTCAAATGTTTCGTCCGATTAGCGTGTGATATATTTAAAGCCAATTGGTGAGAAGTTTTAATTATGAGTATGTTACGCAGTTTATTGATAAAACTTGGTTTAGCGAACCTTAAAGCCGAACGCAGTCCGATTTCGATTTTTCTGCTCGACGATGACCAGCGCAGACATCGCTGGTTCACAAAAAGATTTGAAGGCGATGAACTCGACATTGCCGAAACGGTTGAAGAAGCTAAGGAACTTCTCGGGCAATACGCTTACGACGCGATTTTTCTCGACCACGATTTGCTTCCGCATCATTACGAATCGAACGACCACGACGATTACGGCAGCACCGGCTATGCAATTGCCGAATGGCTTAACGAAAATAAAGAGTTAAACCGCGCCGCAACCGTCATCGTCCACACCCGCAACGCCGACGGCGCAATTCGGATGGTGGAAAAATTGCGCGAATCCGGCAGACAAGTCGAATATGTTCCCTTTCCGATGCTTGACGTAAAGATAAAAAACTATTGGAAAAGATAAATAGGGAAAAAGTAGAAAAGGTGAAAGTTTTATATAAAGGGTGTGGATAAGCTCGGAGCGACCGTCCGCGCAGATATCTTGTCGCTCGGCGGGGCTGCCAGCATCGCGCCAATAATGACGAGCAGGGCAAACCCGAGCGGTCCATACCACGGGGAATCAAACGGGAACATCCGGTAGGCATTGTTGCCTTCAGATACCACGACCAGAACGACTATAATTATACGCGCCCACATCTCCCCTCGGCGAACCGGACCGTTCGTTAGCACTAATGTGGCAATTCCGATGGCAAGCAGGCAACCGCCGATAGACCGGAGCATGGCTAAGTCCAACGCGGCGTATCGCAGGTCGAGACTGTCGGCGGTCGCGCCGACGTAGGCTAGATGATTTAGCGGGACAGATGGTACTAGTAGGTCGTAGAGCGACCCGGCGATGACCAGCGCACCAGCTATGTTGAGAAGTGCTAAACCAATTGCTCGACGACTCATCAGTGTTCTCCTCCACAATGTGTAACGACCGTCGCCCATATAAAAAAAATTTCACCATTTACCTTTTTCACTTTTCTCTTGCTTAAAACTTACTCTATAAACCTGCTAAATTCCACTTGCGTATAACTTCGTTGATAAGATTGGCGACCTTATCGGTAACTTTGACGAAATACTCATCCGCTTTTTTTTGGTCGAATTTCGGATAACCTTGTCCTTTTTGATAAAGACCAATCGAAGACGGAAAAGGCACAGCCGACCAAGTTCCCGCTGCCGGATAAGCGGTTGCCAAATCGTCATTATATCTTTCGGGATGCACTAATGATGGGTCAATTGCTTGAATAAAAGCGGTTTCATTTAATCCCGCGTGTCCGCCGTCTTCACCAAAAACCGCCTTTGTTTCGTCGGACGCAAACGACCACCAATTGATAACCAGCGTTCTCACCTTTTGCTCGGCGGCAACTTCCGCCGCGACCGATTGCAAAACCGCCGTTTGTCCGCCGCCGTGTCCATTCAAAATAATTATGTTTTTAAAACCATTTTTCGCTAAACCTTCCAAAATTTGTTTGACGAAAGGACGATAGGCTTCTTCGGTAATTTGAAACGCGCCCGGATACGCCTGCATACTTCCCGTGATTCCATACGGCAAAGTCGGCGCAATCAGCGCGTTAACTCTTTGCGCGATAGTTTTCGCCATCGCCGTCGGAGCGGTATTGTCCGCGCCGTTATTGATTACGCCGTGCGGTTCGAGTGTTCCTGTCGGCAATAAAACAGTATTCATTTTCGACGGCACAACTTCTTTGAATTCCATCCAATTAATCCTGTCCATTTCACGAGTCGAAACTATATCCTTTTGCGTTTGTTTTTGCGGTTGTGTTTTATTCGCAATTTGTCCTATCACTAAGTTTTGCAGCGCAATCACTAATAAAATTATTGTTGCAATTTTCTTCATTTGGCAACTCCTTATTTTTGCTTGAATGTAAATAACATTATTAGGACTTACGCAAGCGTAGGGCTTATTCAAAGTAGCTTTTTCAGAAAGTTTAGCTTATCACGTATTCGCTCTCAGTTATCAGTGATTCCGAAAAGTAACCGATTTTACCTTCGGAATAGCTGATAACGAATAGCTGAGAACTGAAAATTTGTCATTTGGCTTAAATCATTCCTACTTTGAATAAGCCCTAGTTTATTTGTCCCGAAACAAAAAAATAATAGACAAAAATCCATAAAAGGAATAGAGTAGAAAAAAATAAGGAGAAAATAACTATGAAAACGACTACTACCCCCGTTTCTAACCCGACTTGGTATGGCGATATTCGAAATATGTTTGACCAAACTGATATTGACCATATGAGCAAACAAGGTCTTGATCTGACAAGTTATGATGAGGTTAAAAATAGTGCAAGCGGCATTTACGGTCAAGTGGCACAAGGCAATATGCCTCCACCGCCGAATAATTGGACTTCCGATCAAGTCGCCACATTTTTGAATTGGATGACCAACAATTTCCCGAAAGGTACGCCTCCGCAAATCAATCTGACAGCCTTAAAAACTTTGGGTGCGACTAATACTGCAACCAGAATCCGCAAAGAAATTACCACGTTGTCCGCCACCGAATTGAGCAATCTTGTTACCGCGTTCACGGCAATTAAGGCACTTGATCCAACCGACTTGAACAGTTATTTTGTTCAAGCAGGTTATCATTGGCTTCCTGCGGGAAATATGTTTTGCCAGCATCACGCTCCGGGTTATAATCCGTGGCACCGTGCTTATTTAATGAGCTTTGAAAATGCACTGCGTTCGGTTCCCGGTTGCGAAGATGTAACTCTTCCGTATTGGGACATCACGACACTATTTCCCGATGTGCTGAAAAAAGCTCCGTTTGACAGTTATACTTTGCCGCAAGATATTGGCGAGAACTATAACAAAGGTTATGTTACGCAAAGATATCCTTACCTGACGATTCAGAAAAATTTTTCGAAGTATGATGTTACTGGCGATATTAACCGTGCTTTGAGCAAAACCGATTGGGAAGATTTTCACGGTGCTTGGTCAGGTTCAGCTAACAATACAATTATTGCCGCCCACGACGGCGGACATAATTCCATCGGTCCGACGATGGCAGATCAGAGCGTTGCGGCATTTGATCCTGTTTTTTGGTTTTTCCACGCAAATTGGGACAGATTGTTTTGGCAGTGGCAAACTCAAATGCAGGCAACCAATCTGACCGGATTACTGACAACAATCAACAAAACAACTGATATAAACAGCTACAATATCTTTACAATTTCGGTATTGGAATCGCTCCCGCCGTTCACGGCAGATCCGCTTAAACTCAATACGCTTTCAATAATTGATTCTGTGAACAGTCTCAGCGTCGGTTATCAGAATCCGACGACCGTTTCTAAATTGAATATGTTAGCCAAAACTACCCAAACAACGCTTGCGTCGCAAAAATTCTCCGTTCATACCGACCGTGTCAATGTCAGTGTGCGAGGCTTGAACCGTTTGAAGATACCGGGCAGTTTCAGTGTTCATCTTTTGAAAGACGGGAAAGTTATTGCTTCTAAAGGTTTCTTTCAGCCGAATGAAGTGGAGAAATGCGGTAATTGCGTTGAAAATGCCGTTGTCCGGTTTGATTTTGAATTACCTTTGAAAACTGTTTCAGGCGGAAAACTGGGAATTTGGGTTGAACCGAACGACAAGAGTTTTGTCGGAGATCATTTTCCGCATAAATTGATGGGAAACCCAACCGTTGAAGTTCATTTACTGATGACTACCGAGTAACACGACGCTTTGCAACAGCGGCTTTTCAGGTTTAATTGAATAAGCCGCTGCTGTCATTCGCGGCTTTACCGATGAATTTGTTTTCAAACGACTGAATTAAATTTTTCTGTAAAGAAGCTACCCGCCGCACCAAAAATAACTGTCGAAAACAGGAAAAAAACAATGAGAAACAAATTACCATTTAGCCCCCGAAACCGTAACCAAGTAAAGAAATGCTGTATTTTAATCATACTTTTTATTGTCCTGCTGGCATTTTCGTGCAAAGACCAAAATCCGACAGGAACCAATACCGACACCAATGCTACAGCTGCTCCGGTAAAAATATCGCCCGAAATCCCCGTTGATGTTGACCCTGCCGTTCAAGCAACATTAAAGAAGGAAGGCGATATTTATCAATTAAACGAAAAGTTTAATGAAAACAGTTGGCAATCTTTTGTCGCCATTTTTTATCCGCGAGATAAAGACGGGAAACCAATGCCTAAATTCACGGACGAAGGCAAAGCAACTTGGTTAGGCTGGAAAGAATCATTTCAAGTGTATCGTTGCGATGGCAGTGTGCCGACTCCTTGGGGAAGCAAAAGAACCGATGATTGTCTGAAAGACAGCAGCATTGTTGACGATACTGATGCCCGCTTGCTGTTGTCCTCGAATACACCTACGCACAGAAGCAAATCTAAAAATATCGCCGATGAAACAGATCAAGCCTTTGCCGGAAAATTATTCGACCAAAACGGTAATGTTGTCGTCTATGAGGTTTTAATGAATGAAGCCGAGTTTGACTATCTTGTAACCAATAAATTATACAACATCAATGGTCAGATAGACTTTTCTAAAAACGGTACCATCGCCAATTTTCCTGCCGGAGATTACAGCACTAACAAAGTAGGTGCGATTGAAATCAAATTTGCATGGAAAATCTTGACGGAAAATGACCATAAAGAACGTTACTTCCAAAGCAAAGGATATGTGGTTGACGAGAAAACACAAAAATTGGTCAAAAAAGATTTGGGTATGATTGGTTTTCATATCAGTCAAAAAACTCCGACGGGTTCACAATGGGTTTGGTCAACTTTTGAGCAAATTGATAATTTAGCTCAGAATGTAATCGAAAAAGACGGTAAGAAAACAGTCATTCATCCGTCTTTAACCGATCCTGATTGTGAGATGTGTCCGGTCAATATCGATGTTACCAATCATGGAACTACGTTCGCGTTTAATAAGAGTTCTACCGGAGATTATTGGACTGTTTCGGGAGATACGAAAGACGAATATTACGCAAGCAGTAATGTCATGAAAACACAGGCGAAACGAATGGTGGCGATTCCTGCCCGAGTGCGGCAGATCAATGATAAGATGCAGGCTTATTTCAAATCGCAGAATAGTGTTTTTCAGTATTATCAGTTGATTGACACACAATATCCGCTTGATCAAAAGATTCCACCTGCACCGAATCCCGGAATGACTCCGAGTCAAACGCCTGTTCTTCCGCAGTCGGTTGTCAATAAACCCGGCGGCAATCCTAATTTAGCCTTTCTGACAAATATCAGTATGGAAACTTTTTTCCAGAACGGAAACCAAACCGCCGATAATTTTGTCGAAGCCGATAATGTACCGAGTCCGATTACAGTTTTCGGCACGGAAAGCTGTATGAGTTGCCATTCAAGTGCGGGGATTTATAACGGAATCAGTAACGGAAAGTTTGTTACGGGAAATCAATTGTCGGGAGATTTCAGCTGGTTATTATCTCAAAAAGCACATTGGGATAAATTAATTCCGGTTTCTTTTACATCGCCGGTACACGCGACAAATCCCAAATAAAGTCGCTTCGGAATCAGCAAGTTTGCCCGCGAATCAAGGCGAATTATTTGAAATATACCAATCAAGAATTGGTTGGCGAAAACAGGCGGAAACGCAAAAGTCTAGCGGCTGACACGCTCGTTGACACTCGCGTTTCCGCCTTGGGCAAAGTTTTTCGCCAACCAATTCTGATTTGGTATAAACATTAATCTGATGAAAAATCCTGTTTCAGAAAATAAAAGTTGCGGCTGCCACGCAAATGTGGAGAGGTTTGCAGTTGAAGTGCCTGAATCTCAAACCAAAAATACTGTGCAGTCTGTTCCTTCAATTTTATTAAGTGTGCTGATTGCTTTTTTCCCGAAATGCCCGTTATGTTGGGCGGCGTATATGAGTATGTTAGGGAGTTTCGGTGTGTCAAGTATTTCTTACACCTATATGAGATTTCTTTTACCGATACTAATTGCGTTCTTGGTTTTACACTTGTTTTTGCTTTTGAAAAAAGTAAAAGAGAAAGGTTACGGACCGTTTTTACTGAGTCTGACCGGGGCAATAATTATAATATGCGGCAGAACCTTCTTGAGTTTCAGCGAACCTGCGTTTATTGCGGGAATAGTGTTGGTTGTTTCAGGTTCGTTATGGAACAGTTTTTCGGTAAAAAACATCTTTTTTAAGCCTAAAATCAACGCCGGTTCGGGTTAAGAAAAAAGTTACGACGCAAAAAACGTCCGAAACAACAAAAATATAAGCCAAAACATTTGCAAATCAGGGCTATTACTATGTAAATTAGCTTTTATTACATTTTTCAAACGCAGAGAATGCTGAGTTCGCTGAGAAAAGATTAGCAATAAGCCGGTTTATTTTAAGTTTTATAAAAAAACTCTGCGAACTCGGCGTTCTCTGCGTTAATATTAAAAAACTTAATTTAATGCGAATCAAGAGTAGCAACGGACAATCGAAACATCAAAGTTTAGCGGGGGCAGAGCCACCCTTCCCGACCTGTAAATGTGATTAACTTGTCTTGTTTTGCTTATGTTGAATGAAATTTAGAGTAATAAAATCAAGAAAGAAAAGATAACAGGTCAGGAAGGGCGGCTCTGCCCCCGCCAAAGTTGGTAATTTTTCTACTCTTGATTCGCATATTTACTTGGTTTATACATACTTTTTATTCTGCCGGAATTTGATGAGACCAAAAACCGGTTCTTGATGACACTTTTTACGTTCCGATTACGTTCATATAATCAGAGAACAAAATAAATAATGCTCAACGCGTAATTGGCGTTTTGACACAACCGATTTGATTTATAAGAAATGTAAATTGTTATTAAAGGATTAAACAAGATGAAAAAAAAACAATTCACAGTAGCGGATTATCTTTTAACCCGACTTAAACAACTGAATATTACCGATATTTTTCAAATACCCGGTGATTACGTCAAACACTTTACGCAAGCATTGGAAGATTTTGACGGCATAAATACCATTGGGGCAATAAATGAACTTGATGCCGCATATGCTGCCGATGCCTACGGGCGCACACGAGGCTTAGGTGCTGTGTCTCTGCAATACGGTGTCAGCACATTTAGTGCGCTTAATGCAATTGCAAGTGCATATGTTGAACGCAGTCCTGTCGTAGTAATCAGTGCTGTCCCCGGTGCGGATGCTCGGCAAATCGGAAGTATGTATAGTGTGCTTTACCATCACTCAACGGGAAATCTCAGTGCCGATCAAGAAGTTTACAATCAGGTTACGGTTGCTTCGGAAACACTCAGCACATCGGTAAATGCTCCCGAAAAAATAGACAATTTACTCATCGCCGCCATCACTCATAAACGACCTGTCTATATCGCTTGTTATAAGGAAGTTTGGGGTGAACCTTGCCCGAAACCTTCCGCCAAAGCATTGCAACCCGTAGTCGTAAAGAGCGAACCTGCGGCACTTGAAAATGCCGTTGAACAAGCGTGGCAACAAATTACACTTGCTGAAAATCCGCTGATATTTGCGGGCGTTGAAGTGCTTCGCTTCGGATTGACAGATTTATTACAACAAATCATTGATGCAAGCGGAATTTTGTACACTACAACGACGCTCGGCAAAACTGTTTTGGATGAAAAAGGAGACAAGTTTATCGGGACATATGCAGACGCGGCTTCAATTTCAAGTGTGATCGAAATTGTCGAAAAATCCGACTGTTTTATTACGCTCGGAACAATTATGACCGACGATTATCTGTGGTTTGTCGAAAACAAATTTGCCGATATGGTTATCTCGACAACCAATGAAACGCGGGCGGGTTATTTTACTTATCAAGGCGTTACGATGAAAGATTTTATGCAAGCTCTGTTGAAGCGTTTCAAACACGATAAAAAATATCCGCTGAAAGTAGTTGCTCCTCCGCAACCGAAATATCCTGAACCATGGGTTTCCAATTCAGACCCGAATTGGAATGATAAGCCCGAAACCATTACCTACAACCGTTTCTTTCAACATTCAATGAAGTTTTTGAAAGACAATAAAATGCTCGATGAAATAGTCATGACCTTTGGTGTCAGTTCTGCCATGTATGTAGCAACCAATGCTTACGGATTATCTCAAAATAGTTTTCTTGCATCTTCTGCCTGGCAATGTATCGGATTTGAAACGGGAGCAACTTCGGGAGCACAACTCGGAAGCGGAAAACGTGCCTGGACTATCGCCGGTGACGGCGGATTTATGATGGTTTGCCAATCTCTTTCAACGCTTGCCCGAAACAATCTCGATGCAGTTATTTTTGTGATGAGTAACGGTGTTTATGCGATTGAGCAGGTTTATGTTGATCTCGCATCTTTTAATCCGGGACCGCAAAACAAATTCGATGCTTTTGATATTCTTCCAAAATGGGATTACAAAGCACTTGCCGAAGCATTCGGTGCTAAAAGTTATCGGGCGGAAACTGTTTCGGAACTAAACGCCGTGCTGAAAGAACTGAAGAAGAAAACAAACAAACCTTCTTTGGTTGAAATTGTAATTCCGCAAAAAGACCTTCCGCAACAAATGTTCAGGCTTGGATCAGACTAAATTCTAATCAATTTAGAAAGGAGAAATATGAAAACAAAAACTTATTCAATATTCGGAGCAGGTGCCGCAGGACTTTATACCGCTTGGAGATTGCTTTGGGGCGAGCCGAAAAGTGAAGCAGGCAAAGCAAAAATGCTTGCAAAAGGAGATATTCTCGAATTGTATGATTGGGGAAAATACGATTTTTCAAAAGAAACCCCGGGAACCAGAGCTGCCGGTGCCCGTGTTTGTACATGGCATTACAAGAATGACAAATCAAACTCATTCCTTGAGTTAGGCGGTATGCGTTATGCTCCGTGGAATGAAAACTTTCAATCAGGTCATTTGCTGGTTACAACTGTTATCAATAAATTGGACTTGGATAAGTTTTCAATCCCTTTTAATATCTCGTCGAATACGTTGTTTTATTTGCGTACCAAAAATATGTATCTGAATGATATTAATTCGAGTAATCCCGCACCTTATAATGTGGCAAATTACGGTGCAGAGGCTTCGCCCGGCACAGGTTTTTCTATTATCGAAAGCCTTGCTGTTGACCCGAACGCACCGCCGAAAACAAGAAAAGAATGGTGCGAATTTTATCAAACAGGGAAAATAAATGTTGATTTGGGTGAATCGTCTGTTTATAAAAAAGGCGAGTTATTAAAAGACATCGGTTATTGGAATTTAATGTTTGACCAATTGGGATCGGAAGGTTTTAATTATACTGCTGACGGTAACGGATATACTTCCAATATCATCAATTGGAACGCCGCCGACGCAATTCAATCCAACGATGAATTTGCTCCGGGCAGTGAATACAAAACGCTGACCACAGGTTATTCAAGTATGTTTAATGCTCTGTTTAAGGCAATTACCGAACTTGCCGAACAAAAAGGCATAAAATTTGAATATCATCCAAACACCCGTCTCCACTCGATTCTTGAAATCAATAATGTAATTCATTACACAACTGCGACGCGGAAAGAGCCGGCGAAAAAATCAAAGTCAAAAACTACGCAAGCTGCTTGGTTGGCGATGCCGCGATATTCATTGGAGTTGGTGGCACAAGCAACCCGTTATACCGAACACAAGGGCGTGGACGTGCTTAATCATCCGAAAGTTCAATTATACCTGGAATCGGCAATTAATCAGCCTTCGTATAAAGTCGGAATGTTTTTCGATAGTCCGTGGTGGCTTACTCGTGCTGTTTATCCGCCGCAACTGACAAATTATGAAATAACCGGAGATGTTTTGACATACTTAAAAGCTAACGGCTTCCCGCAAAATTATATTAGTGAAATTGAAAAAAATTCGACCGTCTTTGAAACTCCGATTGCCTCCGCAAATGATTTTATTAAAGCGGTAGAAACTTGTATTCAAGAGCGGTTGACCTTAAAACAAGAAGAACTTTTGTTATCTGCGGCGGAAAATAACACCATCGGACCAAGTGTAACCGATACTCCGATTCGGCAAGTTGTTTATTTCGGCAACAACGCACTCGATAAAACGGCGAAACCTGTTTACGGAATACTCGCAAGTTATGACGATGAACAGTTCGCCAGCTTTTGGGAAGAATTGGAAATCGGACCCGACGGAGAAAGAACGGTAGCGGTTTCGGAAAATTATCAACCGTTAGAAGGACCTCGGAAAGCCCCCGACATTATGGTCAAGATGTTGCGTCAGCAATTAGCCGCACTGCATTTCGGGGCAAATTCCGATTATAGTGCAGTCCCTGAGCCGCTGGAAACAAGTTATATGGATTGGTCTTTACCGCCTTTTAATGCCGGTTATCATGCTTATGCCGCACATTATGACATTGGAGATGTCCAACGAAAAATTCGTAAACCATCGCAATTGTTAAAAGAAAAGGATGTTGACATATTTATTGTGGGTGAAACGTATTCAAACGATCAGGCATGGGTCGAAGGTGCGTATTGCACAGCCGAATCAGTCTTAAACGACTTCTTTGATATGGAGCCGATTGTGTGTAATGAGAATTATCCGTTTATTTGTCCTGAATAGTCAGTAGAACCGTATTGTTTTATGAATTGCCTCCGGTTTATGTTCATTGAAAAAATAGAAATTATCCGAAATAAAGAAGTAAAGAATATGTTGCCTGCGCGCACACACCAAAGACACTAAAAAAGAGCGAATCTTAAAATGGTTTTCTTATTTTCGTCTGTTTTGTGTGTTTCGTAGGCAGATATTTCTTATTTCGGATAATGTCTACTATGTAAATTAGCTTTTATTACATTTTTCAAACGCAGAGAACGCCGAGTTCGCTGAGAAAAGATTAGCAATAAGCCGGTTTATTTTAAGTTTTATAAAAAAACTCTGCGAACTCGGCGTTCTCTGCGTTAATATTAATAGGACTTACGCAAGCGTAAAAAATCAGCTAATCTTTGACAATGTTCATTGCAAATAAACAGCCGGTTACTCGTTTGGCTTATTGTCAGTATTTGGTCAGCAGCCAAATTAATTATACCTTGACCAACTTTGCCGACCACAGTCAAGATTACTCGCACGACCAGCTTAACCGCTATTTGCGCGACGACAAACTCAAGCCGCGACTTGTTTGGGAGCAAGTCAAAGATTCGATTGTTTTCTCGAAAAACGGTTATTTGCTCTTTGATGACACGGTTGCCGACAAAAACTATTCGTTCCATATCGAACTGGTTCGGCGGCAGTATTCGGGCAACGCTCATCAGATTATCAAAGGCATCGGGATTGTAACTTGTGTGTATGTCAATCCCGACACCAATCAATTTTGGCTCATTAACTACCGCCTGTTTGCTCCTGACGTGGATGGCAAAACTAAGCTTCAGCAAGTTCGGGAAATGTTTGACAATGCCATCGAACATAAGAAACTTGAGTTTCGCGCCGTCTTGATGGACTCGTGGTATGCCACCAAAGACTTGATGCTGCACATTGAACGGAGCGGCAAAATCTATTATTGTCCGCTCAAAGACAATCGCCAAGTGGATGAAGGCTTTGGCGGCACACCCAAACCGGCTTATCGGCGCGTGGACTCTTTAGAGTGGACGGCAACGGAAGGCGAAGCGGGCAAAAACGTCCACGTCAAAGATTTCCCGAAAGCTCATCGTTTGCAATTGTTCCGGCTCGTGGTTTCTGCTGACCGCACGGATTATGTCGTCACGAACGACTTGACTCAGGATTCAACGGACGAAACACAAAAGGTGTGTGCCGTGCGTTGGAAGATTGAGCAATTGCACCGCGAAGCCAAACAAGTAACGGGATTGGAAAGTTGTCAATGTCGCAAAGCGAGAATCCAACGCAATCACATCGCTTGTGCATTGTTGGTCTGGTGTCGGTTCAAAGAACTAATGTATGAAACAAAACGGACGGTCTATCAAATCAAGTTTGGGCAGTTGTCGGATTATTTGATTCAACAACTGAAAAACCCGTCCATCAAAATGCGTCTTGCGTAAGTCCTAATTATAATAAAAACACAATTAACCTAAAACAAGTAGAGGCAATTCGATGATGAGCATATATAAAAACAAATCTCTGTAAAGTCGTTCAAAATGATAAAATGTTAATTTGCCTTAAATTTTTTCGTCAAAATCAAAAGATGACCTTTATTAAAAAGCCGCTGAAAAATATTAAAAAACATTATTTACCAATCCTTGATTGCCAGTTCGTCAACAGAAATTAATTCGCCGAAGAAGTTCGTTTTGCCGTGCAGATGTACTCCGTTTTGAAATTTCGACCAGTTTTCCGGCGTGAGTTTGAATTCGTGAAGCTTATTTTTTCCGCCTAATTCCTTGCACAGCAGATTGTAACTTTCCGTGCGTCCGGTTTCGCGTGTTTTGAAATTATTAACTTCAACTTTCGCCCACTGCGGATTGAAGTCCGTGCCGGAAGTCGTTTTTTCGCCCGCCGCCGTCCATTTGTCAATCAAATATGTGTAACGGGTTTTGTAGACCGGTATATCTTTATAGACGGTTTCGGTTTTGGTTCTGGTTTTCGTTACCGTTTTGTATTTCGTCCGCGTGCAGTATTCGTCTTCAAAAAAACCGTTTTTCTTATTCTTTCGCCCACAAACGTAACGCTCCGTGCCGTCGGCGACTTGTTCCGTATAGTTTTCGGTAACATCCCGTGCGCCGCTTGCAACCCGGTCAGTGTGATGCAAAGCGCGTGTCTGAGATTGAACGCGGGCTTCGCGCGGCATTTCACCTTCCCAGGCAGTTTCCGTCACGGTTCGATATTCTTCAATCGCAATGCTGCGCTGCCATTTTAAACCCGTAACTTCAACATCAACCGAATAAGTCAGCGTGGAAATGTAAATCAGAATGCCGAGTAAAGCAATTATTACAGGCGCGAGAAGACCAAGCCCAAGCAAGCCGAATTTGAGAATACGACTGCTGAAAAAAGGTTTTTTCGCGGCAGCCGTTTGAAAATTTTGTTGCGGCACGGCAGAACGAGCCGCTTTTTGCGCCGCTTCGCTCCAATCCCGGATACCGCGCGTTTCTTCGTTTAGTTGTTTATCCTGCGAACTCCGCGTGTTTCCGCAACTTGAACATCGAGAGTCAAACGCCCGATTGTTTCCGCCGCAATACGTGCAAATCCAATCTGTGCCCGCGCTGCTCTGTTTTAATAAATTTTCGTCGGTTACGGCGGAAGCATCATCATCGAGAAAAAACTCAATGTCTTCACTGCGTTTGACTCCGCAGGACTGACAATTCAAGTTGCGCCCGAGATTAACCGTCGAACATCGAATACAACGCCATTTACCTTCGTAAGTTGCCATAAATCCTCATTAACTAATGTGAAACTTGAACGTAAAAAGTATCGGGAAAGTTTTAAATTTTTTGCAAAAAATCTCTTCTGCCGAATGTCTCTGCACCTGAAGTCCAGAGGTTTGTAAATAAACTTGAAGTCCGACCAAATCTTCAAGTGAAAACAGCAAGCATCGTATTTTGATAAAAGTTTGCTTTATCTTTATTATTATGAAGTTTCTATTATTTAATTTTCAAAAAAAAATCAAATGCCGCAAACTCCACATATCGAAAAACATTTTACATCAGGCGCAGTCGTGCGCGACGTCGTCATTGGAATGGCGGACGGCTTGACCGTTCCGTTTGCGCTGGCGGCGGGACTTTCGGGCGCGGTTGAGACGACGGGAATTATTGTAACCGCAGGTTTTGCCGAGATTGTCGCCGGTTCGATTGCGATGGGTTTAGGCGGATATTTGGCAGGAAAGTCCGATGTCGAGCATTTCGACAGTGAATACAAACGCGAAATGTATGAGATTGACGAAATGCTCGACCACGAAAAAGATGAAGTGATGGAGATATTTGAAAATTACGGTTTAACGCGGGCGGAAAGTTCGCCGATTGTTGATTCTTTAGCGCAGCGTCCGAAGGATTTTGCTGATTTTATGATGCGTTTTGAACTGGGTTTGGAAAAGCCCGAACCGAAACGCGCTCTGCAAAGCGGCGCGACTATCGGCGGCGCGTATATTTTCGGCGGTTTGATTCCGCTTACTCCTTATATAATTTTACCGGAAGTACATACTGCTCTGCTGTGGTCGGTTGTCATTACTGTGATTGCTTTGTTTGTTTTTGGTTATATCAAAGGGACTTTTACGGGAACAAAACCAATCAAAAGCGCGATTCAAACTTGTCTTATCGGAAGCGTGGCGGCAGGCGTAGCATATTTGATTGCACGGTTGATTGGTGGCTGAACGTAAAAAAGGGGAAAAGGGGAAAAGTGAAAAGGGGAAAAAGTTGGTTGCAGAAAATTACAGTTGCTTTTCCGCCTTTTCATTTTCACTTTTTCACTTTTTCACTTTTTCACTTTTTTTACCCTTTTTCACTTTTTCACTTTTTCACCTTTTCACTTTTTTTAGTATTCTAACTATTGGGTTTTTGTAATTTTATACAGTCATTATTCAATAAACGGAGATTATATGAGCGTAGAAGTCGTGATGCCGCAGATGGGCGAGTCAATTACCGAGGGAACGGTTTCCAAATGGTTAAAACAGGTTGGTGAAAAAGTTGAAAAGGACGAATCCCTTCTGGAAATTTCAACCGACAAGGTTGACGCCGAAGTTCCGTCGCCGATAGCAGGAATTTTATTGGAAATCCGCGCCGCCGAAGGTGAAACGGTTGAAGTCAACAGCGTTGTCGGTGTTTTGGGCGAAGAAGGTGAAGAATCAGTCCAAAGTCCAAAGTCTAATGTCCAAAGTCAAACTGAAATAGAGCAGACTGAAGAACCGAAAGTTGAAGAATTAAAACAATCTGAACCTGCAAAACAAGCACAAACCGCAACAGGCAGTTCCGCCAACTCAGTCAACCCGGAAAACTCAGTCAACCCGGAAAACTCAGTCAACTCAGCCAACTCAGAAAACTCAGTCAACTCGGAAAACTCAACAGAAATCGTAATGCCGCAAATGGGCGAATCAATTACAGAAGGCACGGTTTCTAAATGGCTGAAAGCCGTCGGCGATAAAATTGAAAAAGATGAATCGCTTCTGGAAATCTCTACTGATAAAGTTGATGCTGAAGTTCCTTCGCCTGTTGCCGGAACGCTGCTCGAAATCCGCGCGAATGAAGGCGAAACGGTTGAAGTCGGTTTGGTTGTCGGTCTGGTCGGCGCGGAAGGCGCGGGTTCAGTCAACAGTCAACAGTCAACAGTCAACAGTCAACAGTCGGCAGTCGGCAGTCAAACTTCAATCGTCGGACAAAAACAGGCTGAACAAGAAACGGCGCAGGCGACGAGCGCAAATGTTTCCACATCAAAAACCGTTTCGATGCCGATTGAAGAAAGGCGTGAAATCAAAGAAGTTGAAGGCAGAAGTTATGATTACGGTCGTCCAAACGCCGTCGAAGATGCAAAGAGCAACGGACAACGGACGACGGACAACGGACAATTGAGTGTTGAAGATTTGCGCCGCACGAAATCGAGTCCGCTCGTTCGCAACATTGCCAAAGAACACGGCATTGATATTTCGCGTATCGAAGGTTCGGGAATGAGCGGGCGCGTCACGAAAAAAGATATTATCTCTTTTATCGAATCGGGCGCAGCACTTCGTCCGCAAGATTTGCTCGGAAAATCTACCGCGCCGATTATCCAGCAAACTCAATTACAACCTTCTGGAGTTATAATGAAAAATGCACTTCACGACTGGTTATCATCTAGTGATAGGGTTGAGCCGATGTCTGTGATGCGTAAGAAAATTGCCGAACATATGACGTTTTCAAAACAAACTTCGGCGCACGTTACGAGTGTCTATGAGTTTGATATGACAAATGTGGCGAAATTCCGCGATAAGAATAAGTCTGAGTTTCAAACGCGCTACGGCACAAAATTATCTTATATGCCGTTTATTTTTCAAGCCGTAGCGCAGGCTTTGCGGCAATTTCCGATTGTTAATTCACAAGTTTCGGGCGACCGGATTATTTATAAAGGCGACGTGAATTTGGGAATAGCGGTCGCGCTCGATTGGGGTTTGATTGTTCCCGTCATCAAACGCGCCGACCAACTTTCGCTGTCGGGTTTGGCTCTGGCGGCAAACGATTTAGCCGATAGAGCGAGAACGAAAAAGTTAATGCCCGACGAAGTTCAGGGCGGAACTTTTACAATTACGAATCCGGGCGTGTTCGGCGGACTTTTTGGAACGCCGATTATCAATCAGCCGCAAGTTGCGATTTTGTGCGTCGGCACAGTCGAAAAACGTCCGAAAGTAATGACTTCACCCGAAGGCGACGATTATATTGCGATTCGTTCAATGGCATATTTCGCTTTAACTTACGACCATCGCGTTGTTGACGGCGCGGATGCTGAGAAATTCCTGTCATTTATGAAAAATTATTTGGAAACTACACAATTTAGTCTCTAAGTCTAAACTTCAATTTATATTTAGGATTTTCTCATTTTTAGAAAAAACATTTGTTTGAAAAATAGGAAAAATAGGAATAGACCGCGGATGACGCGGATGAAGCGGGTTTTCGCCGATTTTATTTGATTAAATTATCCGTCTTTATCCGCCAAATCAGCGTTATCCGCGGTCTATTTTCCAGTTTTTGAGAAAGTCCTATATATAACGAAAAGCGTAGAAAATGGATACTTTTTTCTACGCTTTTTGTAGATACTTGCCCAAATTTATATTGAATTAAATTCAAACACTTCTCCTGTTTAAGGTTAAGAGATGTATCAATCGAAAACATATTTTTATAATCTAAAATATAAAACTGATATGTCAATATGTGTTTCTTTTCATACACTTATCAGTTTGCCATCTTTTGGCATAGAAGTTGTTTATTGTTTTTAAGTAGTAAAAATTTTGATAGGGACGCTCGGAAGAAGAAAGTTTGCATATTGTCTATGCCAATAGCGCAAATTATATTCAGCAAATTATTTATAGGTAATTCTAAAAAATTAAACTTTTGACAACCAAAGCCGTTAAATCAGTGTCCCTAGAGTAGTGTTTCTCCCAAATTTTAACTTTAAATAGGAGTAAAGTATGTTCAAAAAAATTCCAGTATTATTTTTAGCTTTGTTAATCGGTGTATTAAGCAGTTTCGCTCAAAACACGCAGCAGAACACGCAAATGGCACAAAACGCGCAAATGCGTAATCTGACAAGCGGGCAAAAATATAAAATTAAAGGTGTTGTGGTTTCCAGGGATAATAATAGTTTCACGGTTCGTGACAGCGTTGGAGTTGATACGAAAGTTATTTTGGGACCGAATACCAGTATTAAAACCAAGGGCGGTTTTTTTGGCGGCGGAGATAGAATTACTGCTGACCAGGTTATTCGCGGTTTAAATTTGCAGGTTGAAGGTCGCGGCGATAACGCAGGCGGCTTATCGGCTGAAAAAGTGCGTTTTGATGATGACGATTTGCGCGTCGCCCAGTCAATCCAAAGTCGTGTTGACCCGGTTGAAGACCGTTTGACACAATCGGAGCAAAATGCCGAACGTATTTCCGGGCAGATTGACGAGTTACTGGCGATTTCCAATTCAGCCCGCGGCGGTGCAAAAGCTGCCCAAGATACGGCTGATGCTGCAATTGCAGGTGTTAACGCCACGAATCAAAGAATTTCGGCGGTTGACGATTATGTTGTTCAATCAACTCAAACTATCAACTTTAAGGTTGGAAGTGCAGTTCTTTCGCCGGAAGGCAAACAAAATCTTGACACCGTCGCGCAAACCGCTTTAACAATGAAAGGTTATCTTATCGAAGTTACGGGTTTTGCTTCTTCAGACGGAGATGAAAAGAAAAACAAAGAGTTGAGCCGACGACGCGCTCAAGCCGTGCTTGATTATCTAATAGAAACACACAACATTCCGCTTCGCCGTATCGGAACTTCTTACGGATTTGGAGAAGGGCAAGCAATTGCCGATAATTCGACCCGTGAAGGACGCGAACAAAACCGTCGCGTCGAAGTTAAATTAACGGTTAGTCGCGGTTTGAATCAAAATGTTGAAGTCAGAAAAGCAGATAATGGTAACGACCAGTAATTTTAAGGGAATTTAGTAAGGGCAAAATTAAGGTGAAAACGGCGAAAACCTTTTCACCTTTTTGCCTTTTTATCTTTAGTAAAATTTTTATAAGAGCAGCTTTAAATTCATATTCTTTTGAGGTATAAAAACGTGAAACGACAACAGTTAGCTATTGTATTTACCTTAATTTTCTCTTTTACTTTTTCAACATTTGCTCAAACTACGCAGCCGACACCGCCGCAAAAAAAAGCAGAAGAGGAAGAAGTAATTAAAATAGATTCGCGTCTTGTCGTCGTGCCGGTTTCGGTTTTGGACGCAAATGGACAAGCTGTTTTGGGTTTGAAAGCGCAGGATTTTCGTATTTCGGAAGATAATAAATTGCAGGAAATAGCGCAGATTTCAGATGCCGAAAAAGTTCCGCTTGAAATTGCTTTACTATTTGATATTTCCGCAACGACCAACCCGATGTTTGAGTTTGAGCAGGAAATCGCCGCCAAATTTTTGCAGGAAGTAATGCGTCCCGATGACCGTGCGACAATTTTTACCGTCGGCGAGCGTCCTATTATTGTTCAGGCGCGTGATTCGGCGCAGAAATCGGCGATTGCAATCAAAACTATTCAGCCGACCAAACAATTCACCGCTTTTTTCGACACCGTTTCCGTCGCTTCGGATTATCTCCAAAAAAATTCGCCGACCGGCAGGCGCAAGGTTATCATTGTTATCTCCGACGGCGAAGATACAAACAGCGACCGCATCAGACAGGCGATTGATAACGGTTACCGGAAACTTGGCGAAAAAATAAATACGCTAGATTCCAAAAAACTTTACGAATTTACCCGCGCTAATCGTGATGCGGCAAATGACAAAGAACTGATCCGGGTAATGCAAACTTTGCAAAACACCGACGCGGTTTTTTATTCGATAAATCCGGCTGGAAACTCGTTTCAATTAAATAAGGTAAGCGTTAAAGGACAAAACAATTTGCAAAAGTTCGCCAATGAAACCGGCGGGACGGCTTTTCTGCCGAAAATCCTGCCGATAAATTTAAAGGATAATTCGCAAAACTTGCAAAACAAACGAATTAATGAAGATTTGCTTGTGAAAATTTTTCGCCAGCTTGCCAACGAACTGCAAGCCCAATATCTTGTCCAGTATTATTCGGAAGCCGATTTTCCCGCGAATAAATATGTCAAACTCGATGTCGGTTTGAAAACTCCGCAAAATTCCCGGATTCGGGCGCGACGCGGTTATTTTGTTAAAAATTAACGACCTTGTTTTTTGATGATTTGACGCTTAACCTTATCAAGATTCGACATTTTGCCTGCTGTATATGACGGCATTGCCATATTTCCCATTATTGCATCAGGCGCACCTTGAAATGTACTATTTGAATTTTCATCAATTGCGGTTTCGCCCATTGTCGGTTTTTCAATTTTGGCTGCTATCATTCCCATCGTATGATTTTCAACTTCGGATTTTGCAAAATAAGTTGCCAAACCGATTCCGCTCAACGCCGCAAAAACAAGTGATGCAAAAGCAGTTGCCGTTTTTGAAATACGTTGTTTAATTGCCTTCCAGCCAACCGGACAATCTTTTGTCAAAACCGTTCCGTCGGCACGTTTGAAATAGCGCACACAAACGCGACCTTCGGCTTGCAGGAGAAAATTTTCCGCTTCTCGTCGTGTCATTTCCGACAGATTATAAACATTTAATTTGCAATCGCCGCAATGTCTTTGACGCTCATTGCCAATCATCGCGTCCCAATCTGCCAAACAAGGACTGGCGATTTTGATATTATCAAGTGGATTTGTAAATTTAGCCATATAAAACTCCGTTATTTTTAGATTCAGCTTAGTGCCTTGTCCAAAAGAACGGAGCATAGAAAAATTTCTTGCATTGTCGGGAAAAAATAATTCGCGTAACTTTCAAATAATTACAGCAATTTTTTTGTTACATTATTCGGTGGTGTTCAAATTTTATGCTCGTAAAATAAGGCAGAAACCCGCGCGTCAGCTTTGGCGCAAGGCGAAGAAGTTTTGCATACTTTGGCAAAAAACCGCCACGCTTGGATTCAAATCGTCAAAGGAAAAGTTGATTTAAACGGCGAAACCTTAACGGCAGGCGACGGCGCGGCAATCAGCGACGAGAAAAATTTACAAATCAAATCGCTTGAAGATGAAACAGAATTTTTGCTGTTTGATTTGAACTAAAGAAGATTTCCCGCAAAGCCACAAAGACGCAAAGGAAAAGCTAAAGATTTTATTTTCTTTGCAACTCTGCGTCTTTGCGTCTTTGCGTTAAAATGTTTTCGTGAATCAAAAACCAACAACTCCGAAAGATGCAGCGGCAGTAATTTTAATAAAGCCGGATTCAAACGAAGTTCTGTGGGCGCAGCGCAATCTAAATTTAAAGTTCTTAGGCGGTTATCACGCTTTTCCGGGCGGAAAAGTTGATGCGGAAGATGCGGAAATTGAAGTCAAAAATTGTGAAGACACCGAAAGAGCGAAATTTATCGCGTGCGCGGCACGTGAAACTTTTGAAGAAATCGGCGTTTTGCTCGTCAGAAACGGCGAAAAATTGACAAAAGGGCAGCGCGCTTCGCTGCACGACGATTTGATTTCCAAGCGAATGAGTTTCGGCGAGATTCTCGCGCATTGGAATCTGTGGCTGGATGCGGAAGATTTTTCCGACACGGGTTTTTGGACGACTCCGCCGTTTTCGCCTCTGCGTTATAAAACCAGATTTTTTCTCACCGTTTGTCCGTCGAAACAAGAACCTTACGCTGCTATCAGCGAACTGCAAAACATTGAATTTATTCAGCCGAATGAAGCCTTGAATAGTTGGAAAAAATCCGAAGTTTTAATTGCACCGCCGGTTTTAATCGCGCTTCAAATTTTAGCCGCAGAGGATGCCGACAATTACCAATTACAAATTACGAATTACGAAAAGCAATTAAAGACCAAAGACCAAAGACCAAAAACCGTTTCTCAGAAACTTCTCGAAAAATCTCAAAACTGCGACGGGCAAATTAAGTATATCGAACTAAATCCGCGTGTAATTTGTTTTCCGCTCAAAACCGACACGCTGCCGCCCGCCACGCACACAAATTGTTTTATTGTCGGCAAACAAGACTTTATTGTGATTGATGCGGCTTCAAAAGATGAAACCGGGCAGCAAAAATTGCTTGAATTAGTTGATTCGTTAATCGAAAAGGGTTTTATTTGCCGACAGATTGCGCTCACGCATCTGCACCAGGACCATTTCGGCGGTGAAACTGTTCTGCAAAGTCATCTGCTGGAAAAATTTGGCTTGCAAGTTCCGATTTCGGCGCACAAATCAACGGCGGAAGGTTTGCGGGACAAAGTTAAAATCGAAAAATTTATCGAAGACGAAGAAGTAATAAAATTAGCGGATGAAAACGGCAAAACATTTGAAATAAAAGCGTTGCACACGCCCGGACACGCCCGCGGGCATCTGTGTTTTTACGACGAAGAGTTCGGCTTTTTGCTATCCGGTGATAACGTCGTCGGTTCGGGTTCGGTTCTGATTGCGCCGCCCGAAGGCAATATGAAGGATTATCTGGCATCTCTTGAAAGAATGAAAAGTCTGCCGAATCTGCGTTTCCTGTGCGGTTCGCACGGTGCGGCGATTGTTGATGCGAAAGGAAAAATTGAAAGCTACATCGCGCACCGGCTCGAACGTGAGAAAATGATTTTAGAGGCAATTGAAAACGGCGCGAAAACTTTGGGCGAAATTGCTGCCGCAGTTTATACGGATGTTTCAACGGAACTCTGGAAACTTGCTGAAAAATCAATCAAGGCGCATTTGGAAAAACTTATTGCAGACGGAAAGCTGGCGGGTTAAGTCTGGTTTTTAACCAATACCCAGGTTGTCATACAGCGCAGATTTTGCACATTGGTTGTTTTTAACGGCTCAAGCCAAATTCCGCCAAATTTCCTTGTTGCCAAAGACAGCAATTTTTCATCTGCAAGGAAACGCTCAGAACCATCCGGCAGTAAGTATGTGCGGTCTTTAATCAGTTTAATCTTGTCTTCAATTCCAATGGTTGAGGCGAGTCGGGCGAAAAATAAACCGCCGATTTTCAAAACTCTCCACATTTCCTCAATCATTTGATAGAATTGCCGCTCGTCGCCCACAAAATGCAGAACTGCGCTGCTGATAACTGCATCAAAGTGTTCGTCTGGAAACGGCATCTTTTCGACAGATGAAACTTGAAAATTTTCCTTTGAAAGATTTGGAGCAATTGTATTTGCAAGAAACCGAACCTGTTCAACAGCCTGCGGATTTTCATCAACCCCAAAAACTTCATAATCGTTACGGAGAAAATAAACAAGATTCCGCCCGCCACCGCAACCGGCATCGAGTATGCGGGTATTGACGGCGAATCTGCCTTTCAATATTTGGTCAAACAAATAAATATCAATTTCGCCAAATAACTCTCTGACGTTTATCATGATTTAATGATAGCGCAATTTTAATTGATTTCATTATGTTAAAGAAATATTTTAGTGAACGGCTTTTGCCGCTTGTTAAAAAAGGAGATAAAAAATGATAACTGTTGCTAATCGCATATATGTTGAAGCGGAATACTCTGAGGCTTTTGAGAAAGTGTTTCGGGAACGGGCAAAACTGGTTGATGAAATGCCCGGCTTCGTTTCCAATCAAGTTTTGCGACCCGTAAATGACGGCGACCCGTATGTCGTGTTCACTATTTGGAAAAGTCGTCAGGACTTTCTCGATTGGGTGCGCTCCGATGCCTTTGTCAAAGGTCACGCCCAATCCGGCACATTACCGAAAGAGGCATATTTTAAGCCGAATGTGCTGGAAATGCACGAAGTAGTGCAAGATTCCAGTCGCCCGAATTTAGAGCCTGAACCGAAAGGTGGTCCATTCAAAATGCACTAACGCCGGAGTTTTTTAAGAGGACTTTTTTACTTAAAATTTCAAATCTTCTTTTTACGTTTGGCTTTCCGCGTTTCCTTTTCTTCGATAACGGCAAGCGGTTCTGTATATTTCCGGTATAAATCAAACAGAAATTATTGTTTATATAATGTATTGATATTCTTGAATTTATCTATATCCGCGAAAACGATTACATCTTCGCTTTCTTCGGAAACGGCAAAGTCTTCTTCAACTTCGCTGAGAGCAAGCGCGTTTTGAAGCGGTGTTTTTTCATCGGAACGCGCCGCAAGGTTAAGATTTTCGAGCGCGATTCCAAAAGCGTCAAGAGCCTCTTTGAGTGTCATTTAGCAAACCTTTGAGAAAATTTTTGGATAAAGTGATTAAACTTATTTTCGGTCAAATCGCCGTAAAGCCAGTCTTCGATTTGTTCCAAAGACATTTCAGGTTGGCGTGGCGCGCGGCTTTCAAGCGCGACGTAAGTATCAAAGTATTTGAAAATAATTTTTGCGCCGAAACGTCCGCGCCGATAATAATGAGTCATTTCGTAACCTTTCGCAGCAAAGTTTTGACGTAGTGCTTGCGAAAGTTCGAGCGGTGAACTTGTCAACGCGCCGCCAACTGCGCTACCAATCGCCGTTCCGCCTGCATTTTGAGTCAAGACAAGTCCGGCTAAACCGCCAAGCAACGCGCCAAGTAAAACATTACTTGGACGCGGCATTCGGTATTCGATGCCTTCGGGATAATGCGATGTTGATTGAACTTCATTCATAATCAAATTATATCAAAACATTTATTTAACACCTACTTTTTCCTTTTCCGTTTCGCTTTCCGCATTTCCTTTTCTTCAATAATGGCAAGTGGTTCGGTATATTTTCGGTATAAATCAAACAAAAATTCAAGCCATTCCAAAGCAATATGGAAATATAGAAAATTGTTTGTAACAAAAATTATTTAGCGAATTGCCGCCAAATAAAAAAGATTGAAAACGCCGCTAATGAAATCCAAATGATAAAAATCACCGTTGCCGCATACCAATTTGTCGGCTTGCCGGAAGCCATTTCGGTTTCTGCCTTTTGACGACATTCATCCATTACGTCTTTTGGAATCATCCGAACAACCAGAGCAATGCCAAGCGGAATTAAAATCAAATCGTCAAGCAAGCCCAAAACCGGAATAAAATCCGGTATTAAGTCAATCGGACTAAAAGCATAACCGACAACACA
>JBPCPU010000122.1:0-4079 GCA_050998795.1 Pyrinomonadaceae bacterium
ATTTTCCGGCTCGAATACACAGGAAACACGGCTGCCGCGATAACTCCTCATAATGCTTCGGGTCTGCCTTTTTGAATTCGTCCGTCGGCTTTGGTTCAAGAATCTTTTCTAAACGGAAACCGGCTTCGATTAACGGGTTAAGCGTCGCGCCGAGCGAGCGGCGAAAACTCGGCATAAAAACACGAACCGACTCAAATCCGCGCCACTCTCCGCCAACCAACTCTGGTTCAAAATAGCTGCTCGATTTGTAATAATTGTAATCAAAAAACGGGTGAGTAACGGAAAATACTATATGACCTTGAGGACGCAAAACTCTATAAAATTCGGCAAACACGCCGCGCCAATCTTCGATGTAATCCAAAACGAGCGGACACAACACAACGTCGAAAGACAAACTATCCAGAAAAGTAAGAGGCTTGCTCAAGTCCGCTTGGCGCACGTCCGTCGTCGAGCCGAGCCTTCGTTTTGCCAATTCAACCATCTTCGGACTCACGTCAACGGCAGCGACTTCTGCACCGCGTTTAAGCAACCACTCGGAATACACGCCGGGACCACAGCCCGCATCGAGAACTCGCTTGTCTTTGACCTCCGGCATCAGCGACAAAGTTGCGGGGCGTTCGTAATAAGCGTTGTGCGGTTTGGTATCAACTGCCGCCGCGTAAGCCTCAGCCAGAGTTTCATAAGCCTCAAAAGCGATTGGTTTATCTGTCATAATACAAAGTCAAATCTGATTGCTGCCGCCAAGTAATCGAGCGATTAAGATGACAAGGGGCGAAACCGAATTCACGCAAGCTAAAGTTTAACGAGCGACGTTTTTAACAAAGTAGATACTGTCTTGACAATCAAGCAGAAAAAGCCAAACTCGCATCAAAAGCTCGTTTGTGTTTTAACACCCCGAACGCAATGTGCAGCAGTTTTCGCATTGCCGCACAGACTATTTGCATCGGTGTTTTGTCTTTTCTGCTCTCCCAATTGTGGAAGAACTGCAAACCGATCTTGATGTATAAGTTCCACCATAAGTTGAATTCTACACATCATAAGTTGAACTTTTTCACACCATAAATTGAATTCGAAGGTTTCACAAACTTCGGACAGCCCTAAACGAAAAACTTGGTTCTGGACTCCCAAAACACTTTTCTTCCGCTTCATTTAGCTAATAAAAGCAAAAGAATAATCTGGAAAATTTTTAATTTGCCCGATAAACTGAAACCTTTTCCCTATCGGCGTTACTAATTAACCGGATTGATGAAATCAAAGGGAAATTTAGTTATAATGATTCGCACAAAATTCAACAGGCTTTTGCTCGGCTTTTTATTCGCGTCTTTTATCGGATTAAGTTTGGATATTTCAGCGCGTGAAAAAACAATGTTCGCTTTTCAAACGGAGTTGCCGCCGGAAGCCGCCGGCAAATATCTCATCAGTTTCAATGAAAGCAATCCCTTGCTTGCCAACGTAGAAGCGGAAATTGTCGTCAAAGACGGACATCTTTTTATGGCGCCGTGGGGAGCGGATTTTTTGCCGAACGGTTGGGCTTCGTTCGTCAAAAATTTGCGCGTGACCAATGCGGCTGGAAATGACATAGGTTTTGAATCGAAAGCAAACGGCGAGTGGCAATTGAGCGGCATATCAGATGGCTCTGTCAAACTTTCGTATCAAGTTGATTTGTCTTTTACGAAAACTAAATGGATTTACGGCAACGAACAAGCCGGAATTTATCAGGACGACGCGCTGTTCGTCGTCAGCAAAGCCCTGTTTATCGTTTCGGATGCGCCATCGGATTATCATATTAGTTTCAATCTGCCTGCCGACTGGAAAATTGCCGCGCCCTGGCAAACAAACGGTAACGATCCAAAAAACTTTATTGCGGAAGATAGAAACGACTTGATAAACAACTCCGTCGTTTTAGGCAAACCGACGATATACGCTTTCAGGGAAGGAAATTTTACTTTTACTCTGGCACTTCTCGGGCGAATGAAAGAGGCGAAGGATTTGATTGCGCCCGTCCTGCAAAAAACGCTGCACACTTACGTTCGGATATTCGACAAAACGCCGCCGACAAAATATCTGATGACCGTGTTCTACGCCGATGAAGCCGATTCGGAAGCGTATAGTAAAAGTGCGGCTTTTACTGAACACGACATTTTAACCAAAGACAATCTGATACGTTGGGGCGATACGGTCGCGCACGAGTTTTTTCATTCCTGGAACGGTCACGCCATTCAGAGCGAAGATTACGCTTCGAGCCAGTGGTTCACCGAAGGTTTTACGGAATACTACGCCAATCTCGCGCTCGTTCGTCAAAAATTGATTGACGACGAAATGTTTGTTAAGAAAATGGAGAACAATTTGGGATTGTATCTTTTTTTTAATTCTTCGCCCGCATTCGGCGGCGCATCGCTAAAGGAAGCCGGAACGAATAAGGGTCGCAACCGACTCGGCGTGTATGACGGCGGCTGGTCGGCGGCGTTTTGTTTGGACATAATTATCAGAGATGAAACCAAAGGAAAGAAGAGTTTAGACGATGTAATGCGGCTGATGTATGAGAAATTCGGACTGGCGGCAAAGAAGTTTCGCTATGAAGATGTAATCGCCGCAACCGGTGAGATTGCGGGACGCGACATGAACGATTTTTTCAAAAAATACGTCGAGGGCAAAGAGCGGCTTCCGGTTTTGGATTGTCTGCGTCGTTCCGGTTTTGAAGGTTACACGCAGTTTTACGACGGCGAGATTTACATTAAAAAATCGGCGAGCGCAACTGCCGCGCAGTCGGCGATTCAGCGCGGTTTGTTAAGAGGCGAGTAAGATAAAGTTTTACAATGATTTTATGACCGTCGCAGCAATAAATTTTTCTGCCGAGATATTGATGGGTAGTTCCGAAGATTTGATTAAGCGGGTGCGGAGCGGAGATGCCGCCGCTTTTCAGCAAATCTCCGAACAGCACCATCGTTTCGTGCTGAGATTTTTATACGGAATGGTCGGCGAAATCAGTCTGGCGGAAGAACTGACACAGGAAACATTTGTCCGCGCGTTTACGAGTATCGGCAATATGCGTAGTGAAGCGAAACTTTCGACCTGGCTCGGCGGCATCGCCAAAAACGTGGCGAGCAATTCGTTCCGCTCGCGTCGACGGGAAAGCCGCAATTTAGAAATTGACAGTTTGCCGTTTGAGAAAACAAGCGGCGAAAATCTCTCGCCCGATGCCGAGTTATTGAACATCGAATTGCAGGACGTTATTCGCGATGCCCTCGGCAAACTCGCCGAAGACAAACGACTGGTTTTTATCCTGAAAATTATCCAGCACAAAAGCTATGAAGAAATTGCCGAGATAACCGATTCTTCAATCCCGAAACTGAAAACGGATTTGCACCGGGCGAAAGCGGAAATGCGCCGACTGATTCGCCCATATTTGGAGACGAGCAATGAATTGTGAAAATTATTTATTAACGCTCGATGAATACGTCGAGAACGAGCTTGATGAAAAAAGCGCGGCTCAGATTTCATCGCATATTGCTGATTGCGCGGCGTGCGCGAATCAATATGAAATCTTGAGGCGCGAGCAACAGATATATTCGCAATGCTTTTCCGGCATTGAAGCGTCAGTTCCGCTTTGGGCTAACATTCAGGCGGATATTGAAAAAATTCAACGCAAGCGTTTTTCATTGAAAAATTTCCGTGATTGGCTTGCAAAAACTTTCGACGTTTCAGCTTTCAATCCGGCGTTTGCCGCAGTGCCAATCGTGCTGTTAGTTACGCTTGGAATTATTGTCGGCTTAATAAAATATAAGTCTGCGGAAAATTCGTTTAGCGGAAACGTAATTTCTCAAAAAGGCGATACTCAATCTTCGCCGGAAAAAACCGAAGACAATTCAATAAATAAAATTCCAAATTTCGATCAGCAAGACGACATCAGCAAGCCGGGAAATAGAATTACGAGTTCTCAAGTCAGAAATCGCGTTAAAAGAATTGTTCCGCACTCCGATTTACCGAAACCAACAAATCAATTTGTCAGTTCCAAATCCGCCAACTCGAATCGCAAGCTAACGACCGATGAGGCGGTTGCAAAAGCCGAACAACAATAC
>JBPCPU010000260.1:0-8522 GCA_050998795.1 Pyrinomonadaceae bacterium
AACCGGAACTCTTTTTTGAGTTTCACTGGTTCGGGCAGAACCTTTAGGAGCTAACGTAAATGGATACATTATGCGTTTCCTAAGAATCTCCATTCATAGCCGCAAGGCTTGATTGGAGAGTGTCAATCACTCGGTCGTCCGCCCGCGTCAATTCCTTTAACGCTGGCTTGATTGATGACTTTAACGTGCAAATTGTCCATTACGCGCACCTGACACGAAAGGCGCGTGTGGTCGTTCAAGTCGGTTTTCGTGGCGAGAACGATTTTTTCCGGTTCGCCGATTTCGCCCGGGTCGCCCGCCAAAACTTCGACGCGGCAAGTTGTGCATTTGGCGTTTCCGCCGCAGCGGTGCAAAATGTCAATGTCGTTGTCTTCCAAACATAAAACGAGTTTTCGTCCTTCTTCGGCTTCAAAAGCGACCGTTCCGTTCGCTGTTTCCGCAGTAATTTTGTGCATTTATCCTTAACTCCTGCAAATCAAATTTTGTAAAACTTCTATGCTTTGAATTTGTCATAAGTCGGAGGTGAAAAGCAAGTTGCGAGCTTTTCGATTGGCGATTTCGCGCTATGAAGTTAATTAAACGGGAAATGCCGCCCTTTTTTCTTTCGGCGGTTCGTCGCCTTTATATAAAACCTTCTCCAAAAAAAGTCCCGAAGGCGGCGCGGTAAATTTTGCCGCCGAGTTTGATTGAAACTTTAAAAGCCTTTGAAAAGCGTCATATGAGAGATTTCCGCGCCCGACTTCCGTCAACACTCCGACAATTTTTCTAACCATTTTCCACAAATAACGGTTTGCGCCGATGCGAAAGCAAATCAAATCGCCGTCGGTAAAAACTTCGGCTTTTTCGACAAAAACCAATGTTGAAGCGCGTTTGTCTTCCATCTTGCAAAACGAACCGAAATTATGTTTGCCGGCGAGCATTTCCGCCGCCGTCTGCATTGGTTTTATATCCAAATTATCCTTTATCCACCAAACGAGATTTTTGGCAAACGCGGTGCGCCGCGTCGAGATTTGATAAAGATAATAACTCGAAACGACATCGCGGCGGGCGTTAAAATCTTCGGCGGCGTTCACCACTTTGATAATGTTGATGTCGTGCGGAAGTTTTTCGTTAAAACCTTGCAGAATCTGGCGCGGCGTAACATTCGTTTGCAAATCGGCAACATTCAGATGGGCGATTTGCGAAAGGGCGTGAACGCCGACATCGGTTCTGACCGCGCCGCCGATTTCGACTTTTTCTGAAAAAAGCTGTCGGGCGGCGTTGACCAATTCGCCCTGCACGGTTTTCATATTATGCTGAATTTGCCAACCGCGATAGCGCGTACCTTCGTATTCGATTTCAAGTTTCCAGGTGTGCATTAAATTCTATGGGGAAATTAAATTTTGAATTAAATATGACTTACGCGGTTGAAAATAGGATTGAGTAAAGTCGGCGATTTTCTTTTGAAAAATTGTGCAGAATTCAGAGTCAATAGTTCAGAGTTAAAGACGTGAAACTTTAAATTATAAATTATAAACTCTAAACTATTTTTCAATAAAAACATCGTTCCTAACTCCAACTTTTTATTTTCAACTGCGTCGCTTTTATTGGATTAAAAACCGGACAACAATATCGCAATTCAAATAATTCCGTTCCGTTATTGACTGATTCAAACTGTCATTCTAACCCAACTCTAGACTTTTTGCCTTTGAAAAAGTTACAATTATAGAAACCGACTTGCCAAAAGTTTTCCGTCCGTAAATTTTGTCGAATAAAATGAAGTTTGCCGCAACAGAAAAAGTTAAGCTATCGAAAAGATTCTCTTCCGCCGTCGGTTCGGAAACTCCGCTGCGCGATTTGGCGGGGAATTTTTCGCAAGTGGCGCGATATGCTTTAAACGAAGCCAATACTTTAATAGTTGAAAACATAAAAATTCGGCTCAAACGTTTGCCGAAAAACCTTGAAGGATTTCGGCTGATTCATCTTTCCGACATTCATCACAGCCCTTTTACAAATCTCGAACACATCACACGCGCCGTTAAAATTGCCAACAGTTTGAAGCCCGATATGTGCATTTTAACGGGCGATTACGTTTCGCACGAAAGCGAATACATCGCGCCGGTGGCGGAAGTTCTGGGACGTTTAGAATCGGAATTCGGCACTTTCGCTTGTTTGGGAAATCACGACCATTGGACTGACGCCGAACTTGTTACAAATTTGATGCGTCAAGCAAATATCAAGGTTTTAATCAATGAAGGCTTTCGTTTCGCGGCAAGAGATGCGTCATTCTGGCTTGCCGGAGTTGACGATTATATGGTCGGCAAAACCGATTTACGCGCCGCGCTGCGTGGTTCATTTCCCGACGAGATGAAAATGCTGCTCGCGCATAATCCGATTATTGCCAGACGTGCGGCGCGTGCCGAAGTTGATTTGGTTTTGAGCGGACACACGCACGGCGGACAAATAAAAATCCGCGACGACGAAAAAAGAATTTTGCCGCGCCGAAAACTGAAAAACGGATTATACCGGCGCAAAGACACGCAAATCTATGTTACGCGCGGCATCGGCACGGTTGTTCTGCCGGTGCGTTACCAATGCCCGCCGGAGATTTCTTTGATTGAATTACGAACCTAATCAATTACGAATTTCAAATTACGAATTACGAATTGTCGGAATTGGGAGAATATTTTCTTTAATTTGAAATTCGTAATTCGTAATTCGTAATTCGTTTGAAATTCGTAATTTGAAATTCGTAATTGATTGAGAATGGCTTCAAGCATCCTGACAATTCCAAATCTGCTCACCTTTCTGCGAATGGCTCTGATTCCCGTCTTTGCCACACTTTTATTTTATGGTTTAATCGGCTGGGCTTTGTTTGTGTTTTTCATCGCCGGACTTTCCGACGGGGTTGACGGATTTGTAGCGCGGCGTTTTAATCAGGAATCGGAACTCGGCACAATTCTCGACCCGATTGCCGACAAACTGTTGATGACGACGGCATTTATTATTCTGACTCTGCCGAACATTTTCCCGCCGACGCGCCATCTTCCCGTGCCTTTTTGGGTAACAGCCGCCGTCATCGGGCGCGATGTTTTGATTATTGCGGCGGTGGGTGCGATTAACGTGATGACCGGCTTTCGCGGCTTTAAACCGTCGTGGCTCGGCAAATTAAGCACGCTGGTTCAGGTTTTGGCAATTGGTCTAATTCTTATCGCCGCCGTTTTTCCCGGTCTGAGAAGTTTTTACCTGCCGACGGTTTATACAACCGTTTTTGCGCTGGCATTATTTTCGGGCGTTCATTATATTTTCCACGTTGCACGGTTGATGAATAAGCAGGAAAATTCACCTGTTGATTAAAATACGACAGTTATTTTTTGCATTTTTACGGATGAAATACATTTTTGTAATTTTATGAGTTTAGCTTCAATGCAGACGCGCTATGTTTTAGGCGGAATTGCTCTTCTGCCGTTTGTGCCGTTTTTGTATTTGCAGGGAAAATACGTCCGCCGAAAAGTCGGAAGACTTCCCGACGCGGAAGGCGATACAATTGGAAAACACGGCGAACATGAAGAAATTATCAACCTTTTGGCAATCGGCGAATCAACTATTGCAGGCGTTGGCGCGAAAAATCATAACGAAGCATTGACGGGACAGTTTGCCAAACATTTGAGCCGAAAAACAGGTAAATCGGTGCGCTGGCACGCGCTCGGCATAAGCGGTATTACTATTAAAAGAACTTTGCGGGAACTCATTCCAAACATGCCGGAAGAAGAAATGGATATAATTGTCGTCGCGCTCGGTGGCAACGATGTTTTCGGTCTTTCGAGTCCGCGTAAGTTTCGGCAATATTTGACAATGCTACTCAAAATTCTGCGCGAAAAAAATCCCGACGCAAAAATTTTAGTGGCAAATGTTCCGATGGTCAGAGATTTTATCGCCCTGCCGAATCCTTTACGCTATATTTTGTCGCGGCTGGCTAAACTTCATCATTTCAACGCGATAGATTTGGTTTCCAGGATGAAAAACATCATTTATTTTGACGACGTAAAAAAAGTAGACGACGATTTTTTTAGCGATGGCATTCATCCTTCGGTCAAAGGTTACGATTTATGGTCGGAAGCAATGGTTGATTTTTTCTTGCGAAATTTGAATTTTCGGTAGTGTTTCAAATTTTATGTTGAGCGAATTTGGCAGTATGTTCACTTCGGAATAACTGATAGATTGCTTGTGCTTTATCTATCAACTATCTGTATTGACAAATTAGGCGAGGTCGGCGCGAGATTATGAAAACTGTTCGTTATTCGCTATTAACTGTTCACTGATAGTCGGAGTAATTCTTTGAAAAATAGTGAATAGTGAACAGTTAATAGCGAACAGTTTGCCGGTGCGCTGTCATTCGTTTCAAACAATCTAACCTAATTTGTCATTACAACTATCAGCTATCAGTTTTCAACTATTCCGAAATTATTTTCAATCAGCATAAATTGTGAAATATCATCAATAAAACGAAGAGCATAATGAAAACGACTCGAAGTTTTAAACTAATTACCGCATTTCTCCTGCTGTTTCTCGCTTGGATTCTGCTGGCTTGGTATGCGGCGGAACGTCTGATTGTCGCGCAGCCGATGGAACGCGCCGAAGCAATTTGGATTTTGGGCGGTTCGGCGGCTTATATCGAAAGAACACAGGAAGCCGCGCTGCTTTTCAAAAACGGAACTGCGCCGAAAATTTTTTTGACGAATGACGGCACAAAAGCGGGTTGGTCAAGGAAAGAACAAAGAAATACGCCGTATATCGAACTTGCCGAACAATCATTAATCAGGCAAGGCGTGCCGAACGATGCAATTGAGATTTTGCCGCCGATAACCAAAAGCACGCAGGACGAAGCAAATTTATTGACGGAAACTGCGAAGGAACGCGGGTTAAAATCCGTTTTACTCGTTACGTCGGCTTATCACACGCGCCGGACGCTTTGGACTTTTGAGAAAACGGTGCAAAATAATAACATATCCATCGAAATCGGTATCGAATCGCCGCCGACCGGACAGCAAACTCCGCCGCCGTTTTACTGGTGGCTGACGACGCGCGGCTGGAACGTCGTGGCGGGAGAATATCTGAAAACCGTTTATTATTGGTTGTATTATTAAGGGAATTTAAGATTCAGGATTTAAGATTCAAAATTAAAAATCGGAATCTTGAATCTTAAATCTTAAATCTTGAATCTTAAATCTTAAATCTTAAATCTTGAATTAAAAAAATGAATCGCTTAGAAAAACCTAATTGGCAAAAAAAGCAAGAGAAAAAAAAGACTTTATGGTTAGTTTTGCTCTGCGCGTTTTTACTGATTCCGCTTGGAATCGGATTGGCGTTTATTTTCAAAAACGCTGTTTCCGAAGCGGGCATCACCGTCAACGGCACAACGATTACTATCAAGGAAGGCGGCGATTTACAAGCCGCGCTCAATCGCGCAAAATCGGGCGATACGATAATTTTACAAGCGGGCGCAAAGTTCGTCGGAGCGTTCACACTGCCTGACAAACAGGGCAATGAATTTATCACGATTCAATCTTCCGAACTTGCCAGGCTGCCAAAAGACGGAATGCGCGTCAGCCCGAAAGACGCGGCATTGATGCCAAAAATTTTGAGTTCGGGAAAAGGCGAATCTGCCGTTAAAACCGCGCCGAATGCTCATCATTACCGTTTTGTCGGCATTGAATTTGCACCTGCTAACGCCGATTACATTTACAATTTGATTGCCCTCGGCGCGGACGATCAGAAAGCCGATGAAATTCCGCACGACATCGAAATAGACCGCTGTTATCTGCATCCGAATCCGTCGGGCATTACGCGGCGCGGTATTGCGCTGAACAACGCCGACACGATTATTAAAAATAGTTATATCGCGGGTTTTGCCGGAAAAGGAGAAGAAACACAGGCGATTGCGGGCTGGAACGGCACGGGCGGTTACAAAATTATCAATAATTATCTCGAAGCAGGTGCGGAAAATATTCTTTTCGGCGGTTCAGACCCAAGCATTAAAAATCTTGTTCCGACCGATATTGAAATCCGCAATAATTTGATGACCAAGCCGCTCGAATGGCGCGGAAAAGTTACAATCAAATGCACGTTTGAGTTGAAAAATGCGCGAAATGTGCGAATTATCGGTAACATTATCGAAAACAGCTTTGATGAAATGGCGATTCGTCTGACAGTCAGAAATCAAGACGGAAGCGCGCCTTGGAGCGTGATTGAAGACGTTTTGATGCAGAATAATTGGATTAGAAACAGCGGCGGCGGCATCAATTTTTTGGGAATGGACGACACACATGAAAGCGCGAAAATGAAGCGTGTGCAGATTATAAACAATCTTTTCACCGGACTCGACGCGGAAAAATGGGGTTCGGGCGGACGGTTTCTACTGATTGCCGACGGCGAAGACATCACCATCGCCAACAACACCATCTTTAATAGCGGCGGTCCGATAACAGCACACCGTGCGCCGAGCCGACGTTTTACGTTTCGCAACAATATAATTTCTTACGGCAGCTACGGCTTTAGGGGCGATGATGCCCCAAACGAAGGCGTTCTTGCCAAGTATTTTGCCGACGGCACATTTGCCGGCAATATCATCGTGAACGGCAGCAAAGCCGAAAAACAATATATTTATGTTCCGCCGCGAAATACTTTAGTTAATAATTTCAGTGAAGTTGGTTTTGTCAATCTGCAAAGCGGAAATTTTCGCCTTGCGCCTAATTCTCGTTATCAAGGCAAAGGCGCGGATATTGACGCAATCGAAGCGGAAATTAAAAAGGCACAATAACTTTTTAATCTTTCTTCTCAATTTTTCCCGGCAATTTATTAAAGCGCGGGTCTTCACAAAGTAGTGCAAGTCATTTATCGTTAATAAACTAATTACTCTGTAAATTAAATTTCCTAATAGTTAAGAGTCCACGCTTGAGGTGCTTCACGCCGCGCTTCGCGGGCGGGGCAAACTAAAGTTTGATGTTATAAAGACGGTTTCTCGCAGCGATGAACTATACTCGTTGTTGACAAAACAAATTCGTTCTTTGAAGGAGAAACCGTGATGTCATTATACATTGGAGTTGATTTTCATCCACATCAGCAGACCGTTTGTTGGTGTGATACCGCAACAGGCGAAACCAAAACGCAGACTTTGCCGCACGATGTGGACAAAGTCAGCGAGTTTTATCAATCAATGCCGTCGGCGACGGTCGGGATTGAGGCGACGAGCAAGGCGATTTGGTTCGCCAACGGACGAAGATTTACAATCGTCTGCAAGCCTTAGCCCACGATTTCGGGTTGCCGAAAGGGAGAATGAAATCAGACTATTTTCAGCTTTTGGTGCAGCAAGCAAAAACCGATGAAGCGGGCGCACTGCAACGCACCCAATTGTTCAGCTTGCTTAAATATGTCACCAAACAGATTGTTGAACTTGAAGTTTGGCTGCACAAAAAGGAGAAACTTGACGACCAGGTGCAACTTTTGATGACGCAAAAAGGGGTCGGCTATTTGACCGCACTTTGTTTAGTCAACCCCATCGGCGAGATGCGCCCGCTTTGAAAAACCGACCAAACAAGTTCCGGCGTTTTTGGGAATCGAACCGGTCGAAAATGAAAGTGCCGGGAAATCGAAAAACAAAGGAATCAGTCGGGCGGGCAGTTCGTTAGCGAGATTCCTGCTCGGACAATCGGCAAATATCGTGGCGCGATATGACGCGCGCATTCAAGGCTTTTTACAAGCGATTAGCCAAGAAAAAGCCAAAACCGGTAGCGAAAACCGCGACGGCGAGAAAAGTTTTGGTCAAACTCGTCATTATGATGCGGGACAACATCACCGCCCAAGAGTTTGACCAACGTGGACGCACAGTGAACGATACTCGGAGAGTCCAAGGTCTGCAATGACCGAAGTTTGATTGAGTCAGTTCACCTGCTTCCATCAAAAGAAGCAGCGCGAATCCCAACAGCAAGGGCAAAAAGGTGTTGAGAACCAACGCTTTGTTGATGCCCGAAGAGATGAATGAAGTGAGCCATTGAGAGCTTTACAGGATTAGTCTGAACCACGTTAAATTTGTTTCAGACCACAACCGAAACTAAGAAAATGAACGAATTTGAATTGTCAAAGAACTTGAGTCAACCAAAGTTGCCGAAAATCGGCGACCAAGATGGAGTTTGCTCTATTTTGGACTTGACTCCTACACCGTCTTTAGAGATGGACTCTGAACGCAGACAAAATGTTAAAGAACTTAATTTACAGAGTACTAATCTAAATTTCTTTATCTGTTGAGTTTCAAAAAAAGCAGAACGCCGAATTGACGCGGGCAAAGCCGAATATGCGCACCTCCGAATTAACCACGCAAGTTTTAAAAGAATAGCTGCCCGCGCCTAACTTTCAATTTATACGCTTTCCACATAGAAACTATGCAATAATATAATAATGAATAAAGCGATACCAAAAATTAAAGAAACAGCAGAAGAAATCAGAGAGAGGCTCAAAAACGAGTCGCAAGTCAAACGGCAAAATCG
>JBPCPU010000261.1:0-21452 GCA_050998795.1 Pyrinomonadaceae bacterium
AACCGGAACTCTTTTTTGAGTTTCACTGGTTCGGGCAGAACCTTTAGGAGCTAACGTAAATGGATACATTATGCGTTTCCTAAGAATCTCCATTCATAGCCGCAAGGCTTGATTGGAGAGTGTCAAGCTACTTTTTTCTGTGGCTTATTTTCTGTTCCGTTTATTTTTGAGTTTAGCTTTGACATCCAAACTTTGTTCCCAAAGATGCCTGCCAATAAACCTTTAATGCTAAAATGCTCATCGAGTTTTGTCCATTCCAAAACAAAACCGCGTCCTAAAATTTTGACATCGGCTAATTCTTCATCGGTTGCATTGCTTAAACCTTGAGCCAATCGAGGCGGAAAAATATAAGTCGCGCCCGTGTTTAAATCAATAATCACCCGCTTTTGCTTTTTGTCGTAACGGACGGCGGTTGCTCTTGACTCTTCTCGCAAGGCTTTTTCTCCACGCTTTGTGGCTTCGACAAATTGGCGTTCAAACTCGGCTTCGTTAATTTCTAACTTTTCGTTTATTAGTTCAGCCATGAATTTCTCTCCATTTTTCCAACAGAAAACTATAATTTTGGGCGACTAGGCGCAACGCTTGTCGCAAATCGGAACTTCGCATACCATAATTTTCCCGAATTGAAATATCTGCTTTATCATTTCCCAAATTAACAATCAATTCTCCATCACCCTTGAAAATATGGACGTGAATCGGTAAATGATCGTGCGTCCAGATTATAACTTGAAAACCATTTTTTCTAAGCACGGTCGGCATTAAAATCATCTCCCAAATCACCGACTAACTTCTTAAATTTGTCTTCTAAACCTTGCTCATTTCTATTTGTATTTCCGCCCAAAACGATTGCAAAATTATTTCCATTTTGCAAGTCAATTATTGCCCAAATTCGTCTGTGCGACAAGAAAAACACAAAACACAACGCACCGATTAAACCGAAACCGCCGATATACCAGGCGATAAAAGCACCGCTAAACGGGTCGTATTTGATAGACAAAACGTGCGCCAGCGGTGATTTTTCAAATTCCTTTAAACGCCATTTGTAACCTGCTTTCGGCGCACCGACCGGGATTTTGTCGGAAACATTGCCCGCAAAAGCAAAGACTTTATTTTTTTCTCCATTCGGCGATGTTACGTTCAACACAACCGCCGGATTATTATATTCAGCCGAGCGCGTGTCGGGTTTTCCTGCTTGATTAAATGTGAAATCGGGAAAAAACGCTTCGTAATTAACCTTTGTGCCGTCGGGCAAATTCGCCGAACCGTTTCGCTTTAAATCAACTGCAAAAGGTTGACCGCCATCTTGCGGTGTAAGTTCGAGCGTCATATTCCTCGCGCTTCCGAGCGTGATTGCGCTGGCTTGAAAAAAACGATAACCGCGATAGGAAAAAGGCTTATTCAAACTGACATCGGCATTGATTTTGCCATATTGCGGGTCGTCAATGTTGATGCGCGTGTGCCAGTCGAGCGTGTTGTTAATTGCAATCGAACCTTTCGGGTCAATCAGATTTTGTTCAATGTCCGTGCAGGTTATCGTAAAAGGCAAGGCGACATTGTAGCGTTCCTGCTTATCCAAATTGAACTCAATCATCTGGATTTCATTGGTAACTTGTCCGGGCATCATTCGCACGTCGGCATCAAAACCCGTTTGAAGTGCGACAAAATGACCGAGAAATAATGTCAACAGCGCGACGTGAACGAGGTATGCGCCCAACCGATTCCATTTTCCGCTTTCGCCAAAAACAATCAAATTGAATTTGTTTTCAGTCTTTGAATAATCTTTTTTACCGGCTTCGTCAGTTGTATAGAAAATGTTATTGCTCTTGGTAATGTTTGGCTTAAAACCATTGGCTTTGAAAACTTGGCTGATTTTTTCGGCAATTTCCTTTTCATCCGCGCCTTTTACTTTTATCGTTGTATTTTGCTTTTGGTTCAGCAACCAATCTCGCGTCGCACCAAGTTTCGGGTTTGAAATATAACTCCACGCCGAAGGAAAACGGTCAATCGAAGCCAATACGATGTTGAGCGAAAGCAGGAGAAGCAGAAAATTAAAATACCAACTGTGATAAATGTCGAAAATTCCCAACGAGCCATAGACGATTTTTTCCGCAGGCGTTAAAGATGCGTAATAAGCATCAAAACCTTGCACGTTTTGCTGAATAAAAATCATTCCAACCATCGAGAAAACGACAAGAATGCAAAGTTGAACAACTCCGAAACGCACCGAACTTATAAAATCCAGTGTGCGATTTAAGAACGGAGTTGATTTTGTTTGCGCCTTTTTTTTGGCGATTGGTTTGATTGTTTCTTCGGCGGCTGACATTTTTTTATAACTTAGATAATGAAAATCATATCTTAGCCGAATTTATTTGTCATCTGGCGAAAAAATTAGTTCGTCTGTTAAAAAAAAGAAGTTTAGTTTGCTATATTGGTATTTGGAAAATTGAAAAGAGCAAGTTATTCTTTGAACAAAGTAAAAAGTAAAAAGTAAAAAGTTAGGAATCGTCCTAATCTTTTGATAATTTTAGGTTTGAATAGATTCCAAACTTCCCGTTAAGGCATTAAACTTTTGTTCACCTGCATAACTTTATCAAAAATTCGATGGAAATTGTAACGGCGGAAATACAAGAAATAAAGACAATTAGTTTGACCGAAAAACTTTCGGCATATTTAGAATTGACAAAGCCGCGCATTGCGTTTTTGCTGGTTTTGACTTCGGCGGCGGGATTTTATCTCGGTTCGGATAAAGGTTTTAATGTTGTAGTTTTTATCAATGCAATAATCGGCATCACGCTTCTCGCTTTTGGAGTGGCAACGCTCAATCAAGTGTGGGAGCGAAAAACCGACGCGCTGATGGAACGCACGGCGAAACGTCCTTTGGTTATCGGAACAATAACCACGAATGAAGCCTTGATTTTTGGTATTCTGCAATGCGTTGTCGCCGAAATTTATTTAAATTTTCTTGTCAATCCTCTAACGGCAATTCTCGGTTTAATTGTTATTGTCGGCTACGTTTTGCTGTATACGCCTTTGAAAACGCGCACTTCCGCGTCAACCGCGATCGGCGCGATTCCGGGCGCGTTGCCGCCGCTAATGGGTTGGACTGCTGCTTCAAATGAAATAACTTTGGGCGCGTGGATTTTGTTCGCAATGCTTTTTCTTTGGCAATTTCCGCACTTTTTGGCAATTGCGTGGATGTATCGTGAGCAATACGCGAAAGCGGGAATTTTGATGCTTCCCGTTGTCGAACCGGAAGGAAAAATTACAGCGAAACAAATCGTAATTTTTACAATTTTGCTTTTGCCGGTCAGCGTTGCGCCGTTTTTTATCGGTTTGGCAGGTTGGGTTTATTTAATCGGCGCGAGTCTTTTGGGAATTTGGTTTTTGTCGGCAAGCATCAGTGCCGCACGCGCCAAGACAAATGAAAAAGCGCGAAAATTGCTTCTCGTTTCGGTGATTTATTTACCTTTAATTTTTTTGTTGATGGTTTTCAATAAAATTTGAAAAATTTGAATTTAGCATTATGAAAATCGGAACTGTCGAAACACTCGAAGAAAAGGAAAAAAAGCGGAAACTGCGCTCAACTTTTAGCGGCGGAACAGGTTCAAACGGCGGAAAAAAAAATCGTGGCGGCGGCGGAAGCGACGGAGGCGATAACAACAAAGACGATTTTTACGAAGACACTCAAACAAAACCAAATGACAAATTTCGCGTCGGAATGTGGTTTTTGCTGCTGGTTGTTTTGATGACGTTCGGCGGTTTAATCGGTGCGTATATTGTTATTGCAACCAAAGGCGAAATCGAATGGAAGCCGTTTGATTTGCCGTTCCAGGTTTGGGTCAGCACCTTTTTAATTTTTTCGAGCAGCTTGAGCTACCAAATTTCAAACAGCGCATTACAGTCCGAAAATCAAACAAAAGCAAAAAATTGGCTGCTGGCAACAACCGTTTTGGGCGGAATGTTTATTTCATCGCAGATTCTTGCCTGGCTTCAACTCGTCCGGCGCGGCGTTTATGTTGCCAGCAATCCATACGCGGGATTTTTCTATATTTTAACTTCCGTTCACGCGCTTCACGTCTTCGGCGGAATCCTCGTGCTTGGCTATATTTTGCTGCGGACCTGGAATCGAACCTTTTCCGAAGAGGAACTAACCAAACGCCAGGCTATTTCGAAAGCCGTCGGTTTATACTGGCATTTTATGGACGGTCTGTGGATTGTTTTGTTCATTTTGCTCGGTTTCTGGAAATAAATAACAGGTGCAGCAAGAAAAAAAATCAATGTTTTTGATAAACACGCTTTCGGTCGTTGTGCCGGTTGTCGTTGCTGTTTTGCTGTCTTTTACAAATAAATTAAACCTCGGCGATTGGACGAAAAATTTATCTCACGCCATCGGCATTATAAATTCATTAACAACCATAGTCTTGCTTTTCGGATTGTTCTTTATTAAACAAAGCAAAGTTCATCTGCACCGGATTGCGATGACGATTGCTTTTGTCTTAGGCGGATTATTTTTAATTTGTTATATCACTTATCACATCTCAAATCCGGCTAATAAATTTTATGGCGAAGGTTTTGTCAGGTATATTTATTTTTTTATTTTAATCAGTCACGTCGGTCTTTCGTTAATAGTTTTGCCACTGGTTCTGCGGGCGATGTTTTTTGCCATTACAGGGCAATTTGCCCGCCACAAACAAACAGTTCGCTATGCTTATCCGATCTGGTTGTATGTTTCATTCACCGGCGTAATCGTTTATCTTATGCTTTATCAACTGTTTCCAGCCAAATAAAAAACTTCAAGGTTTTCTTGCTAAAACAAAAACCAGATGTTATATTATTGAATGTTGAAAACTTATCGCCGAAGTTATTTTGAACGTAGAATAACGCGGGGGAACCAAAGTTTTACGGCACTTTACGTAGAACACGGGGCGAAGCGTTTAGCTAAAGAAAACGCGGGGACACTTCTTCGTTCCTAGCCCGACAGCTAACCTCGTAGGTGTGGTGAAGAAGTCACTGATAAATTTATGCCGTTACAGGTGCGATTTTGTGTGTGCTTCGTGCCTTTGATTTTTTTCAACAAATCAAACGAGACATCCAGTCTTCTCAAAGAGAAAAAGTTCCGCGTTTCGATGCGGAACTTTTTGTTTTACAACTCGCTTTTAGAATTAATCGGACTAACATTCAATCATCGTATCTTTCTTTGGTCGGAGCTACCGCAAGAAAATCCTTTGAAATTCTCTCAGTATAAATCTCCATCAACTCGAAAATTCTTTCACTTTTCGGCGAGTGAAAAATTAAACCGACGTGCTTTGGTTTTGTAACGCGATAGACAATTTCTTTATCGTCGTAAGCGGAAGTGTCGGGTTTATCTTCTTTTGCCAGAGCAAGCGCGATTCCCGCGTAATCCTTGCGGATTTTCGGCGGTTTGTATGGATTTTCTTTAGTAGCAATGGTTAATTTTGCCCATTCGCGCCACAGACTAAAGCCGCCAGCCTGTTCCAGAACATTGGCAATATACGCACCGCCGACGCGACACGCGACTTCCAAAAGATAAGTATCGCCCGTTTCCGCCGACTGCAAAAATTCGGCGTGTGAAACGCCGCGATGATGTTCAAAACCCTTCAAAAGTTTTTTGTTTAATTTCTCTAATTCTTTTCGTTCTTTTGATTTATAGGAAATCGTAAAAGTCGTAAAAACTCCGCCTTGATGTGAAACTTTGAGCGGTGCTGTTCCGTATTCGCTCACTCCGCAAGCAACGACTTTGCCGTTTTCGATAACCGAATCAACGTGAAAAACCTTGCCTTCGATAAATCGTTCGATAAGAAATTGCGAAGGATGGTCGCGCCAGGTGTTCCGTGCATCGAGTTCAGTTAAAATTTGCCAAACTTGCTCTTTCGTATCGCATTTGCGAATGCCGAAAGCATTGACTTCCGTGCGCGGTTTGATAATCCAAGGCGCGGGAACTTCGTCCAAATAAGTATTTATTTCATCGGGATTAAAAACGCCGACAAATTCGGGACATAAAATGCCGATTTCAGACGCGAGATTCCGCATCCGCAGTTTGTCGCGGAAACGCAAAGCGTGTGAATTACTCATTCCTTCAATTTGCAGATGTTCGCGGGCTTTGGCGGCGGTTAAAACATCGAATTCGTCAATTCCGACAATCCGGTGAACCGGATGCAAACCCGCAATATTAGCGACTGCTCGAACATAATCATCAGAAACTGCACCGTTCGGAACTGTTTTAACTCCGCTTAAACTTGTCCAGGACCAAGGCGAATCGAGCAAACTTTCGCGTGTTACTAAAGTTACGTGCCAATCAGCGTCGTGACATTCTTCAAAAAATTCACTACCTTTGAACTCGCTGGCAATGCAAACGATGTAATTCTTCATATTCCAGATTTCAGATTCCAGATTTTCAATTTTCAACTTGGAATTTGGAATTCTGAACTTTGTTTTGTGCTAAAAGAATGGCACAATTTATTTGTAAAAACAACATATTCGCAAGTTTTTGAAACTAATCAAAGAATAATTTGTGAATTTGATAATTTGTTTAGAATTCAGACATTAGTTTGCAATTTTTAATAATAAAAACACGCCATAGCGTGGACTCTAAACAATAAAAACGGAGTAAAAAAATGGAAATAAACATCGCGGAATTGGTCAGTCATTTAGTAATCTTTATGGTCGTTTTGCTGCTTGCAATTTCGGCGCATGAAGCCGGACACGCCTGGATGTCGCGCAAATTCGGCGATGACACGGCGTATATGTTGGGGCGCGTAACCTTAAATCCGGTCGCACACACTGACCCGATTGGAACGCTTTTGATTCCGATAGTCGCCTTTATTTTCGGCGCAATCGGCGGCGCGTTAGGCTCGATTCCGCTTATCGGCTGGGGAAAACCAACGCCGGTTAATCCGCGTAATTGGACAAATTATAAATGGGCAAACGTGATGGTTTCAATCGCGGGCGTTTTGGCAAATTTGATTTTATTGATAATTGGATTTGTGTTGGCAAAAGTTATGATTTCGCAGGGTTTTATGCCTCAGGAATTTTTCGGCAACAGCACCAATCCGGTGGTAATCTTTGTCGGCGATTTGATGCTCTTAAATCTTTCGTTGTTCGTGTTCAATCTATTGCCGTTTCCGCCGCTTGACGGAAGTAAAATTCTCTCGACCTTTTTACCCGAAAGTTTCGCACCGATTCTGAATTTACTTGAGCAATATGGCTTTTTGATTTTAATGTTCTTTATTTATATGGGACTTTTCAGACTAATTATCACGCCTTTTGTCATCGGACTTTTTATGTTGCTTAGCTAAAATTGTTGGTGTTTCAGATTTTATGATGATAACTTTTAGATAAATTACTTCGGAATAGATAATAGATGAAAGATGATAACTGATAGATTTTACTCTGATTTATCTATCAACTATTATCTATCATCTTTCATCTATTCCGAAGGTTTTATCTTCATCATAAATTGTGAAATACTACCCTAAAATTTTATGAAAAAACGCATCTTTAGCGGCGCACAGCCGACCGGAACTCTGCATATCGGCAATTATCTCGGCGCGTTGAAAAATTGGGTGGCTTTGCAGGAAGAATACGAAAGTTTTTTCTGCATCGTCAATCTTCACGCGATAACTCTGCCGCAAAATCCGTCGGTTTTGAAACAAAAAACTTTCGATTTGGCGCGGATTTATCTGGCTTCGGGTGTCAATCCTGAAATCTCGACAATCTTTATTCAATCGGACGTTTCCGAACACACCGAGCTTACATGGATTTTAAGTTGCGTTTCGAGAATGGGCGAACTTGAGCGAATGACGCAGTTCAAAGAAAAATCTTCAAAAGAATTAGTTTATGGCGAAAAAAATTCAGATGTTCCTTCATTTATGAGAGAGCTTAAGTTTTTTTCTGAAAACAACATAGCGTTGCCATTGGACGCTATTGAGAAATGGTTAGAAAGCCATCGAGAAGATCCGGCATTACCTGAAGTTTTCAAAATATTGGGAGAAAGCAAAAGAAGTAAAAGTGAAAGAGTCGGTGTCGGGCTTTTTACTTATCCGGTTTTGATGGCGGCGGACATTTTGCTTTATCAAACTGATTTAGTTCCCGTCGGACACGACCAAAAACAGCATTTGGAACTGACACGAGATGTCGCCGAAAGATTTAATCGTGATTTTGGCGAAACTTTCATCGTTCCCGAACCTTTTATTCCGCCGGTGGGCGCAAATATCTTATCGCTGCAAGAGCCGACGAAAAAAATGTCGAAATCGGACGAAAATGCTAATGGTTCGATATTTTTGCTTGACGATGCTGATGTAATTACGAAGAAAATCAAACGCGCCGTAACCGATTCGGGAACGGAAATTAATTTTGATGAATCGCGTCCCGCCATAAAAAATCTTCTGACGATTTATCAATTATTAACCAACAAAACCGCGGAAGAATGCGAAGCAAATTTTGCAGGCAAAGGTTACGGGCAATTCAAAACCGAATTAGCCGAGGTCGTCGTCGAATTTTTACGACCTTTTCAAGAAAAAGTTAAAGAGTTTAGCGATTCCGAATTAGAAAAAATCTTAAAGGACGGCGCGGAAAAAGCGCGAAGCGTGGCAAGTGAAACTTTGAAAATAGTTTATAAACGAATGGGAGTAAATTAAGTGAAGCCTGTGCAAATTAGAAAATCACTTCGGAATAGCTGATAACTGATAGATAACAGATGATAGATGAGGAGTCAAAAATCTCTCAGCTATCATCTTTCATTTATCAGCTATTGCGAAGGTTAAATGTTGAAAATCAAATAACTTTAATTTGCACACGCCTTCAATTAAGTAAGAGATATGACGAAGAAAATTATCGTCTATGAAAAACCGACTTGAACGACTTGCCGAAATCTGGCGCGGTTGTTTCGTGAAAACAACATCGAATTTGAAAATGTAAATTATTTTACGGATGAATTAACGGAAGACAAATTGCGTGATTTATTGAAAAAAGCTAGTTTAACTCCGTTTGAAGTTCTGCGGAAAAATGAAACTGCTTTCAAGGAAAATAGAATTTCCGCAGAAACTTCGCCTGACGAAGTAATAAAATTAATTGTCAAAAATCCAAGCCTTCTGCAGCGACCGATTGTTGAAGTCGGCGATAAAGCCGTGCTTGCGCGACCGGTCGAAAAAGCGTTGGACTTAATAAAATCCGGGAAATAAATGTCTGAAATTGCAGAAACGCCAAAGCCGCCGTATTACGCCGTAATTTTCACATCAATCAGGACCGCAGGCGATAACGGTTATGCGGAAATGGCGGCGCGGATGGACGAATTGGCACACTAGCAAGACGGATTTCTCGGTATCGAATCGGCGCGTGAAGAAATCGGCATCACGGTTTCATACTGGCGGGATTTGGAATCAATCCGCCAATGGACGAAAACGCCGAACACAAATTGGCGCAGCAAAAAGGTTACGAAATCTGGTATCAATCTTTTGCCGTAAAAATTTGTAAGGTCGAACGCGATTACAAATTTGAAAAATAAAATATGAGCATTACGAATGGAAACGGACATAAACCGAAGCCGAAAAATGTCTTAGGCGGCGAATTAAAATGTTGCTGCCTGACACCTTTAACCGGATTTTACCGCGACGGATTTTGTAAAACGGGAGCGGATGATGTCGGAAGTCATACGGTTTGCATTCTGGCGACGGATGAATTTCTCGAATTTTCGCGCTCTCGCGGCAACGATTTATCAACGCCGCGACCGGAATTTAACTTTCCGGGTTTGCAGGAAGGCGATAAATGGTGTTTGGTCGCACTTCGCTGGCAGGAAGCGTTGGAAGCGGGATTTGCACCGCAGGTCGTTTTGGAAGCAACGCATCAAGCATCTTTGAATTATGTTTCGCTTGAAGATTTACAAAAATACGCTTCGCAAGATTAAAAAGGGTAAAAGTGGAAAAGTGAAAAAGTGAAAAAGGGTAAAAGTAAATGGTTGATTATGAACCATACTTTTTCACTCTTTCACTTTTATCCTCTTACCCTTTTACCCTTTTACCCTTTTACCCTTTTTCACTTTTTCACTTTTCCACTTTATATAATGAACACGATTGAACATTTGCGCGAACTTTTTATTTATAACGATTGGGCAAATCGTCGAACGATTACCGCTTTGAAAACTTCGTCAGGCGAAAGAGCGCGGCAAATTATGGCGCATATTTTGATTACCGAAAAAGAATATTTTGCGCGGCTTTACGGGAAAGATTCGACTGGTTTTGATTTCTGGCAGGATTTATCGCTTGACGACTGCGGAAAATTAGCACAGGAAAACGCTGAAAATTACGAACATCTTTTGAAACGGTTTGACGACGAAGGGCTTGGACAAATCGCTAAATATAAAACGAGTGAAGGCGTTCCGCAGCAAAATAATTTCCGCGAATTGCTGACGCACATACTTTTTCATTCGATGAATCATCGCGGGCAAGTTAATTCGGCGATGCGTGATGACGGTTTTGCGCCGCCTTCGACGGATTATATTATTTATTTGCGTGAAACGAGCTAATTTTTAACGCAAAGCCGCTAAGATGCAAAGCCGCAAAGTTTTTTATAGTAATGGGACTTTCTCATTTTAGGAAAAGCGTTTGTTTAAAAAATAGGAAAACCAGGAATAGACCGCGGATGACGCTGATTGGGCGGATAAAGACGGATAATTCAATCAAATAGAATCGGCGAAAACCCGTCTAATCCGCATCATCTGCGGTCTATTTTCCCGTTTTTGAGAAAGTTTTAAGTAAGTTTAATTTTGATTATTTGCGTTCCTTTGCGTCTTTGCGCCACTAGCGTTAAATTATTCTTCTAATGGAACAACAAACCGAACAACTTGTTTTTGATTTCGACAAAGTGCAGCCGCATATTGTCAGAGATACGCGCGATACATTCAAACTCGAACTCGGCGAATTTGCCGGACCACTCGATTTGCTGCTTTATCTTATCAAACAAGAGCAGGCGAACATTTTCGACATTCCGATTGCACGGATAACGGATGCTTATCTGAAATATATTCGCTTGATTGAACGGCTCGATATTGCGCTGGCGGCGGATTTTCTGGTAATGGCGGCGACATTGATTGAGATAAAATCGAAAATGCTTTTGCCGCGCGAGATTTTCGATGAAGCGGAAGAAACATTTGAAGACCCGCGCAAAGAACTGGTTGACCGCTTGCTGGAACATCAAAAATTTCAAAACGCCGCGCAGATGCTTTATGAACGCTCAACCGTCGAACAAGCCGTTTTTTCGCGCGGGCAGATTGAATCGGACGAAAACAACGCCGAAGTCAATGCGACGGTTTTCGATTTACTAACCGTTTTTCAAAAAATTCTTGCACGGCATAAAGAAGAAATTCAGATGGAAATCAAGCGTGAAGAAATGAGTTTGTCGGATATGATAAAAAACTTAAAAAAGCGTATTTTGGGCGCGAAAGAGTTATTGTTGAGTGCGTTTTTTGAAGAAATGCAGAGCAAACAAGAACTCGTTCTGGCGTTTATCGCGGTTTTGGAAATCGTCCGCACCGAAAGCGTTGAACTTCTGCAAGAGAAAGTTTTCGGCGATATTATTTTGAGAAAAATTTAGCCGCAAAAATGCACAGAAAACACAAAAAATAAGAAAAAATTTAAATTGTTTTTGCGAGTTTTGTGCATTTTTGCGGCGCAGATAAAAGATGGAATTGGAAATCGAAGAAAAACAGCCGCGCAGCATCGTCGAATTAGTTTCCGTTGTCGAAGCCTTGATATTTGTCGCCGACGAACCTGTTCCCGTCAAAATTTTGGCGGAGGTTTTGGAAGAAGACAAAGAAACGATTGACAGCGCGATTGAAGAATTAAAAAACGAATTTGAACGGCGCGAAGGCGGTTTGCAGATACGCGAAATTGCGGGCGGCTGGCAAATCTCGACGCGCACCGAATTTCACGAAGAAGTTCGCAGATTTTTAAAAACGCGCCCAAACGCAAAACTTTCGCTCGCCGCGCTTGAAACCTTGGCGGTGATTGCGTATAAGCAACCGGCGACCGTTCCCGAAATTTTGGAAATTCGCGGCGTGCAGTCGGCTTCGGCAATCAAAACTCTGCTTGACAAACGCTTGATTATTTCCAAAGGTCGCAAGCAAACCGTCGGCAGACCGATGCAATACGGCACATCGAAAGATTTTTTGATACAGTTTGGCTTAAAGGATTTATCGGAACTTCCGTCAATCGAAGACTTTGAAGATTTGGCGGGCGGAATTTAAAGTAGGACTTTCTCATTTTTTTTGAATATTTGTTTGAAAAATTAGGAATAGACCGCGGATGACGCGGATTGGGCGGATTTTCCCGGATAATTGAATCAAATAAAATCGGCGAAAATCCGCTTAATCCGGTTAATCCGCGGTCTATTTTCCCGTTTTTGAGAAAGTCTATAAAGAATACGCAAAATGGACAGTTCTTGACTTTTACATTTTGCCTTTGTGCATATTTTGATTCTAAGCTGAAAAATGTTTCTTTTGCGCCGCATCCGAGCTTTTATCATCCGCGATTTTCAACTCGCGCTGTCTTACCGCGTCGAGTTTTTTATTAAAATTCTGTGGATTTTGGGAATTGTAACGACATTCTTTTTCATCTCGCGCATTTTCGCGGGTTTTCCGCTTGCTCAATATGAACAGTGGCAAAATCCGCTGACTGCGTGGTTGACGGGAATGGCGATGCTTAACTATTTTTTGGTCGGATTTTCCGCGCTTGCCAACGCAATCAGGCAGGAACAAATGCAGGGAACTTTAGAAAGCGTTCTGCTCACGCCGATAAATGTTCCGACGGTTGTGGTTTCCAGTTCAGCCTGGTCATACATCGAGGCAACTTTTTATTCATTTCTTTATCTGTTTTTCGGCTGGCTGTTTTTTAATGTGCAATACAAAGGCAGTTTTTTGTTGGCTTTGGTGTTTTTGGTTTTGACGACTTTAGTTTTGGCTTCTCTGGGAATTTTATCGGCGAGTTTTACGATGGCGTTCAAACGCGGCGACCCTTTTGCGATTCTTCTCGGCGCGGGAACTGCGCTTTTTTCGGGCGTTTTCTTTCCAAAGGAAATGCTGCAGGAAGCACTCGGCGAAACCGGCGGAAAAGCGATTTCCTACATCAATCCGTCAACGCACGGACTCGAAGGCATCCGCGCCGTGCTGATTCAAGGCAAAGGTTTGAGCGAAGTCGAAACACCGCTCATCACGCTTCTAATTTTTCTCGTCGTGCTGCTTCCATTTTCGCTGTGGGTTTTCGGGCGGGCGATTGGGCGGGCGAAGCGCGAGGGAAGTTTGATTCAATATTGAAAGGACTTAGTCCTGGTTTTTCTTCCTCATCTTTATTTCCCTTAAAATTCGCTATGATTTACTATAATTTCAGCACGAGGAAAAATTTATGACGGCACAAACGGCAGCGCAAAAACAACCAATCATTTCCGGCGAAGATTACATCAACTCCCTGCGCGGACGAAAACTTAAAGTTTATCTGTTCGGCGAACTCGTCGAAGATATTGTCGGGCATCCGATGATTCGTCCGAGCATCAACGCCGTTGCCGAAACTTACGACTTGGCGCAGCGCGAACCTGATTTGGCAAGCGCAACATCGCATTTGACAGGCGAAAAAGTTAATCGCTTTCTAAATATCGTGATGAACCGCGACGACGTAGTTCTGCAAAATAAAATGCAGCGTCGTCTTGGACAATTGACCGGAACTTGCTTTCAGAGATGCGTCGGAATGGACGCGCTCAATTCTTTATATTCGACGACGTTCGAGATTGATGAGAAGTATCAGACGAATTATCACGAAAGATTGAAAGAATTTATCAAAGAAGCGCAAACAAACAATCTCGTTATCGGCGGCGCGATGACCGATGTCAAAGGCGATAGAAGCCTTGCGCCGCACGAGCAAGCCGACCCGGATTTGTTTGTTCACGTCGTCAAAAGAACCGATGAAGGCGTTTATGTTACGGGCGCAAAAGCGCATCAAACCGGCTGTTTAAATTCGCATTGGTTAATCGTAATGCCGACGATGCGTTTGACTGAAAACGACAAAGATTACGCGATTGTCGGCGCGATTCCGGTCGAAGCCGAAGGCATTACATATATTTACGGGCGGCAATCGTGCGACACGCGCTCGATGGAAGATGGCGAACTTGACGCAGGCAACGCGAATTTCAGCGGTCAGGAAGCGATGGTTATTTTGGATAATGTTTTTATTCCGAACGAACTGATTTTTATGAACGGCGAAACCGATTTTGCTTCGATGCTGGTTGAGAGATTCACCTGTTATCATCGCCGTTCGTATGTCTGCAAAAGCGGTGTCGGTGATGTGCTTATCGGCGCGGCGGCGCAGATTGCCGAATACAACGGCGTAGAGAAAGTTTCGCATATCAAAGACAAACTCGTTGAAATGACGCATCTCAATGAAACGATTTACGCAACCGGAATTGCTTCGTCGTATCAATCGAAACCGACAAAATCCGGTGCTTTCTTAAACGACGATATGATTGCCAACGTCTGCAAACATCACGTTACCAAAATGCCATACGAAATCGGACGCTTGGCGCAGGATTTAGCTGGCGGTCTGGTTGTTACGTTGCCGTCGGAAAAGGATTTTCGGAGCGAAGAAGTCGGGCATCTTTTGGAAAAATATCTGAAAGGTCGTGCCGATGTTTCGACCGAAAACCGGATGCGGATTTTGCGCTTGATTGAAAATATGACTCTCGGCAGAAACGCCGTCGGCTATTTAACCGAATCAATGCACGGCGCAGGTTCGCCGCAGGCGCAGCGCATCCAAATCGCACGGCAAATGCAGATTGAGTTTAAGAAACAATTGGCGAAAGAACTTGCGGGAATCGAAGAAAGAAAACGCGAATTATTAACGAGCGAGATTTCGGATTATTTCGGACGGGTTTTTGATACGAATGTTTGAGAAAATAATGTGAGATAATAATTTTTATGACTGAAATAACGCTGACATTTGACGAAGAAGTTTTGTCCGGCTTACGCCGTTCGCCAGCCGAATTTGCCCGCGAACTACGTTTGGCGGCGGCAATTCATTGGTATCAAAAAGGTGAAATCTCGCAGGAAAAAGCCGCCCAACTCGCCGGACTCGACCGCACGGATTTTCTGCTCGCACTCGCCCGTGAAGGCGCGGAAGCCTTTGTCGTTGATTTTGAAGATTTGAAACAGGAGTTAGCGCGTGGCTGAAAATCCCGTCATTAACGCTTCGCCGATTATTTATCTGTCGCGGTCTGGTTTGCTTGATTTATTGCAGATAATTTCGCCGGAAATTGTCGTGCCGGAAGCCGTCGCCGCCGAGATTCTACAACGCGGCACAGGCGATATTACAGCGCAAGCGATTCGGCAAACCAATTGGTTAAAAGTTGTGCCAACGCCAATCATTCAGCCGAAAATTCTGGCTTGGAGTTTGGGCGCAGGCGAATCTTCCGTTTTGGCGTGGGCTTTGGCAAACACGGAAACGGAAGCGATTATTGACGATTTAGCGGCAAGACGCTGCGCCGCTGCTTTGCGAATTCCCGTGCGCGGAACTTTGGGCTTGATTTTGACGGCAAAAAATCGCGGTGAAATTCCCGCCGCGCGTCCGCTTTTGGAAAAACTGCGACAAAACGGAATGTATCTGTCCGACAAAGTTTTGAATCAAGCACTTTTTCTGGTCGGCGAATAATTTAATAACTAAATGACTGCAAAAATTCCGCGCAACAAAGAAAACGATTATACACGCGAAGCATCCGCAAAAAGACGGGATTTTGTCAAAGAACAAATCAATGTTGAATTAAATCACGTCGGGCAATTTTCGTTTGAACCGAATGTTTTGCAAGGCAACATCGAAAACTTTATCGGTGTTGCACAAGTTCCGATTGGACTTGCGGGACCACTTCTCGTCAATGGCGAATTTGCGAAAGGCGAATTCTTTGTGCCGTTGGCGACGACGGAAGGAACTTTGGTTGCCAGCTACAATCGCGGAATGAAACTTCTCAAAGAATCGGGCGGCGTAACGACGACGGTGGTTGACGACGCGATGCAACGCGCTCCGGTTTTTGTTTTCCCGTCGGCGCGTGAAGCGCAAACATTCGGTGTTTGGATAAAGGAAAGTTTCAACCAAATCAAAGCGAAAGCCGAAACGACAACGAGCGTCGGTAAATTGCGCGACATTCAGCAATTTCCCGCGAGCCGATTTTTATATTTGCGTTTTAATTTCACGACGGGCGACGCAGGCGGTCAAAATATGGTTACTAAAGCAACGAAAGCCGCTTGCGATTGGATTATGTCGGTGCGACCTGAAATCGAACGCTATCAACTCGAAGGCAGTTTTGCCACCGATAAAAAAACTTCCTGGGTGAACACGCTTCACACGCGCGGCAAAAAAGTTATCGCCGAAGCGACGATTTCTGCAAACACATTAAAAGAAATTATGCACGTTTCGGTCGGGCAGATTTTTGAAGCGCGGCTGACTTCACAACTCGGCGGCTATCTCGCGGGCGTGAATAACAACGGCGCACATTCCGCCAACGGCATCACGGCGATGTTTATTGCTTGCGGTCAAGATGTCGCCAATGTCGCCGAATCTTCGGCGGCGGCGGTTTATGCGGAAATTACCAAATCGGGCGATTATTATTTTTCGATTACGCTGCCGTCTTTGATTGTGGCGACTTACGGCGGCGGAACGGGACTTCCGACACAGCGCGAATGTCTGGAAATAATGGATTGTTATGGCGCGGGCAAAGTGATGAAGTTTGCGGAAATCGTCGCGGCAACCGTTTTGTGCGGCGAACTTTCGTTGGGAACTGCCGTTATTGCCGACGAATGGGTTTCGTCGCACGAACAACTTGGGCGCAATCGTCCTTAGATTTAAGATTCAAGATTCAAGATTTAAGATTCAAGATTTCAATCTTAAATCTTGAATCTTAAATCTTGAATCTTAAATCTTAAATAATTATGAACGAAAAAAAATCAGCCGTTTGGTTTGCATTATTCGTGCTGTTTGCCATCAACACGATGAACTTTTTTGACCGCCAAATTCTTGGCGCGGTCGGCGAACCGATTCGCAAAGAATTCGGTTTGAGCGATGCCGCGCTTGGTGCGCTCGGTACGGCTTTTACGCTTTTGTATGCTTTTGTCGGCGTTCCTTTGGGAAGATTGGCGGATAAAATCGGGCGTAAAAGCATTCTTTCCGTCGGCGTTTTCGTGTGGAGTTTGCTAACCGTCGGTTCGGGTTTGGCACAAAATTTTTGGCAGATTTTCGCTTTGCGGCTTGGTGTCGGTGTCGGCGAAGCGTCGTGCGCTCCGGCGGCGACGTCGCTTATCGGCGATTTGTTTCCGGCAAGTTGGCGGGCGAAAGCTCTTTCGATTTTTATGCTTGGGCTGCCCGTCGGCGTTGCTTTAAGTTTCGCCGTCAGCGGAACGATTGCAAAAGAATATGGCTGGCGGGCGGCTTTTTTCGTCGCGGGAATTCCGGGAATTTTATGCGCGATTGCGGTTTTATTTATCAGAGAACCGAAACGCGGCGCGAGCGAGCAGCACGACATCGGCGCACAAAAACGCGACGGCTCGCCGTATCGTTTGATTCTCGCTACGCCGACGATGCGCTGGCTCATCATTTCCGGCGCAATTCACAACTTTAATATGTATGCCATCGGCGCGTTCATCACGCCGTTTTTGATGCGCTATCACGGCGCGGATATTCAATCCGCCAACTTCGTTTCGATGATTGTTTATGGAATTATGGGCGCACCGGGCTTACTCATCGGCGGTTTTATCGGCGATGCCGTGATGAAGCGTCGGACAAACGGGCGAATGCTTGTCGGAGCGACGGCGATTCTGTTTTCAATTCCGTTTCTTTATTTCGCGCTTGGACAGGCAAAAGGCGAAACTACGCTGTTTTTAGTATTAATGGGCACGGGTTGTGCGCTGATGTATTTTTATTATTCGACCGTCTATTCGACGATTCAAGATATTGTTGAGCCGGGCTTACGCGGCACGGCGATGGCTGTTTATTTTTTTGCGATGTATGTTTTGGGCGCGTCGCTCGGACCTTACGCAACGGGAATTTTGAGCGATTTTTTCACGAAACGCGCCGCACAGACGGCAGGCGTTTTAGATTTGTCGCAAACCGCGCTCGAACCGTTTCGCGCCGAAGGCTTGCACACGGCGATGTATGCAATTCCGATTTTGAGCGTGTTGCTGACAATAGTTTTGTTTGCCGCTTCGCGCACGGTGACGAAAGATATAGAAAAATTACAGAGTTGGATGCGCGATAAGTCAAACGAAAATTGAATAAATTATGATTTATTCAAAAAACTTTCTTTGCGACTTTTCTTCTGCTGCATTAAAATCAAAACTAATTGTTGCAGCAAAAATTTGAGGAAACTTATGACCGAAACAAAAGAAGCATTAAGCGAGAAAAAAGCGGAAATCGAGCGTTGGGAAACGCAAACTCTACGGAAGGTTTTAGACAAAACAGCGGAACGAAAAAAGAGTTTTGAAGGTGTTTCACTTGAACCGGTTGAGCGACTTTATACCGCAGCCGACACGGAAAATTTGGACGAAATCGGATTTCCGGGCGAATTTCCCTACAAACGCGGGATTCATCCGACCGGTTATCGCGGACGGCTTTGGACGATGCGCCAGTTTGCCGGATTCTCTTCGCCTGAAGAAACTAACAAACGCTTTAAATATTTAATGTCGCAAGGGCAAACGGGTTTGTCGGTTGCTTACGATTTACCGGCGTTGATGGGTTTGGATGCAGATTCACCTTTATCGGAAGGCGAAGTCGGCAAGTGCGGCGTAGCGATTTCTTCCTTTGCCGATTACGAGGCACTTTTTGATGGTATTCCGCTTGACCAGGTTACTGTTTCACAAACAATAAACGCGCCCGCTTCGATATTTTTGGCGATGTATCTCGTGATGGCGGAAAAGCAAGGCGCGGATTTTAATAAAATTTCGGGAACTCTGCAAAATGATATTTTGAAGGAATACATCGCTCAAAAGGAATGGATTTATCCGATAAAACCGGCAATGAAACTCGTCATTGATACGTTTGAGTATTGCGTTAATCACGTTCCGAAATATAATCCGATTTCCGTTTCGGGCTATCACATTCGGGAAGCGGGCGCGACGGCTTTGCAGGAGTTGGCATTTACTTTGCGCGACGGCGTTGAATATGTCCAATACGGAGTCGAGCGCGGCTTAAATGTTGACGAATTCGTGCCGCGTATTTCTTTCTTCTTTAACGCGCACAACGATTTTTTTGAAGAGATTGCCAAATATCGCGCCGCTAGAGTTGTTTGGGCGCGGGCGATGAAAGAGCGTTTCGGCGCAAAAAACCCGCGCACGATGCAGCTTCGTTTTCACACGCAAACCGCCGGAGTTTCGTTGACTTCACAGCAGCCGCTTAACAACATCGCGCGGGTGGCGATTCAAGCACTAGCCGGAGTTTTGGGCGGAACGCAATCACTCCACACCGACGCTTACGACGAAGCACTCGCGCTTCCGACTGACCAAGCCGCGTTGATTGCTTTGCGAACACAGCAAATCATCGCCGAAGAAACGGGCGTGGTGAACACGGTTGACCCGCTCGGCGGCTCGTGGTTCGTCGAATCTTTAACGCAGAAAATGGTTGACGGCTGTTTTGATTATTTCGACAAAATTGACGGTTTCGGCGGAATGGTCGAAGCCGTCGAAGCCGGATTTCCGCAGCGCGAAATCCAGGAATCGGCGTATCAATACCAAAAAGCCGTCGAGCGTGGCGAACAAACCATCGTCGGCGTGAACAAATACGCAATGGACGGTGAATTTTCAAAAATCGAGATTTTGCAAATTGACGAAAACGTCCGCGAGCATCAACTCTCAAGGCTCGAACAAACAAAGAAAACACGCGACAACGGCGCGGTTGCCAACGCTTTAGACAAACTCAAAGGTGCCGCGCAGTCAAACGAAAACACGATGCCCGCAACGATTGAAGCCGTCAAAGCCTACGCGACGGTTGAAGAAATTTCCGTTGCGCTTCGTGATGTTTACGGCATTTATGAAGAACCGGCATTCTAAAAACAAAACTTGAACAACTATGGAAATGCTGTAAGATATCTTTAATTTTGCTCGAAATGAATTACACACCTAAAAAAGTAAAAGGAGACCAAAACACAATGTTAACAAATAAAAAAATAGCTTTGAAATTCTGTATTTTAATAGTAACGATTTTGTCTTTTGACCAGTTTGTTTATCCACAAAAATATGATTTATTTCAAAAATATCTTTCAGGCAAAAAGAAAATTAATGAAATAAAAGATATAAAAACTAAAAACGATTTTAACCAAGACTCATTAACAACGGAAGAAATCGATAATCGAATCAAGAAATTTTTGGATAATTCGATGACTAAGGATATTGATATTCCGATAAATCTAGGAAAGTTAGAATACCGTGGAAGAAAAAATCCTAAAGACGTGATTAATTTTGATGTTGCTTCATTTGAACTAAACATGCCAATGATTAATACAGAGTTGGAGATTTTCAACTTTGATGGTATTTGGATATTAGTTCCTGACAAAACCCCTAAAAGCTATCTTAATGTATTTTTTGCCGCAAGAGCAATTCAAATTCTTAAATGGAGATATCCAGAAGCATATACTTACTTGATTAAACCCAATCAAAATCAAAAAACTGCGGGATTAAACATTAACAGACTAAATCCTTCTGCACTCCAACCTAATTTAACCAATTTCGTACCAATAATATCTTTTGACAAATCACCTAAGAAAATTGCTGGAAGTTTATGGAATAGAAAATTTGCAAATGATCCAACAATTGATTATGGAACTGTAAAAGTCTATGAAAATACAGTGAATGGACTTGTTTCAATAAACTATGAAACTGATAGACCCAAAGAAATTTATGGATTCACAGACAATCTAAAAAACTATTGGTCTTATTTAAGAGAAGGTTTAGTCGAATCTATAACTCATGAGTTTACACATCTTTATATTTTCAATTTTATGGACTTAGACAGAAAAGCCAATTACATATTCAAAAAAAGAAGTGATCAAACCGATCTAACCTTTGCTTTTGATGCTGAAGAAGGGATTGTTGTAAATACGACTCAGACATACTTCCGAAAAAAAGGTGGCTTATCAAAGACTCTAATTGATTTTAATATGAATAAATATTTGGACAAAAAAAAAGTTCTGAGCGATATGAGTGATGAAAAGAACAAAGTTAGATTTGATAATTTGAAAAGTCTTTCTCCTACAACTTCAACAACTTTTGATGAAGTTTATAGATTAGATTTATATTAACAATACCTTCGCCAATTAGGTAGTAGAATTAGCAACTTTCCTCTGATGGATACTCCCTAATTGGCTGATTCTTTCTTTGACTTCTTCGATTGCCTCTTTCATTAAAATTGTGTCCGGTTTTT
>JBPCPU010000138.1:0-5162 GCA_050998795.1 Pyrinomonadaceae bacterium
GCTTTTTCGTGATTCGGCAGTTTCATATTTGCTGTTTCCTCAATTATTCAACTCTGACAAAATCCGTTCCCGTGCGCCCGAAAGTTTCGGGATGATACATTTCTTCGGCTTTGGCGGGCGGCACGACGAATTGTCCGGGCGTGGTTGCGCGAGTTACGTAAGTGTAATTATAAACGCCTTCCCAAAGGAGCGATGAAAATGCTTCGGCGCGTTCATCGCGGAAATTCTGATGCTCGAACCACGTCCAACGCCAATTGTAATAACCGCGCCCGTAAGATTGCGAGCCGTATTCGACAACCGAAGTATTTCCGCCATTGTCGCCGGGAATTGCTTCCGTCACTGCGAGTTCCGGGTTAAGAATTTCCAAGCCGGCAGGCAGCGGGTCAACGAGCGCAACGTGATAACGACGCGCTTGTGCAACCATCGTCAAACGAACGCGGACGCGCGAGCCTGCCTTAATTGTCCACGAATTATCGGCGTTTTGCTTTACATCCTCGGCGTTGTCAATCGCTTCGTAAGTTCGCAAAACCGTAAAGCCGTAATCCGCCGGTTGCAGATTCAGATTCTTCGGCGCGTATTTCATTCCGATTCGATAATAAAGCCGTCCCGCGCCCTGCTTATCCATAATCAGATTTGCCGCGCCGTTCTGCTCCATTAAGTAAGACATCGGGATATTTAATAGATTTGAATCAATCGAACGTCCTTTGAAAATTTGTTCGCCCGCGTAAGTCTGTCCGAGCCACACGCGGGAAACGAAATCGGGCGTAACTTTTTCATACGTATTAAAATACTTGTCCAAAGCCAGCAGAATAAATACATTCTCCTGCGTGTTCGACCACGCGCCTTTGTTTCGATGGTCGAGCAAACCGCGCACGAGTTTTGGAACCAAATCATTTTTCGGGTCGGCTTTGAGCAATGCTTCGAGCAGAACGCCGTCGGCGCGTCGGTTTGAATACATAATCAGCCATTCGGCATCGCCGTAATTCGTAACAAAATTCGCAGACGCGGCGGTTTCGGTTGTCCGATTCATCAAAAAGCGTTTGATGTTTTCGACTTCGACTGTTGAATTTTTATCGTCAGCTAAGACCGACAAAATCCAACCCAACGCTTCAAACGGCATTTTTTCAATTGTCGCTTCGGCAAGCAATCTTTTAGCTTTTGCCGCGTCTTTATCGCCCGTCAAATCGCGGACATAGAGCGCATACGCCGAAATTGTCCAGCGAACCTGCGGCGATTTTCTGTGCCATTCGTCGAAATGCTTTTCAACATTTTTCAGATACGGCTTCGTTTTGTTGAGCATATCGTCCGGCACTTTGTAGCCTTTCGCTTTGGCAAGCGCAAGCGCGTGCGCGGCGTGAACCGTCAAAAACGGATATTCGTAGCGTTCACGGTTGCGCGACCACAAGCCGAAACTTCCGTCTTCGCGCTGCCGACCTTTCAAAATTTCGACATCTTTTGCATAACTCATCTCAATTTCCGCCGCCGACGGCATATCTTTTGATTTGAACGCCGTCAGCACATCGCGCAAAGCGGCAATCGAAATCATCCGCGATGCAATTTGTTCCGTGCAATCATACGGATAACGATAAAGATAAATAAACGCATCGGTTAATTCCTGCAACTGCGTCGAAGAAGTCGTAACTTCCAGACCGCCGAATTGCGGGAAAACATCATTTGGTGCTTGAATCGGCTGAACAATCGCGCCGTTTTCGTCCGTCGTGCCGTAAGTTGCAAATGCTTCGGTCGTTGCCGGTGTCCAAACGGGCAATTCGATTTCCGCCGCGTCCGAGAATTTGCCCGCCGTTGCCGCGAATTGGAATCGGGCAATTCCCGCTTTGTCAGCCGCCACGGGAAAACGAACTTCCGCGCGGTCATTCGGCGCAATCGTAACTTTGCGTCCGCCGCCAGCCGTCAAAGTCGCATTCGTGGCGCGAACTCCGACATCTACCGTTATTTCCTTATCGGTTTGATTTTGAACGACGACCGGAAGTTCGATTTTGTCGCCGAAATTCATAAAGCGCGGCGCACTTGGGCGAACCATCAAAGGCTGTTTCGCCGTCAGATTCGATTCACCTAAACCGAACCGCTTGCCAATATCAACCGCAACCGCCATCACGCGGTAACGAGTCAAATTGTCAGGCAATTTCACGTCAACCGTCGCCTTGCCGTTTGAATCGGTTTTGACCGACGGCGCGAACAAAGCTAATGCGTTGAAATTTGTGCGGAGATTGATTGGATTTTGTGCTTCTTTTTCAAGCGGGTTAAGATAACCTGTTTGGTTTAGTCGAATAACCTCGTTCTCGCTTACTGCATCCGCACTAATTTCCGATTTCATACTTCTTGCTGCCATCGGTAAGTTTTGGATTTGCCTACTGTTGAGAACTCCACCGCTAATTTCTTTTGGCGGCGGCGGCGGTTTTACATCTTCTGGATTTCCCAACAAAATATCTTTCCGCAAATGATAATCCGTCGTGCCGCCGCCGCGTAACGAGTAGAAAACATCAAGCGGATTGCCGATGCGATAACCTGTCAGCGCAAGCACGCTTTCGTCAACCACGACGACCGCGACTTCGCTGTTGGCGACGGGTTCGCCCGTATTGTCTCTGACTTCGACATTGATTTTCGTCGTGCCGCCGGGTTCGATGGTTTTCGCCGTCGGTTCAGCCGAAACGGTTAATTTGCGCGAATCTGTCGAGATTTGAAGATTGATTTGCCCGCTGGCAAACGCGGGACGTTTCGCCACCGGGAGCGCGGACATCCTGTCCGCCTCTGTGTTTTCGCGCTTCGCGCTCACTGCGGACAGGATGTCCGCGCTCCGACTTGTCGCGCCCACAAGGTCAACCTGCGCGATAATGTTCGGCAGATATTTTTCCTGCAAGGGAATTTTGAGCGTCGTGGTTGATTCATTCATCGTGAAACGCTCGGTTTTAACGATGCCGTCGCGCCGCAAAGTCAAAACTCCTTCGGCGGGAACAAACGGCGATTGGACGAGAATTTCCGCCACATCATTCGGCACAAAATCTTTTTTGTTCGGAATAAGCTGAACTTCTTCCTGTTCGACATTGCGTTTCGGCGGCGTTTTTCCGCCCGCCACCCAGACCGTGATTTCGCTTTCGTTAAAGCGTTCTTTGTCGTCCATCACGCGAGCCGTTATCGTATAAACTCCGCCCGCTTTGGCGACAAATTTACAATTTTGAGGTTTTTCGGTTGATTTGATATTGCAGGTTTGCTCGTCAATTGTTTCCTCTTTCCAACTTCCCTTGTCAAACGTCCAATCTTTCAAAACGGCTTTGATTTCAACATCGCGGTTGGCAATCAACTTGCCGTCAATGTCCGCAACAATTGATTCGATTTCGATATTTTCATTCTTCTGCACAAAGGTTCGCGGCGTTCTGATACCGACATACAAATCCGCCGAATGAACGAGCAGAGATGTCGAACTTGACCACGTTTGCCGGTTCACGTCCTGCACGCTCGACGAAGCCGAAACCGTATAAGGACGCGGCGGATTTGCCGATTCAAAATCAATTTTCAAGCGATGAATTCCGCTTGCGTCCGTTACGCCTTTGAAAGTTTGCGTCGTCGTTGCGCCGTAATTATTATCGCCGCCGCGCCACCACGGAAACCATTTTCCAAAGGTGAAATCTCCGCGATTCGGCGGCGTGTAATTGGTCGGCGTTGAAGTTACCGTCCAATTCGTTTCGGCATTGGCAAGTCCGCCGCCCGCGTAGTATTTCGCTTCAACCGACAAATCGGCTTTGCCGCCGACAAAATGCGGTGCTTGCGAATCAACTTTTGCCGTAACTTCAAATTCGGGACGGCGAAATTCCTGCACTTGAAAATTATGATAAAACTCCGTGTATGAACCGTTTCTGCCCATTTGCAAACTCGCGTTGCCGAGGTTCATATTGTCGGTCAGTTTGACCTTGAAATCGAAAGCACCGAAAGCATTCAGATTTGTTTCGCCTTTCAAAATCTCACTTCCCTGCGCGTCAATTAATTTATAAGTGATTTTTGCAGTCGTGTCTTCGATTCCGGCAACATCACCGAGTTTTCCGCCTTCAATTTTGCGAATATAACCTTTGACGGAAACTTCTTCCTTCGGGCGATACATTTTGCGGTCGTCAAAAACAAACCAGCGCGGACTGTCGCTATACGCTTTCCGATACCAATTACCTGAATCCTGCCAGTAATAATCAGATTGTTCGGGCAAAAATGCGACATCATTTCCCTTTCGCGCAATCAAAATGTTCTGCGTTTTGGATTGCGAATCAGGCAAAGACAAACGCAAAATTCCGTTTTCGGTGGTGCGATTTGTCTGCGCTTCTTCGATTGTTTCGGTTTCTGTAAAGTTTTCCGAGTTTTCCGAGTTGACTGAGTTGACTGAGTTTTCGGAACTTCCCCAACTTGTCAACCAATTCCACCAGGAATTATTTTCACTGTTGACTGTTGACTGTTGACTGCTAACTGATTTCCCGTTCGGATAAATCGAAAGTTCAACGCCGGTCAGCGGTTTGCCTGTTTTGAGTTCGGTTGCAAAACCGACTAATTCCTGATTGTCAACAAACGCATCGAGTCCGATTTGCGTTGCCTGCACCCACGAAAAAATACGCGAATTGTAATGTCTGACATTAACGGCTTTTCTCGAATCTTCTATGGGTTCGATGTTTACGATTAAATGCCCGAAACCGCCCGTTAAAAATTCACTCAAATCAATGCGCGTTTCGACCATTTCATCAGGTAAATTTTTTATCGAAACGGTTTTGTCCGCAACCAATTTCCCCGGAATCGTCGGACGTTTCGTGCTGTCGTCATAATTTATACGCCGCACATACGCCTGAAATTGCGCCCAATCTTGCGGCTGAACAGAATAAATTTTCGCTTTGACGGAATTGTAATTCGTCGAATAAATTGAAAACGCAGGCTTCGCTGTCGGGTCGAGAACGACCATATTTCCGCCTTGCGCGAAAAGTCCCGGCTCGCTCGCGCCGACGTTAAAAGTCGCCGTCGCGGTTTGTCCCAAAGTTTGCCCGAAAATGTCTTTGAGCGCACCGTCAACGGTTACCTTATAAGTCGTGCGTCCTTTTTTATACCCTTGAATAGAAATCGTATTTCCGTTTGGCACGATGTCCAAACCTTCGACGCTCGGCGCGATTTTTACC
>JBPCPU010000108.1:0-36195 GCA_050998795.1 Pyrinomonadaceae bacterium
CTGCTCGTGATTTTGTTGGGCGCGTTCTACGTTCATCCTGAAAATTGGTCGCCGTTTGCGCCGAACGGAATATCAGGCGTGATGAAAGGCGTGGCGGCTGTTTTCTTCGCGTATATCGGTTTCGACGCGCTTTCGACGACCGCCGAAGAATGTAAAAATCCGCGCCGCGATTTGCCGATTGCGATGATTTTGTCGCTGGTTATCTGCACGATTTTGTATATCGCGCTCGCGCTGGTTTTAACCGGAATGGTTTCTTACACGAAACTCGATGTCGGCGATCCGCTGGCGTTCGTGTTCGGCGCGGAAGGCGCGAATCTTCCCGTGGTTGCGGGAATTATCGCAATCAGCGCGGTCATCGCGCGGGCGACGGTTTTTCTGGTTTTCCAGATCGGACAGCCGCGTCTTTGGATGGCGATGAGCCGCGACGGACTTTTACCGCGTATTTTCTCTTCGATTCACCCGAAATTTCACACGCCCTGGTTTGCGACGATTATTACCGGCTTGGTCGTGGCGATTCCCGCGCTGTTTATGAATTTGACGGAAGTTACGGATTTGGCAAGCATCGGAACGCTGTTTGCTTTCGTCGTCGTCTGCGCCGGAGTTTTGTTTAAGGACAAGGAATTTAAGGAAAGCGGAACGCGCTATGTGCCGTATATCAACGCGCAATTTATTTTGCCCGTTTTGTTTATCTTTGCACTGTTTTTAGCCGTCTACGCCAATGGCGTTTTTGCAATCGCCGAAAAAAATAAACCTGTGCCGACGACGGAAGTTTCGGAAACATTGAAGACGGATTTAACCGATGTCAAAACCGATGCGACGTTGCCGGTCGAAAAGGAGAATGAACCGCAAATCTCTTTGCTCGATATGAATAACTTGACGAATCCGGCAGTTTATTCCGAAGGTTTGAAATCAATGGGAGCATATTTTACGACCGTCAAACCGGAAAAAGACGAAACGGCTTTCGGCGCGTTTTCGCATAAGATTCCGTTTATCTTTTTCGTCATTCTCTCAATTGCTTTGACGATTTTGAGCATCACAAAAAAACTTTCGCTGATTCCGATTTTAGGTTTGCTGTCGTGTTTATATCTGATGACCGAACTCGGCATTACCAATTGGCTGCGTTTCGGTGTTTGGCTTCTCGTCGGTTTGATAATTTATATTCTTTACGGTTATCGCAACAGCAAACTTCATCGGCGCGAAGAACTGACAGCAGAAACTTAATGAATAATGCAGGCTTAAGAGTTCACGTTTGAGATTGTTTTTTGAATAGAAACAAAATTCAGCCTGAACTCTGGATTCATTTATAAAATTTTAGGTAGTGTTCTAAAAGTAATGCTTTCACCGCCGAGGCGCAGAGTCGGCGCAGAGAAACGCGGAGAAATCTCTGCGGCTCTCGGCGAAAACTCTGCGTCTCGGCGGTGAGATTTTTTCAGCATTACTTTTAGTTCACTACCAAATTTTATAATTCCGTGAAACCAAATCAACTTTCGGAGCGTCTAACTCGCGGAAACATTTCAATTTTAGATTTTCAGGAGTACAAATTTATGAGAAAAACAACTGTTTTAACGGCGTTATTTTGTTTATTATTAGCGACAGGCGCGGTATTCGCGCAGGATAAAACGACCAATCAAACGAAAACAACTAATTTTGCAGGAATTTGGGAATTAGACGCAGCCAAAAGTAAAATGTCGAAGAGAATGCGTGTCGAATCAATAACGATGAACGTCGCGCAAACCGACAAAGAATTAAAAGTAGAAAGCACAATCAAACGCGGTGCGCCAACCGAAGAAAAGCGGGCTGACGTTAATGGCGGAATGATGGGCGGAACAGGGCGCGTTGGCGGTGGTATGCGCGGTGCAATGATGGACGGAACGCAAACCGTTTCTTACAGCCTTGACGGAAAAGAAACCAAACTCGAAACGCCCGGAATTCCGGGTGCCGGAGCAACTTTGAAAGCCACGCTTGAGAAAGACGGCAAATTAAAATTAACTTCGAGCCGCACTTTTAACGGACAAATGGGCGAAATGACAGCAACAACCAGGGAAACCTGGGAACTTACGGACGGCGGCAAAACTTTGAAAGTTACACGCGATACGGAATCACCGCGCGGCACACAATCTTCGGAGATGTATTTTACCAGGAAACAGTAAAACATTTTCTTTACGAATGAAACGAAGAAAACTTTTCGTCGGAAGCGCAACCATCTTTACTGCGCCTTCGACGAAAAGTTTTTTGTTTAATTTGGCTAAAGCCGACTATCTTTTGTTGACCAACCCTCCAACTAAAGTTGGAGGCAATTTACAAAGCATTACTTTTAGTTCACTACCAGTTATTTAACATAAAGCGTTCCATTTTTATACATAATTGCCAATAATACTCAGGAGTCTTGCTCGACTCCTAAGAGAGTTGGCAAATCCCTTAACAGAGTTGGCAAATCCCTTAAGAGATTTCTCAACTCTCTTGAGCAATTTGCCGAGCCGCTCAAGCGGGCTGTCAACTTCCTTAAGAATCCTGCTAACTCCCTTGAGGAAGCTGTCAAAAGGCTTCGGGATACTGACAAAATCCTTAGGAACGCTGGCACTGTTCCTAAGGTACAGACAATGTTTAATGGTATTATATTCATCAATCTAACCGATGCCTTTTGAAGTAAAACTTGCCTGGACATATTTTCGCGCCCGACGAAAAAGTTTGGCGCGTTTTACTTCACTGGTTGCCGTTATCGGCATTGCGGCTGGCGTGGCGAGTTTGATTATTGCCAACGCGCTGGCGCGTGGTTTCAGCGACGAAATGCAGGACAAAATTCTTGCAAACACGGCGCATATTACGGTTTTTACAAATGACGGAACAGAGATTTTTAATTGGCGCGAGATTAAAGAGAATCTCGAAACAGTAAAAAACGTCAAAGATGTTTCGCTGACAACTTACGAAAGCGCGTTTATTGTCGGGAAAGATTTAACGAGTTATGCGATTCTTCGGGTTGTCCAAAGTCCAAAGTCCAAAGTCCAAAGTCCAAAGTCCAAAGTCCAAAGTCAGGACGCAGCAAGCAATAAACCACCGACCACCGACCACCGACCACCGACCACCGATATTTTGCTTGGCATAAAACTCGCCGAAAAAACAAACTTGAAATCGGGTGATGAAGCAGATATTCTTACGCTCGGAAATCAAACCGAACCGAAACGCTCGCGTGTTGTTATTGCCGGAACATTTCAAACCGGACTTTACGAATATGATTCAAACTGGATTTATATTTCACCTGAAAGTTTTGCGAAACTCAATGGACAAAAGGAATTTACGCCGACGATTTTAAGCATTGCGGTCAAAGATATTTACGAAGCCGACAAAACCGCCGACGAAATTCGCGCAAGTTTGAGTGAAAATTTCAAAGTTTTAGACTGGCAGGAAGCAAATCAACCGCTTTTTGCCGCGCTCAGTCTGGAAAGAAAAGTCGCGCTGGCAATAATTTCGCTGATAATTTTTATCGCCGCGCTGAACATCACGACGACGCTTGCACTTCTCGTTAATGAACGAAAATTGGATATTGCAATCCTGCGAACGTGCGGTGCAAAAACAAAAAGTCTGATTTTTATTTTTTTAACTGAAGGTTTGTTTTTGGGTTTTATAGGAATTGTTTGCGGCGTTATTTCGGGTTTGCTCGGCTGCGCTTTGGGTAATTATTTCAAAATTATCAGTCTTTCGGCGGAAGTTTATTCGCTCGAACATATTCCGTTTCGTCCGCATTTAACCAATATCCTGCTGATTGTTTTCATTGCTTTTTTGCTGTGTCTGGCGGCGACAATCTATCCGGCATTAAAAGCAAGCCGCATCAAACCTTTGGAAAATTTGAGAACACAATAAATGTGGATTTTTTTGTCATTTCCCACTATATATAGAAAAGTCTCGAAAATTTTAATACTTGAAAAATTTGGCAATAAGGTTCAGACTTCATCTATCACAGTTTTTTTAATTTTAGAAAGTCGAAGCCGGTAATATTATGTTTGAACGCTACACGGAGAAAGCGCGGCGGGTGATATTTTTTGCCCGTTACGAAGCACTGCAATATGGTTCGCACGTTATTTCGCCCGAACATATTCTTTTGGGTTTGATGCGCGAAGACAAAACCGTTTCCGCGAGATTTTTCCCCTTTCGCAACAGTTTGACGGTCGAAGCCGTCAGGCGCGAAGTCGAAGAACGCATCATTTTGCGCGAACGTATTCCGCAATCCGCCGAACTGCATCTCGCGCCGGAAACCAAGCGAATTCTCGCACTCGCCAATGAAGAAAGCCGCCAATTGCAGAATCGGCACATCGGACCCGAGCATTTGCTTTTGGGATTGGTGCGTGAAGACCGTTCGATTGCGGCGGAAATTCTTTATCAATATGGTTTGCGGCTGCAGGATGTGCGCGAAGAAGTGGCGCGGCAAAACGGTTTTACGAATTTCTACGCCATCGGCAAAGAAAAATCGGAAACGCCGCATTTGCAGGAATTTACCAGAGATTTAACGACCGAAGCGGCGGAAGGGAAACTCGACCCGCTCATTGGGCGCGAAAATGAAGTCGAAAGAATAATCGAAATTTTGTGTCGGCGGACAAAGAATAATCCGGTTTTGATTGGCGAATCGGGTGTTGGCAAAACGGCGATAATCGAAGGTTTGGCGCAGAGAATTATTGACAAAAACGTGCCGACGTTTCTTGAGAACAAACGTATTTTGTCGCTCGATTTGTCGCTGATTGTTGCCGGAACAAAATATCGCGGTCAGTTTGAGGAACGGCTCAAAAAAATTATGAGCGAACTCAAAGAACACAAACAATATATCGTTTTCATTGATGAACTTCATACTTTGGTCGGCGCGGGTTCGGCGGAAGGAACTTTGGACGCGGCAAATATCTTGAAACCGGCACTTTCACGCGGCGAGATTCAATGTGTCGGCGCGACCACGCCAAACGAATTTCGTAAGTCAATCGAGAAAGACCGCGCACTCGAAAGACGCTTTCAATCAGTTAAAGTCGTGCCGCCGAATGAAGAAGAAGCGTTGCGGATTGTCGAAGGTTTAGCCGAAAGATACGAAGCGTTTCACCAGATTCGCTACTCAAAAGAAGCACTCGAAACCGCCGTCTACCAAACAAATCGTTATATTCCAGACCGCTTTTTGCCCGACAAAGCGATTGACGTTTTGGACGAAGCCGGAGCGCGTGCCAAACTGCGTTATCAAAAGGAAGCGATTTCAGAACCTTCCTGGAAGGAAACGGTGGAAAATTGGAAACGCGCCGCCGCCAACGAAGACCAACTCATCTCGTTTGAACTGAAAACACTGGAAGATTCCTTTTTTGCGATTGAAGTTACCAAAGAAGATGTTGAAGAAGTAATTGCGCGTTGGACGGGAATTCCGGTTCAGTCAATTAAACAGGAAGAAGCAAAAAAACTTCTGAAAATTGAAACCGAACTGCATCGGCGGATAATTTCGCAGCGTCCGGCGATTTCCGCCCTGGCGCGTGCAATCCGGCGTTCCCGCGCAGGTTTGAAAAATCCGAATAAACCCGTCGGCTCATTTTTATTTTTAGGTCCGACCGGCGTTGGCAAAACCGAAGTTGCGCGAAGCCTCGCCGAATATCTTTTCGGCTCTGAACGTGCGCTGATTCGTTTTGATATGTCCGAATTTATGGAAAAACACACGGTTGCGAAATTTATCGGCTCGCCGCCCGGATATGTCGGACACGAAGAAGGCGGACAACTGACCGAAAAACTGCGTCGTGCGCCGTATTCGGTTGTGCTTTTTGACGAAATCGAAAAAGCGCATCCCGATTTGTTTAATGTTTTGCTGCAAGTTTTTGAAGACGGAATTTTGACCGACGCGCAGGGAAACACGATTGACTGCAAAAACGCGATTTTTATAATGACATCGAATATCGGCGCGAGATTTATCCAAAAACGCGCCACGATGGGTTTTCAAACCGGCGCGGATTCTTCGCGCCAGAAAATGGAAGACCAAGTGATGAGCGAAGTTAAGAAAACTTTCGCGCCGGAGTTTGTCAATCGCCTGGATGAAATCATTATTTTTGATGAGCTTTTAGACGAAGATTTGATGCAGATTATTGATTTGCAAGTCGGCAAACTCAACGAAATACTGGCGAATCGCGCTTTGCAGATTCGATTGACGGAAGACGCAAAACGCTGGTTGATTGCCAAAACCTGCGCTGACAGAAGTTACGGCGCAAGACCGCTTCGCCGCGCTTTGCAGAAAAATGTTGAAGATGAACTTTCCGAAGCCTTGATTCAAGGCAAACTGAGCGAAGAAAATCTGGTTGAAATTTTTGCGGAAAATGACAAACTGGTGTTTCGCCCGATTTCATTACCGGAATTGGAAGATGTGTTTTTTGAACGGGCGTGATAAAAGCCCAAATAAGAATTTAAACGGAGATTTTAACCGCGAAACACGCGAAAAGAAAAAAACAGATTATTTTTCGCGTCATTTAGCGTATTTTGCGGTTATTTTTTTTTACTATGAAAATATGAAAATTGGAACGGCGGCTGAAAAGTCGCCTTTTTCTTTTTCAATTCTTTTTTGCTGTCAAACGCATCAAACTTTCAAAATTATTTCGGTAGATTTTGTTAAGGTGTTATTCTCAAAATAAAGTATGTTTCAAAATAAAATTACACCGCGCCGCGTTGTCATTACGGGTTTCGGCTGCGTAACGCCAATCGGCATCGGGCGTGAGAAGTTTTGGGAAGCATTAAGCAACGGCGTGAGCGGTGTTCGTAAAATTGAAAGTTTTGACGTTTCTGATTCAAAAGTAAAAATTGCGGCGGAAGTGCAGGATTTTGATTGGGAAGCCGAATTAAATTATAAGGATAGGAAGCACGTTCCGCGCACCGTTCCGCTTGCGCTTCGGGCGGCGCGTGAGGCAATGCAGGACGCAGAAATAAATGCCGAAAATCTGACTCTGCGGGAAAGTCAAAACTTCGGTGTGATTTTAGGAACGGGCGGCGGCGGTCTGGCATTTACCGAAAAGCAATATAAATACTGGTTCACGGGTGAAGAAAACAAGGCAAGCGTTTATACGATTCCGGCTTCGACGCACGGCGGACTTTCCAGCGAGCTTTCAATGTTTTTCGGTCTGCACGGTCTTTCGCACATCGTTTCGACCGGCTGCACAAGTTCGACCGACGCGATTTTTTATGCCGCGCAGCATATCGCGCTTGGACGGCAAGATATGATGTTGACGGGCGGAGTTGATGCGCCGCTGGCGCGTGGAATTTTAGAAGGTTTTAACTTGATGACGGTTTTAACCAACGATTGGAACGACGCGCCCGCTCGCGCTTCGCGCCCGTTTTCGGCTGATAGGTCGGGAATCGTGCTGGGCGAAGGCGCGTGGATTTATGTTTTGGAAACTTTGGAAAGCGCAACCGGGCGCGATGCGAAAATTTACGCGGAAATTGCCGGTTACGGTTCAACCTGCGACGCATATCACCGTGTTCGTCTGGAAGAAAACGGTGTTGAGCCGGCGCGGGCGATGTCGCTGGCAATGGAAGACGCGGGAGTTTCACCCGAAAAAATTGAGTATATAAATCTGCACGGAACTTCGACGCAGCTTAACGACCGCATCGAAACACAAGCCGTCAAAAATGCCTTCGGCGCACGCGCTTACAACATTCCGATGTCAGCAACGAAATCACAAATCGGTCATCCGCAAGGCGCGTCCGGCGCGGCTGGCATCGGCGCAACGCTTCTCGCATTAAGCGAAAACATCATCGCACCGACAATAAATTTAGATGTCGCAGACGAAAACTGCGATTTGGATTACACGCCGAATCAGGCAAAAGAAAACGCCGAAGTAAATTTTGCGTTATGTAACTGTATCGGTTTCGGCTCGAAAAACTCCGCGTTGGTTTTGGGAAAAAGTCTTTACTAAAACCTTTTGCATTTGCCTTGCGTATCAACAAAATCTACAATTAGATAAAGCCAAACGAAAGTTTGTGTTTTACATTTTCCCAAAACAAAAGGAGTTTGCAATGAAAATTAAAAGCATTTTTATGACTTTACTCGTCCTCGTTTCACTTATGACAACGATAGCCACAGCCCAAAAAGGCGAAAAACTGCCGCCGATTCCATATCAGGAAGTAAAATTGAAAAACGGTTTGCGCGTGATTATGCACGAAGACCACTCGACGCCAATTGTGGCGGTCAACGTCTGGTATCACGTCGGCTCGAAAAACGAAGTCGTCGGACGCACCGGATTTGCTCATTTGTTTGAGCATATGATGTTTCAAGGCTCGAAAAACTACGATGCCGATTATTTCAAGCCTTTGCAGGAAGCCGGTGCAAATATCAACGGCTCAACTAACCCTGACCGCACGAATTATTTTGAAGTCGTGCCGTCTAACTTTTTAGAACTTGCGATGTTTATGGAAGCCGACCGAATGGGCGGACTTTTAGAAGCGATGACGCAGGAAAAGCTCGACAACCAGCGCGACGTTGTTAAAAACGAACGCCGCCAGCGTTATGACAATCAGCCTTACGGAACGGCGTTTGAAAAGATTTTCGCGCAAATGTTTCCGCAAGGACATCCGTATAATTGGACAACCATCGGCTCGCTCGAAGATTTATCGAACGCTTCGATGGAAGACGTGAAAGGATTTTTCCGTCAATACTATGTGCCAAATAATGCTTCGCTCGTTATCGCGGGAGATTTCAATCCGAAACAAGCAAAAGCGTTGGCGGAAAGGTATTTTGGCAAGATTCCGGCGGGCGCGGCTATTACACGCCCGAATCCGGCGATGCCTAAATTGGACGGTGTCGTCCGCAAAAATTTTGAAGATGCCGTGCAGTTGCCGCGTCTTTATATGGTTTGGCACACTTCGCCGCAATACTCGGCTGACGAAGCCGCGCTCGATATGCTCGGCTCGATTTTGACCGCCGGACGCGGCTCGCGTTTGCAATCGAATCTGGTCTACGGCAAACAAATATCGCAAGATGTCGGCGCGTTTAACTACGCGCTGGAAGCGGGCGGAATGATGATAATTCAATCAACCGCCAAGCCGGGCAAATCGCCGAGCGAAATCGAAAGCGAAATCGGTATGGAAATCGAGCGTATCAAAAAAACGCCGCCGACGGCTGAGGAAATGACACGCGCTTTAAACAGCATCGAATCGCAAAGCATTTTCGGTCTGGAAAATGTTTTGGGCAAGGCTGACCAGTTGAATAATTACGCCACTTTCGTTGGCAAGCCCGATTATTTCCAAGCCGATTTAGAACGCTACCGACAGGTTACGCCTGCCGACGTTCAAAGAGTGGCGAACAAATATCTAAACTCTGACCGCTTTGTGATGAACTTTGTTCCGCGCACACAGCCCGGCAATACGGGACAAATGAACGCGGCGGCAAACCGTCCGACTTCCGTTTCCGACAAGAAAAAAGACGACGGAAAAATTACATCGCAGGAAGCAAAATTGCCGAAGCCGGGACCGAATCCGAAATTCGCGCTGCCCGCGATTCAAAAATCGAAACTCACCAGCGGTCTGGAAGTTTGGACTGTTCGCCAGCCGGAACTTCCGATTGTTGCGATGAACCTGGTTTTAAAATCGGGCGGAACGCTCGACCCGTCGGAAAAATCCGGTGTCGCTTCGATGACTGCTTCTCTGCTTGACGACGGAACAAAGACTCGTTCAGCCGTTCAAATCGCCAACCAATTGCAATCAATCGGCGCGTTTTTAGGAACAGGTTCGGGTTGGGATTCGGCAAATGTCTCGATGCAGACATTGACGAAAAATTTTGACCGGGCAATGGATATTTTCGCTGACGTAGTAGTTAATCCGACGTTTCCCGGCGATGAATTGGAAAAATATCGCGGGCGGCTTTTAACGACTTTCCAACAGCGTAAAGATTTGCCGAATTCGATTTCCGATGTTGTCTACAACAAAGTTCTTTACGGAAAAACGCATCCATACAGCAAACAGCTTTCCGGCGATGTCGTGTCGGTGAAAGGCATCTCGCGCGGCGATTTGGTTGATTTTTACGAAGCAAACTATCGTCCGAACAATGCGGTTTTAATTGTCGTCGGTGATGTTGACCAAAAAACTTTAATGCCGAAACTTGAAAAATCGTTTGCCGGTTGGAAGGCAACGGGCGACGTTAAAGCGTTTGACGTGCCGGAAGCGATGATGATGGAAAAAGCCGGTATTTACATTGTTGACAAACCGGGCGCGGCGCAATCAGTCGTTTCAATCGGACAAGTCGGTGTTGCGCGAAACAGCCCCGATTATATTCCGCTCCAAGTGATGAATACGATTTTGGGCGGCGGATTTACCTCGCGTGTCAATATGAATCTGCGCGAAGAAAAAGGCTACACTTACGGTGCGCGAACCGGCTACAGTTTCCGACGCGGCGCGGGACCTTTCTCGGCTTCAGCGGATGTGCAAACTGCCGTAACGAAGGAATCAGTTGCCGAATTTATGCGGGAGCTTCGCGGTATTCGCGGCGAAATTCCCGTTACGCAAAGGGAACTCGAATACAACAAGCAAAGTTTGATTCGACGTTTTCCGAGCGGCTTTGAAACAACCGGACAAATTTCAAATCAACTTGCAAATTTGGTTATTTACAATTTGTCCGATACGTATTTCAACGACTATATTCAAAAGGTCAACGCCGTAACAATCGAAGAGGTAAATCGCGTGGCGAATAGATATCTTTCGCCGGACAAAATGGCGATTGTCGTCGTCGGCGATAGGAAAACCATCGAACCGGGCTTGAGAGAACTTGGGCTTCCGGTTATGATTCTCGATACGGAAGGCAATTCGGTTGTTGCTACAACTGAGAAGTAAAACAAAAATAGAACGCGGATAACGCGGATTTAAGCGGATTGATACGGATTTATTTTTATTGATTTATCCATATCAATCCGCTTTATCTGTGTTTGTCCGCGTCCTATTTTTTGTATTTGAAATCTCAGATAGATTTAACTTGCGATTGCCCGAATTTGTTCAACCACCGGCGGCTCAAAACCAAAATGTTTATAACCTGCATCGGTTACGATTCGTCCGCGCGGCGTGCGGTTCAAAAATCCGATTTGAATCAAATATGGCTCAATCATTTCTTCGATTGATTCGCGGTCTTCGCTGATTGAGGCGGAAATCGTGCCGACTCCGACAGGTCCGCCGTCAAATTTCTCAATAATACTCAACAATAATTTGCGGTCAACTTCGTCAAGCCCGAAACGGTCAACTTCCATTTCGTCAAGAGCGCGTTGCGCGAGTTTGCCGGTAATGCGCCCATCGCCTAAAACTTCGGCGTAATCGCGCACCCGACGCAGAAGGCGATTGGCGATGCGCGGAGTTCCGCGGGCGCGTCTGGCAAGTTCGTCCGCGCCGGTTGCCTCGATTTCTACTCTTAAAATTTCTGCCGAGCGATGAATAATTATTTCCAAATCCTTGTTCGGATAAAAATCCAGATGATTGACGATGCCGAAACGTCCGCGAAGCGGCGCGGTAATCATTCCCGCCCGCGTGGTCGCGCCGACGAGCGTAAATTTTGGCAATTCAATTTTAATTGAACGCGCCGCCGCGCCTTCGCCAATCATCAAATCAAGACTGTAATCTTCCATCGCCGGATAAAGAATTTCTTCAAGCTGCGGTTTAAGGCGATGAATTTCGTCAATAAAAAGCACGTCGCCTTCTTCCAGATTTGTTAAAACTGCCGCCAAATCACCGGATTTTTCCACCGACGGCGCGTGAACCGTTTTTAGATTTGCGCCAAGTTCGTTGGCAATAATCACCGCCAAACTCGTTTTGCCAAGCCCGGGCGGACCAAAAAACAAAACGTGGTCGAGTGCTTCACTTCGCTGCAAAGCCGCTTTTAAGAAAATCTTCAAATTGTTGACAATTTTCGTTTGCCCGATATATTCTGATAAAGATTTCGGACGCAAACTCAGTTCCGCCGAAACATCTTCAAGCGTTGCTTGTCCGACAATCAAACCGTTTTGCCGCACGGGACTTTCCACTAATTCTAAAGCCATAAAATTCCCCTTTTTATTTTTTGTTGAAACACCATTTTACTATTTACAAGACCTTGTTTCAACTGTGAAACAAGGTTGGCAAAAAAAATTATGCTGCAAGTTTTAGCCGAACTTCATCGGTTCTTTCTTCTTTTTCTTGTTTAATCTCCATCGGTTTCGCGTTGTCAACGAAAGGCTTACTCAATTTATCAACCAGCCAGCGGCGATAGATTTCCGCTTCTTCAAGTTTGCCCGTCCAACGTGCGCGGTCAAGCATTGTCAAAGCCATTTCAAGCGTGTGATGCTGTCCGGCGCGGTCTTGCTGATTGGCAAAATAGTTATAAGACTGCTCTAAATTCCGAATGCTTTGACGCGCCGTGAAAACATTTTTAAATCCAAGTTTGCCCTGAAAATGTTTTGAATAAATGTTCATCGGATGCGCCGTCGAAGTATAGAGGTCAAAATAATTATCTATCAAACCTTCTTTCTGCAAGACGGAACCGACATAGCTCGGCTTTGCGCCGGAAATTGCCGCAATCGTTTCGATTTCCTTCGTGCCGGAATTAAAGAGCGACAAAATCATATCTTTTTTGCTCTGAATTGTTTCGTGTTCTTCCATTTCAAATAAAGTTTTATTCATATTTTTTACCATTTCCTACACTCTTATTCTACATGTATTTTGATGTTTCATCAATGAAACAAGTTGCTTTTATCAGCAAAAAAATGAGATGATTTGCAACGATTAAGTGTTGTGTTCATAATATCTTACACAAACCTTCAAACTTTTTTGCTTGTAATTAAAAATCAGAAGTTATATTTTGATAAAAGAACGACAAAGGGGAGAGATTATGACAAAAAAGATTCAGGACTTCGATGAAAAAAAAGCACAGGAAAGCATTACAAAAAGCAGCCGCGCAAAATGGTGGCGGAGAAACGGCGGAAAGAAAAGCGGTTTTCGATATATTGATAAAGACGGAAAACAAATAAAAGACGAAAAGCATTTGGAGAGAATAAAATCTCTGGCAATTCCGCCCGCGTGGAAATATGTGCGGATTGCGCCTTCGGAACGCAGCAATTTACAAGCCGTCGGAATGGATACAAGCGGTCGCGTGCAATATCTTTACAATCCGAAATTCAGAAGGAAACAAGAAGAGAAAAAATTTAAGAAAATTGAAAAATTCGGCGAACACCTGCCGAAGTTGCGAAAAATAACTAATGAACATCTCGAACTTGAAGGTTTTCCGCGTGAAAAAGTTCTGGCTTTGATGACGCGCCTGATAAATTCGTTATACATTCGCGTCGGTTCACAGAAAAGTGTCAAACATTATAAAACTTATGGCATTACGACCTTGCAAAATCGTCATCTTGAAATAAAACGCAACGGCAAACTCGTCTTTAATTTTGTCGGCAAACACCATATCAAACACCGAAAAATTTTTGTTGATAAAGAACTTGCCGACGTGATGCAGGCTTTAAAATCAATCGGCGGCGCACGAAAACTCTTTAATTATCTGGACGAAAACGGCAAGCCGCGCCCGATAAAAGCCAGAGATATTAACGAATATCTTAAAGAAGCGACTGCGCCGGAATTTTCCGCGAAGGATTTTCGCACCTGGGGCGGAACTCTGCTTGCCGCTTTGGAACTTGCTGAAATCGGTAAGGCGGACGAAGAAAAAGTTTTGAAGAAAAATATCTGTAAAGCCGTTAAAAATGTCGCCGAACAACTCGGCAATACGCCGACGGTTTGCCGCGCTTCTTATATTCATCCGAAAGTGATTGAATCTTACGAAGGAGGCGTAACAATTACAGAATTTAAGCCGAAGAAAAAACGCAGAATCGAAAAAATCAAACCCGAGCTTGAGGCAGAAGAAACGGCTCTGATGAAATTATTTCACTCTAATGTTTAATTATTTCACTACGCCGCGTTTCGTTGTTTCTATAAAATCAACTAATAAATCAACTTCCGCACAGTCTTTGATTTCTTGTCTGATTTTTTCGAGGGCTTGCTGCGTATTAAGTTTTGAGGAAAGCAAAAGATGAAAAGCGTGGTGCAGTTTGGAAATTGTGTCTTTTGAATAACCGCGCCGTTTCATTCCGACGCGGTTTAAGCCAAAACATTTGGCGTGATTTCCCTGAATCGTCGCAAAAGGCAGCGCGTCTTTGACAACGACCGAATAACCGCCGACAAACGCTTCAAATCCGATACGGCAAAATTGATGAACACCGGAATATGCGCCGATATTTGCACGGTCGGCGATTTCAACGTGACCTGCCAAAGTCGCCGCGTTTGCCATAATCACTTCGTTTCCGATTTGGCAATCGTGCGCGACGTGCGCTTGTGCCATCAGCAAATTATCGTCGCCGATTTTCGTTAAACCGCCGCCGCCGCTGGTCCCGCGATGAACTGTTACGAATTCGCGGATGTGATTGCGTTTGCCGATTTCGGTGGCGGTCGGTTCGCCCGCATATTTCAAATCCTGCGGCGCAAGCCCGATTGAAACAAACGGGAAAATGCGCGTTTCATCGCCGATAAAAGTTTTGCCGTCTATGACAACGTGCGATTCCAGGTGAACTCTGTTGCCTAAAACTACTTCATCGCCGATGATTGAATATGCTCCGATGTAACAATCTGCGCCGATTTTGGCTTTCGGGCTGACAATTGCGCTTTCGTGGATGAAAGAAAACATAAAGGAAGAGGAAATTTATGAATTTTCGGAATTGGTAGTAGAAACTTCTGATTCTGAAACAATTTCGGGTATTTGCTTTCTCATTATCAAATAAATGCAAACAGAAATAATCGGAACTGATAAAATAATTCCCAAAATTGCATTGCCGATAATCGCTCCGATAAAACCGAGAATCCCAAATTTTATCTTTCTTTTGATTATTCCTAAAATCAGAGGAATCAACCCGAGCAGAAATCCTAAAATTGCGCCAAGCATCCAACCCGCTTGAAGATGAGTGATTTTAATTTGTAGTAACAGCATATTATTATTCAACCTTTTGTTTGACGTTCACCGATGATACACATAATCTCGGCTTCTGCGGTAATGCGCCCGTCAACCCGCGCTTCACCGCGCATTTTTTGCACTTTGCTTCCGATTCTTATCGCTGTAACTTCTAAAACAAGCGTGTCGCCCGGTACGACCGGATGGCGAAATCTGGCTTTATCAATACCGCTGAAAAACGGAATTTTATCGGCGCGGTTTTCAAATTCCCGCAGCGCGAGAATTGCGCCGACTTGCGCCAATGCTTCAATCTGCAAAACGCCCGGCATAACGGGCGCGTCGGGAAAATGTCCTTGAAAAAAGTATTCGTTGATGGTTACCTGCTTGATGCCGACAATTTTTTCACGCGGCACGAGTTCGATAATTTTATCAACCAGCAAAAACGGATAGCGGTGCGGCAGAATTTCTTGAATGGCGCGTGAATCAAGAATGGTCATAAAATTCGGAACATAAAAGTCAGTAGCCGGAGGAATTTCTTCAACCGGCTGCTAACTATGCTGACTTTTTAACAAACAATTATGGCTTGGCAGTCGTCGCCGTGCCTGCCGGACGAGTATTGAAAAAAGTGATAAATTCTTTGGTAACATCAAATTTATTGTCAAATCCCATCAAAATACCGGCTTCTTCTAATTTAGCCCCGTCAAAAATGACGGCATAGCCTTTTTGGACGGTAAAGTCTTGCAAGGCTTTCATAATATCTTGATAAATCGGACCGACAACGGTTTGATAACGACGCTGATATTGTGCTTTGGCATCTTCTTGTTTAAATTTAATATCACGACCTAATTTTTCGAGGTCACCCGCTTTTCTCTGCACTTCAGCATCAGAAATAGGAATTTTACTACCTTTTGAAGCCAGGTCTTGAAAACCTTGAAGTTCCTTTTGAAGTGCTTGATATTTGGTAATCGAAGCATTCAAATCCGCTTGAGGTTGGGTAAATTCTTTATCAAGACTGGTTAAGGCACTAACATATTTAGTAATGCCGTCTTTGTCTGCAAAAGCAAGCGTGTTGACTAAACCGACTTTGCCTGCCGCCGAAGCTTGGGCAAAAGCCGATACCGCAAAGATAGCCGCAAAGATAAAAGTAGCGGCGATTAAACGAAATGTTTTCATTTTTTTTGTAATACTCCTTAAACTTATATAAAAGGCTGTGTAGCTTTTTGGCTTGTGCCTTGTTAGAATCTGATTTTTTCAAAACTGTTGCTTGTGATTTTCACCGATGATAAAAAAGAGCAATAGTAAGTTATCAATAATCGGCTGTCAACTAAGGGATGAAGGATGAATAAGAAGTAGGCAGCGGCAGTTGGCAGACGGCAGGCGCGTTCTTACTACTTACTGCCAACTGCCACTGCCTATTATTTTATTCATCCTTCATCCCTTAAAAAGTTCTTCCGACCGTAAAACGGAAACCGCTTCTTTTCTCGGGCAATAACAATCCCGGCGCACCTTCGATAGCTCCTATTTTAGCATTCGGATTGAAATAATAAATCAAGCGAAACGGCACATTTACTACCGGAACTTGCACACGCAATTCTAAACCGACGCTTGAACGAAAACTTCCGATGCTGTCTAACAAACTTTCATTAACTCGCAGAATCGCGTTAGTTTGCGCCTCGCCGCGTAAGTTTATCGCTTGCAGACCTTGCGGAAGACTTACCGGACAACCAAACCGATTACCCCGACAAAAGTTAGTTATAAACTCCGAAGTTGTCAGCAAACGGTCATTAAATAACAACGGACTTCCGAAACTACCTTCAAGACCCGGATTATTGCGGAGAAAAAGTTGATTCAAAGTACCTGCGCCGATTAATAAATCGTCTGACAAAAATGCACTGTTGATAGTTTCTATGCCGGTTTTTCTTAGATTGAATGCCGAACCGACATCGGCAAAGGCAGCTAAGGAAACAGGACCGAATACCGGAATACGATATTCAAAGTTTCCTAAAAGTTCCGTGTCGCCGGGAATTATCTGGAAAGTCGAGGAAATCAACGCCGAATTCGTTCCGCTTGCGCCGGTTAAAGTTCCAAGTTGCGCGAGTTGGCTGGTTAAATCGCTTGACAAACCGGGAATCGTCACGGGAGTTCCGCTGAGATTGCCGGCGAGGACGACATTTCGACTGGTAACGTAACTTTGATACGGCGTAAGCGGACCGATTGAACGATTCTCATAACCGCGAATATCATACTCGCTTCCCAGACGGTAACGCTCATAATACGGAACTCCGCCGATAAACGACAGCGAATTGGCATTTCTGATTTTGTCGGTAGTTGCATAACTTCCGACTGTTGCCGCCAGCAGACGGTAACCGAAAACTTCCGCATTTTTCGATCTTTTGCGTCTGAGGGGAATAAACTGCGTAAAGGAAACAGTCGGCTGATAAGTTCTGACATCGCCGCCCAATCCGGCTAGTGCAAATGAAGCCGACAGTTGTGTTCCACGCAAAGTATCAATGCCGTTTGCCGAAGGCTGACGCGAATCATAAACAAAAGTCGGCGTGATGCGGCTGGTGATGATATTCGGCTGCGTAAAAATTTGCGGAATAAACTCGTTCGCGTTTCCTGAACGATTAACTTCCGGCTCTGTGATACTTGTCGCCGAAAATTGATAAGTCAGTCCGATGCGCGAAAGTCTGGAAAATGCCCTTTTCGGCAGAAATTCGGAAAGCGGCGCGGTGGCAAACAAGGTTGCGCCGTAAGTGCTTTGGGTAAAAAGATTTCTTTTATCCGTAGTTTGTAACGCATTCGGGTTAAATGCGGCATTATTAATTAAATCCTGGTTTTGCGAAAGAAATGTTCCCTCGCCCAAATATCTATAGCGGCTGGCAATCAGCGAAAAGCCGACGGAAATTGGGCGGTCGCGGAAATACGGTTCTTGAAACGTAAATTGAAAACTTTGCTGAACATTTCCCAGACCGAATTGAAACGAAAGAATTTCACCGCGCCCTAAAAGATTATTGGTCGAGTATTCCAAACCGAAAAACGAACCGCCGATGCCTGAAATTCCGCCGTTGACCGAGATTTGCTGTCTGCCTTTTTCTCTGACTTTAACGATTAAATCAACGTCGCCCTGTTCGTCATCGGTGCGAATTTCAACGTCCTGGTCTTTATCAACCGGATCAAAATACTGTGATTGATTGAGTCGCAGAACGGAAACTTCGAGTGCGTTTTGATTATAAATATCGCCCTCGTTTATCAAAAACTCGCGCCGCAAAACCCGGTCGCGGGTAAATGTATTGCCGGTAAATTCCAAACGGCGCAGGCGAAACTGCTTACCTTCGTCAATCTTAATCGTAATATCAACAATGCCTTCGTTAGGATTGTTCGGATTATCCTTAAAGTCGGGTTCAAACTCCGCTTCATAAAGCACAAAACCCTGCGATCCATATGCTTTTTTCAACTCCTCGTTCACCCCGTCAATAAGTCGTTTTCCGTTGGCAATATCACCTTTTTTCAAACCGAGACCGGCTAAAATCTGTTGTTCGGAAAAGATGGAATTTCCCTCGACTTTCAGTTCACCGACGCGGAAAATTTTCCCTTCCGTCACGGGAATAATAATTTTTAGAGTGTCATCTTTTGAAGTAACAATTGGAAGCGGAAACTCTTTTAAAATCGGAATACCCGTGCGTTTATAACCAAGACCGACGATTTGAGGTTCACCGATACGGGCTTGGAAATAGCCTTTCGAGAACATATAGCTTCGCACATTTTTGTTTAAGTCATACTCGAGTTTTCGCAAATCCAGAATATCTTGTCCCTGAAATCGCGTAATGATTCCGGTTTCTTTAACGAGTTGGAGTTGGCTGCGAAGTTCGCTGCTTTTAAAGACCTTATTGCCTTCAAATTGAATATCAACAATGCGGGAACGATTTCCTTGCTCAACGTCGAAAGTTATCGCCGTCGAAGTCGCCGAAACTTCTTCTTCATTAACGGCAACTTTCGCGTTCGGGTAACCTTTCGAGGCAAGCAATTCACGGATAACGCGAATTCCTTTTTGAGCATTGACCGGATTAAAAATCGCTTCTTTTGAAATGCCGACACGCTGTTCGCGGAAAGCCTTCAACACATCCGATTCGGGAACGGCTTTCAAACCTTTAAACTGCAAATCACGAATAATCGGCAGTTCCTTAACTTCAAAAATAACATTTACACCACCGCGTACGCCCGGTTCGGTCAAAACGCGGGTTTCAACCTTATCAAAAAAATTAAGCGACAAAAGTTCCTTCAAATCGCGTTCGAGTTGTTCCTGACTATAAACATCACCCGCACGGGTTTTGATATAATAAAGCAAATCGTCGTCGCGGAGACGGCGATTTCCTGAGATGTCAACCTTTTCGACTAATTGCTGCTGCGCTGCTGTTTCAGTTTTCGGATTATCTTTTGCTTTTTCATCATTTTCGGCAAGCGTCGGCGCAGCCAAAAAGATAAAATATAATAAAACAAGCCCAAAGAGGCGAAAATTTTGCATAAACCGATTCCTTATACTTGCAATTTGTTTGGCTTTGGAGAGCCTTATAAAAAAATTCCGCCCGTAAAAAATCAAACTAAAAATAATAACCTTATAATAAAATCGGGCTTTTCCAAGTTGGGTAAATACGCGAACTTTGATTCAATCAATAAAGTCTTGGTTGCCTTATTGATAGAACTCGTCCAATAAACTTCCGAATTATACAGATAAAACGGCAAAAAGGAAAAAGCCGCAACTAAAACTTTCGTATTTTGTTTCTAACCGTTAAGATATACAAACCGAAACGGTAGTTTAATTTTTGAAAACAGTTGTTTATTTGTAAGAACTTCAACAATTAAATCTAATACATCTTTGGAGAAACAATTTTTATGGCAATCAGTCCCGAACTTTTAGAGATTCTTCGATGTCCAAAATGTAAATCGAAGGTCGAATTAAAACCCGACCAAAGCGGTTTGAAGTGCGAAAATCCCGAATGCGCGTTGATTTATCCGATACGCGACGAAATTCCCGTGATGCTCGTTGAAGAAGCGAAAGTCGAAAATAAAAATGGATGAAGTCGCCAAATATAATCAAGCGAGATGGAAGGCTTTGGTTGAAGCAGACGCTCTGTTCACTCGCCCGAAATTTAATCTTGATGTCGTTTCTGCGCGAAAGATGGTTGATGCTGATGGCAAACTCGGCGAAGTCGCCGGAAAAAATGTTCTTTGTTTGGCGGGCGGCGGCGGTCAACAATCGGCGGCTTTTGCTCTGCTTGACGCAAATGTAACGGTTTTTGACCTTTCCGCCGAGCAACTCGAACGCGACAGAGAAGTTGCCAAATACTACAAAGCCGAAATCGAAATTGTGCAGGGCGATATGCGGAATCTTTCATTTTTTGAAAAAGCGAGTTTTGACATCGTGAATCACGCTTATTCACTAAATTTCGTGCCTGATGCAACTGCGGTTTTTCAGCAAGCGGCAAGAGTTTTACGAAACGGCGGAATTTATCATCTTAATTTTGCGAATCCGTTTATAATGGGCATTGGGCAAAAAGATTGGAACGGAGAAGGTTATATCTTAAAAGAGCCATATCTGAACGGAGCTAAAATTAGCTACAATGACCAGGATTGGGTTTATAATCGGGATGAACGCGAACCAATTCCGAATCCGATTGAATATAGACATACTTTAAGCACTGTGCTAAACGGTTTAATTGAAAACGGTTTTGTTATTTTTCACGTTTCCGACAACTCCGATATGTATCCTGACAAAAACGCCGAGCCGACAACTTGGGATCATTTTGTCGCGTTTGCGCCGCCCTGGTTGAGTATTTGGTCTTCTTACAGACCTGATTTTAAGATTGAATAAAGAAATCGAATGGCAAAACGTAAAGCGTGTTTTGGTTGTGCGCCTTCGTTCAATCGGCGACACGGTTTTGTCAACGCCTTCGCTGATTGCTTTGAGAAGATTTTTGCCCGAAGCGCAGATTGATATTTTGCTGGAAGATTGGGTCGCGCCCGTTTTGGATGGCTTTGACGCGGTTGATAATGTATTGACCGTTTCGCGCAAAAGCAAAAAATCGCGGCTTGAAACTGCTCTGCAAATTCGCCGAAACAAATATGACGTCGCCTTCAATTTGCACGGCGGAACGACGGCGACGTTTTTTGCTCGCGCAAGCGGAGCGAAACATCGCATCGGATATTTTCATTATCAATATAACTTTCTCTATAATCATCTGCTTTCTTCAGCATCGGATTTTTGGCAGCAAGAACACGCACATTCCGCCGAACAGCAACTCGCGCTTTTGGGTTTTGTCGGCATTCCCGTTGACGATAAACCAAAGAGCCGCTTGGTTGTAACCGAAAAAGCATTAGATTCGATTGAGAGCAAACTTTCATCCTTCATCCTTCATCCTTCATCCTTTGCTCTGCTTCATCCCACCGCCGCGTTTGCCACAAAACAATGGGCGGCGGAAAATTTTGCGCGTGTCGCTGAGTTTTTACACGGAAAAGGCTTGCAAACAGTCGCGGTTGCAACGCCGAAAGAGCGTGAAGTTTTGGCAAGACTTGAACAACTTTCCAAAGTTCCGATTTTAACTTTCGACAATTTAACACTACCCGAAATAACGGCTTTAGCTTCCCGCGCAAAAATCTTCATCGGCAACGATTCGGGAATCGCGCATATCGCGGCGGCTGTCAATGCGCCGGGCGTCGTCATTTTCGGCTCGTCGAACATCAATCATTGGCGACCTTGGACGGACGCACGGCACGAAATCGTGTATGAAAAGCTGCCGTGTCAACCGTGCGCGGGTTATTTTTGCAAAGAGTTTGACAAGCCGAAATGTATTTTGAGTGTCGAAGTCGGGAGCGTTATTCAAAAAATTAAAAGAGTTTTGGAATTAAAATGATTATGACGATTTGACGTAGAATTTTGTTAAAATCCAAATCAAATGAATGAGCGATACAGCCGACAAATTTTGTTCCGTGAAATCGGAAAAAACGGACAGAAAAAACTTTTAAGTTCCCGTGTTTTACTCGCTGAAATGATTATCTTAAAGCGGAATGCGTGTTACGTTATTTCTCCATTCATTTTCAAAGTTTCCGAGTATAACAAGTTCCAAATCTTCAATCGCTTTACCAATCGGAATTTGGTCTGAAACGACAATCACGCCGCTCATTTTATCGCCTTTCGTCATTTTTTCGTAAGCAAAAATCGGAAAAGTTTTCGCGTCGTGCGTGAGAATTACACGATTTTCCTTAGCCGCCCAAGTCAGAAGCGCATCATCGCTATATTTTTCAAAACCTATTTCGTAGGTTGCAATACAGTCAAGTTCGGGAATACGCTTTTTGAGTCCACGCAAAATGTTACCGTTAAAATTTTGGTCAGCGAGAATTTTAATCATAATTATTTTCAACCAGTCTTTTACCAGTCAAAAAGAATTAAGTAGTAAATAGTTGTATTGACAAATTAAGTTGGAGAGCCATAACTATTCGCTGTTCGCTATTCGCTGTTTTTCAAAAAATCTCTTCGTTTATTAGTGAATAGCTGACAGCGAATAGCCAATAGCGGACAATACATTTGACCACCTCACCTAATTTGTCAATACAAATAGTGAATAGATTTGGTTTTTATGTTCACTACTTAATTATGTACAGCCTTTACTTATTTGCACTTTTGGTGGCGATTAAGGAACTTTTCTCGAAATTCTTTTGTTCTCTTTTGATATTTCGCGTCGGTTTCAAATTTTTCCCAAAACTGTTCGGCTTCTTTTTCACGTTCAGCCAGATAATTGTCAATTTTCGATTGATGCGTCAAATAATAAGAGATTATCGAATAAATGTCTGCGACCGTGTATTCGTTTGAAGGAAACGCATCGAAAATTTCTTCGGGACTGCTCCCGCGTTTGTGCGCGTTAATAATCATATCAATCAGAAGGCGAGTGCCTTTGACGCGAATTGAGCCGTCTTTCCAAAGCGTGAGCGGAACTTTTTGTGTTGTTTCGATAGTCATTATAAAACTTTGACAAGGAATGCCTACAATCAATACTTTACCGCATATTCTATTAATTTGTATAGAAATTCTAAACATTTTGTTAAAATCCAAATCAAATGAATGAGCGATACAGCCGACAAATTTTGTTCCGTGAAATCGGAAAAGGCGGACAGAAAAAACTTTTAAGTTCCCGTGTTTTGCTTGTCGGCTGTGGTGCGCTTGGCGCGGCACACGCCGAAATGTTGGCGCGTGCCGGTGTCGGTTGCCTGCGAATTGTTGACCGCGATTTTGTTGAATTTACAAATCTGCAAAGACAAACTTTGTTCAGCGAACAAGATGCAAAAGACAGAATGCCGAAAGCGATTGCGGCAAAAAATCGTTTGGCGGAAATCAATTCGGAAATCGAAGTCGAAGCGGTTGTTGCTGACGTAAATTATTCAAATATCGAAAATTTAATCAAAGACTGCAATTTGATATTGGACGGAACGGATAATTTTGTAACGCGCTATTTGGTCAACGAGGCTTGCGTCAAACACAAAAAAACCTGGATTTACGGCGCGGCGGTTTCAAGTTACGGCGTAACGATGACGATAATTCCGCACGAAACGCCGTGTTTGCGGTGCATTTTTGAAGAAATGCCGGGCGCAGGAAGTGCGCCGACGTGCGACACGGCGGGCGTGATTATGCCGATTATTGCAACAATTTCCGCTGTTCAAGTTACGGAAGCATTGAAAATTTTGGTTGGAAAAACCGACGCTTTGCATCGAAGTTTGATGCAGTTTGATGTTTGGCAAAACGATTGGCGCAAGATAAAACTCCAAAAACCGAATCCCGGTTGCGCCGTTTGTGGACGCGGAAAATTTGAACTGCTCGACGCGGAAAATGCGGATTTTGCGACAACGCTGTGCGGACGCGACGCCGTGCAGATTCTGCCGCCCAAACCGACTGATTTAGATTTGGAAAAACTTGCCGACAAACTTAAAAACGTTGCGGAAGTGAAACAAAACGAATATTTAGTGCGTCTGACCGTCGAGGGTTTTGAATTGACGATTTTCCGCGACGCCCGCGCCATTATTCGCGGAACTGACGATGAAACAAAAGCGCGTTCGATTTATGCGAAATACATCGGTATTTGATAAAATGCTGAAAGGAGGTGAGTTTTATGGCAACAACCGAAACAAACAATAGTGAAAACGGAACAAACAGAAAACCGCGTTGGAAGCGACTAAAGGAAAAAGAAAGTTTTACTGAAGCGGAAATGGCACGAATCAAAGCCAGCCGTGCAGTAATGAAGGTTATTCAAAAGCAGATAGAAAGGGGAGATTTTGACGAATATCTCGACAAGGAAGTTTCAAAATTATGAGCCGCCCGGTTTTTGATATGAATGTTTTTGTCGAGTATAAAAATTTTATTACCGATTATCATTTCGCAAAAATGGCTTTGTCATCAGTTGTTTTGTATGAATTGACGGCAACGACAATTGAAAAATCCGAGTGGCAAAAATATACGGCTTGGCGAAAATTTCATGAAAAGGACGATTTATTTCTCGTGCCAAACGCCGAAGATTGGTGGCAATCGGGAAAAATCGCTTCGCGCATCAGGCACGGCGAAAAATCGAAAGCTAAAGGCAGAACTCCGAAAAATCCGAATACTCAAAAACTTCAAAACGACATTTTAATTGCACGGACGGCGTTTGCCTGCAAGTTTTTTGTCGTTACTTCAAATCTCGAAGACTTCCGAAAAATCCAGCAATTTCTCAATGTCGAAGTCATTGCGGCGAAAGAATACTTTGAAACATAAGCCTGATTTGATGTGCTTTAAAAATGAACGAAGCGAAAAATACACCAAAAATTATCATCATCGGCGGCGGTTTCGGCGGTTTGCAAGCCGCGAAAGAATTGGCGAATAAACCCGTCGAAGTTACACTGATTGATAAGAAAAATCACCACACATTTCAGCCTTTGCTTTATCAAGTGGCAACTGCCGTTTTGTCGCCGGGCGAGATTGCTTCACCGATTCGGCGCATTCTGCATCGTTATAAAAACATCGAAGTAATTTTGGGCGAAGCGACGAGTTTTGATTTACAAAATCAAAAAGTAATTCTGCACGACGGTTCGGAAATCGCGTTTGATTATTTGATTGTCGCGGCGGGCGCACGGCATTCGTATTTCGGACACGACGAATGGGAAAATTCCGCGCCCGGATTGAAAACCGTCGAAGACGCGCTGGAAATCCGGCGGCGCGTCCTTCTGGCTTTTGAACTTGCCGAGCGCGAAGCGTATCTGACCGGAGTAAAAAAACATTTGAATTTCGTCATAGTCGGCGGCGGTGCGACCGGCGTTGAACTCGCGGGAGCGATTGCCGGAATTGCCAGACAAGCATTAGCAAAAGATTTCAATTTGATTGATACGCGCAAGGCACTCGTGCAGCTTTTTGAAGGCGGCGATAGAATTCTAAATACCTTTGCGCCGGAACTTTCCGCGCACGCGAAAAAGGATTTGGAAGATTTGGGAGTTGAAGTTTATCTCAATAGTTTTGTTACCGATATAGAAGACGGACGAGTAAAGGTCGGCGACAAATGGATTAAATGCAACGTCGCGGTTTGGGCAACGGGCGTTGCCGCTTCGCATCTGGGAAAAGAATTAGGCGTGGAAACCGACAAAGCCGGACGGGTTTTCGTTAATAAGGATTTGAGCGTCGGCAATCACAAAAACATTTTCGTCATCGGCGATATGACTTTGCTGAAAATGGACGACGGAAAATCCGTCCCCGGTGTTGCGCCTGCTGCAATTCAAATGGCGGATACTGCCTGCGAAAATATTTTGCGTGATTTGCGAAACGAACCGCGCCAAAATTTTAGGTATCGGGACAAAGGCTCGATGGCGACAATCGGCAAAAACAAAGCGATTGTCGAAGCCGGAAGATTTAAGTTGACCGGATTTATCGCGTGGCTCGCGTGGCTTTTCGTTCACGTTATTTCGCTTATCGGCTTCAAGAATCGTCTTTATGTTTTGAGCGAATGGTTTTGGGCATATCTGACACGCGAACGAAGCGCAAGATTGATTACGGGCGACGCGGAAGAATTGCAGGACGCGATGCGTTTTCTCGAAGCCAAACCACTTCCCGAAGTTTTGCCGAAAAAAAGCCGTGAGAAAGCTGCTAAATGACAAAAATTCTTGAAACAGAACGCTTAACTTTGCGGAATTGGACGTTTGCCGATGCCAAAAATTTGTTTGAGATTTGCCGTAATGACGAAGTGATGAAGTATATCGGCACGGGCAAAGGTTACAAAACTTTGGAAGAAGCCGAGAATTTCTTGAATTGGGCAGTCGCTTATCAAAAGGAAAACGGTTTTTGCCGTTGGGCGGTTTCGGAAAAATCAAGCGGAGAGATTATCGGCAGTTGTGGTTTTGCGCGTCCGCACGAAACGGAAGAAATTGAACTCGGCTATCTTTTTGCGCGAAAATATTGGGGAAAAGGTTTTGCAGCGGAAGCGGCAGGCGCGTGTCTGCAATTCGGTTTCGAGAAATTGAATTTTCGTGAAATAATTGCTTTAACTGATTTAGAAAATGTCGCCTCGCAAAAGGTTTTAGAGAAAATTGGTTTTGCAAAACGAGGTATCGAAATTTACAACAACGAAGAGAATCTGGTTTATCTGGCAATAAATAATATTCAATGAAAAAATTTATTAGTTTTGTTTTTATCGGGCTTTTGTGTGTTTTCAATACAAAAGCAAGCGAACCGGCGATTTGGTCGGTCAACACTCGCAGTGAAATCATAAAAGGCGATGCGAAAGGTGTTTCAATCAATGAAAACGGCACGATTACGCTTGCGCCGAAGTTAACGCAAATTTTCAATTCCGAACAATCTTATGTTTGGTCGAGCGCGATTGATGCAAACGGCAATTCATTTTTGGGAACGGGAAGTGACGGTAAAATTTTCAAGGTTGACGCAGGCGGCAAAGGCACAATTTTTTATGACACGAACGAACTAAATGTGGCGGCGTTGGCAATTGGCAAAAACGGCGAGATTTATGCGGGAACTTCGCCGGACGGCAAGGTTTATCGTATTTCCGCAAATGGTAATGCGGAAATTTTCTTTGAACCGAAAGAAAAATATATCTGGTCTTTGACGATTCTGAACGATGGAAGTTTGGCAGTTGGCACAGGCGAAAACGGAAAAATTTATCGCGTCAGAACGGCAAATGCAACTCCTGAAACTTCCCTGCTTTTCGACACCGGCGAAACGCACATTATTTCTCTGACAACCGACAAACAGGGAAATCTTTACGCCGGAACTGATGCAAAAGGTTTGGTTTTGCGCTTTTCGACGGACGGAAAACCTTTTGCTTTGCTTGATTCGCCTTTACGCGAGATTCACGACATTTCCGTCGGCGCGGACGGTTCTGTTTATGTTTTGGCAGTCAGCGACGCGGCTTCGGCTTCCAAAGCAGCCACTCCGACGACAACGGCAGCGACCGAAAATGTTGAAACAAATCCGATGCCGACACCTGAGCCTGCGCCGAAAAGCCGCTATGATTTGGCAGCCGCAAAATCGGCGGTTTATCGAATTTTGCCGGACGGCGGAAGCGATATTATTTGGAATTCGGCAAGCGTTACGGCATTTTCAATCGCGGCAAATCCAAACGGTAACGGCGTTTTAATCGGAACTTCCGATAAGGGCAGAGTTTATTCCGTCACAAACGACGGGCGCGAAACACTTTTGCTCCAATCAAACGAAGGACAAATTTCGACACTTAAAGTGCGCGGAAATGAAATTTTTGCTACTTCCAGCAACCAAGGCAAACTTTATCGTTTCGGCACGCAGACTGAAGGTGAAGGCAGTTACGAATCGTCAGTTTTAGATGCCAAAGCGAGCGCGACCTGGGGCAGAATCTGGTGGCGTTCAACCGGATTGGTTACGTTACAGACACGAAGCGGGAATACGCAAAAGCCCGATGAAACCTGGAGCGATTGGAGCGCAATTTATACCGACCCGAAAGGAACACAAATCACGAGTCCGAAGGCAAAGTATTTACAGTGGCGAGCGGTATTGAAAAGTTCACCGAGTTTGCCGAGTTTGCCGAGTTTACCGAGTTCAAGAAACTCAGTCAACGCAGCCAACTCAGCCAACTCAGTCAACTCAGTCAACTCAGTCAACTCAGCCAACTCAGTCAACTCGGTCAACTTTGAAACTTCCTTAAATGAAGTGAATGTTTCCTACTTAGCGCGAAACATCGCGCCCGAAGTTCTTTCCATCCAAATTCTGCCAACCAATGTCGGATTATTGACAAATCCGCCGGTTCAGATTGATCCGAACATCGAACTTTCAGGACTTGACCCGACTGCTTTCGGTTTGCCGCCGATATTTAACATTCCGCCGCGAAAAGTTTATCTGCGCGGTGCGCGTTCTTTGCAATGGACAGCCGAAGACCGCAACGGCGACCGGCTCGAATACGACATTTATTATCGTGAAGTCAACGAAACGAATTTCAAACTTCTGCGTGAAAACTTAACCGATAACTTCTTTACGATTGACGGCGCGGCGTTGGCAGACGGTCGTTATATTTTTAAAATCGTGGCGAAAGATTCGCTTTCAAATCCGATTTCTCTGGCTTTGACGGGCGAAAGAATCAGCGAACCCGTTGATATTGACAACACGCCGCCGATCGTTTCCGCAATTGGAACGGCGCAAATTACCGGCGATAAAGCGCGGACAATATTTGAAGCGAGTGATTCCGCAAGTTTTTTAAATCGCGCCGAATACAGCGTCAACGGAAGTGAATGGCAGGCGGTTTTTGCCGACGACGGTATTTCCGACAGTCCGAAAGAGCGTTACAGTTTGGAAATTCCGCTTAAAATCGCGGGCGAATATACGATTGCTCTGCGCGTCTTCGACGCAAATGGAAATGTTGGAAGTGCGCGGGTTGTAGTCAGGAAATAACAAAATTCCAGATTTCAAATTCCAAATTTTGTGCTTTTTAATTTCAGAGTGCAGAAATAAAATGAACCGAGAATTTTTAAACGGTCGCGTGGTTGTCAAAATCGGCGATATTATACGGGAAAATGTTGATGCTATCGTCAACGCGGCAAATTCAACTTTGCTCGGCGGAGGCGGCGTTGACGGCGCAATTCATCGCGCTGGTGGGAAGCAAATTTTAGAAGAGTGTGAGGAAATTCGCCGCAATAAATTTCCTCACGGCTTGCCGACGGGCGAAGCGGTCATCACATCGGGCGGGAAATTAACAGCTAAATTTGTTATTCACACGGTCGGACCGATTTATGGCGGAAATCAAGGCAGAGATGCGGAATTGCTGGCGGATTGTTATAAAAATTCGCTTGATTTGGCGGTTGAAAATAGTTTGGAAACGATTTCTTTTCCGTCAATTTCAACCGGCGCGTTCGGTTATCCGAAACACGAAGCCGCTCAAGTCGCATCTCGAGCCGTAAAAGAATTCCTCGCGCAAGATGGAACTATTGAACGAGTCAATCTCGTTTTCTTTTCTCCTGCCGACGCGGAGAAATTCATAAAACATCAGGATTTTTAAATTTAACCGTCAAATAATTGCTAATCTCGTGCAAATTATGGATAATGAACAGACTTTCCCTTTGGGCTGAAATTTTTTAATAGTTTCGCCAAAATAATCCAAAGAAACCAAAAAGCAAAATTAGACGAACACTTTAAGTATGAAAGAAATTTCATCGGAAACTTTTTTAGATATGCAACCAGCCTTTGGCTTAGAGCCGGAACAAATTTTTAGAAATGATTTTTACTTTAAACACCGGCTTCCCGAAAATCTCCAATTTTTAGATACGCTTTCGTGGAATTTTTTTTGGTCCTGGAAACCGAACGGAATCAATCTTTTCCGTGAACTCGACCCGACGCTTTGGGAAAAATGCGAGCAAAATCCGCGTGTTTTGTTAAGGAACATCAAGGGATTGCAGCTTTGGCAAAAGGCTACCGATGCCGATTATGTCGCAAAATTGCAGCGTTTCACCGAAGAGTTTAAAAATTATCATTCACAACCAGCGAACAATTTTGAAAAAATCACGCCGGAAAATCCGGTCGCGTATTTTTGCGCCGAATACGGAGTTCATAATTCCCTGCCGATTTATTCGGGCGGACTCGGCATTCTGGCGGGCGACCACTTAAAATCTGCCAGCGATATGAATGTCCCGCTTATCGCCGTCGGGCTTTTTTATCGTTACGGTTATTTTCGGCAGAAAATCGCGCACGACGGCTGGCAGGAAGAAAGATATTTGGATTCTTTCGCAAATAACCTCGCCCTGCAGCCGGTTTTAAATGAAAACGGCGAAAGAGTTTTGGTGATGATTCACATCCGCGGGCGCGAAGTTTCTGCACAGGCTTGGCTGGCGCAAATCGGCAGAATCTCGCTTTATCTGCTTGATACGAACATTGCCGAAAATGATGAAACCGACCGTTTTATTACCGGACATCTTTACGGCGGCGACACGCAAACACGGATTGTGCAGGAAAAAATCCTGGGCATCGGCGGCGTTCGGCTTTTGCGAAAACTCGGCGTTGAACCTTCGGTTTATCATTTGAATGAAGGACATTCGGCTTTTTTGACACTGGAACTGGCGCGGGAATTTCTGGAAGAAAACGAAAATGCGAGTTTTACCGACGCGGTTTCCTATGTCAAAGAAAAATGTGTTTTTACGACGCACACGCCGGTTGCGGCGGGCAATGACACTTTTGCGCCCGAACAAATCAGAAATTGTTTCGACGCGGAATTTATCAAATCTCTCAAAATTTCGGAGGAAGAACTTTTCGCGCTTGGGAAAACAAATCCCGACGATTCGCAGGAATGGTTTGGAATGACGCCGCTCGCCATTCGGCTGACGCGCTCGGCAAACGGCGTGAGCGAAAAACACGGCGAAGTTTCGCGTGAGTTGTGGCTGAAAATGTTTCCCGAAATTACGGAAGCCAAAAATGTTCCGATAACGCACATCACCAACGGCGTTCACGCGCCGACCTGGGTTGCGCCGTCCTTTCAGACGCTTTACGAAAAACATATCGGTAAAAATTGGGCTGAAATTCTGCACGACGCGACGGCGTGGCGCGAGGCAATCAAAAGAATCCCTGACACGGAGATTTGGAATACTCATCAGCTAATCAAACAATTGCTGATTTCGTTTATTCGCCTAAAAACATTTTCGACGGAAACAGGTTTGCACGACACCATTAACGAACACGAAAATACGAGCAAACTTTTTTCGCCGGACGTTTTGACCATTGGTTTTGCACGGCGCATTGCCGCTTATAAGCGTTGGAATCTGCTTTTGACGGATTTGGAAAGGCTGTTGAAAATGGTTAATGATGTTGAAAAACCCGTGCAGTTTGTTTTTGCCGGAAAAGCACATCCGCAAGACCGCGACGCGAAAAAGCTTTTGCAAAATTTATTGAGTTTGGACGAAAATTCCGAATGGCAACGCCGCGCCGTTTTTCTGGAAGATTACGACCAGGAAGTAGCGCGTTATCTGGTGCAGGGCGTTGATGTTTGGATGAATGTTCCGCGCCGCCCGCTTGAAGCCAGCGGCACGAGCGGTCAGAAGTCGGCGATGAACGGCGGTTTGAATCTTTCGATTTTGGACGGTTGGTGGATTGAAGGTTATAACGGCGAAAACGGCTTTTCTATCGGCGTTTCGGATGACGAAAACGAAACGGATTTGGAAGCGATTGACGCAAGCGATGCCGAATCGCTTTATCAGGTTTTGGAAACGGAAGTTATTCCGACTTATTATGTGAAAGACGAAAACGGTTTGCACCCGGAATGGATTCGGCGAATGAAAAACGCGCTGATGACGCTGACACCACAGTTTTCCAGTGATAGAATGGTGAAGGATTATATCGAGAAAATTTATTTAAGTGATAAGTGATAAGTGATAGTTGATAGTTAAAAATTAACTATCAACTATCAACTGAGTAAAAATTATGCGAGAAATCGAATTTAAAACAGGTGTCATTCGTCCCGTCGAATGTATGAAAGAAGGCTGGGAATTGATAAAAGACCAGTATTGGCTGTTTTTCGGCATTACTTTTGTCGGAATGCTGATTGCCGGCGTTATTCCTTTCGGCATCGGAATCGGCGCGATGTTCTGCGGAATTTACTTTGTTCTGCTTCAAAAAATGAACGGGCGACAGGTCGAATTCGGCGAACTTTTTAAAGGTTTTGAATACTTTGTTCCCGGTTTGATTACGTCTTTAATCATCATTATTCCCGCAATAATTTCCGTCGTTATACTTTACGGCTCGATGATTGCAATGTTTTTTGCTTCGATTGATTCACGCGGAAATGTAAATCCGGCGGTTATTTGGGGAATGTTCGGAACTTTATTTGTTGAAGGCGTGATTATTTCGCTTGTTCTCGGATGTCTGCACGCTCTGGTGATGTTTGCTTACCCGCTAATCGTTGACCGTAAATTAAATGGTTTTGACGCTTTTAAGTTGAGCGCGAAAGCGGTTTGGGCAAATCTTTCGGGCGTGGTCGGGATTATTTTACTCGAATTTGTGATGGGTTTAATCGGTTATATGGCTTTTGGAATCGGCGTGTATTTTGTTTTGCCGATAATGTTTGCCGGAGTTCTGATTGCCTACCGCAAAGTTTTTCCGCCGCTCAATAATCAATTTACCAATCAGCCGCCGCCGCCGTATTCTTATCAAGAGGCGGGAAATTACAGATAAAAATTAAAGAAAAATAAAAATATGAAAGCAAGATTTAACGAAATTAACTCAACTGAAGAATTAGACGAACTCTTTCGACAATCAAACGAAAACCCGGTCGCGCTTTTTAAACACAGCCTGACTTGCCCGATAAGTGCAGGCGTTTATCAGGAAATTTCCAACGCCGATGCCGATATAAATCTGATTATTATGCAACACTCGCGGAATGTTTCCAGTGCGCTTGCCGACAAGACGAGCATTCGCCACGAATCGCCGCAAGCGATTGTGATAAAAGACGGAAAACCTGTTTATCACGCTTCGCATTATGACGTTACGGCAAGCGATGTCGAAGAAAGTTTGAAATCATAATGATTAGACCAACTCAAATTCTCGAAGAAAGTGACCGCGAACTTTCAATCAATTGGTCGGATGATAAAGAAACTAAATATAACGCCGCGCAACTGAGAAAATCGTGTCCGTGCGCGAGCTGCGTCAACGAATGGACGGGCGAGAAGGTTTTAAAAGACGAAAACGTCCCCGCCGATTTGAGTTTTTCCTCTATCTCGATTGTCGGAAACTACGCGCTCAGTTTTCAATTTTCAGACGGACATAATACAGGAATTTATAGTTTTCAGTATTTGCGAAAACTTTAGGGTTTGTTGATTTAAACTCGAACGGTTTCTCCATTATAAAAAATGTAAGAAATTAATCTCTTTCTTCCCGTAATTTTGAAAGTTTCAATATTTTGATTTTTTGGAATGTTTGCAGAATTATCTTCATCTAAGTAATCGGACAGAATTATTTTATAAGATTTTTTTTACCACAGATTGGCACAGATTAACCCGAATGATTTTTTGATGGAAACAAATCCTGATTTTTCAATCCTTTTTTATCCGTGTTTATCTGTGTCAACGCGGAGCGGGACGGTTTAATTATACTTTTATTTTGTCCGTCCGCTTATCTAAAATTAAACTCGGACAATTTTTAAGGCTGAAAAACTGATACACAACTTTAGAAAATTTGTGTATAATTCGGTTCGTATTATTTTACGGGCAAATTTCTGCAATCTTTTTATATCGGTTGTGCATCTATCTGGTAGTTGTCGGTGTTACTTTCCCAAAACAGTTTCAATAAAAACTTTTAGTGTAGAACTTGCGTTTAATTGTTAATAACTCTGAAATATCAATAAGTCTGTGGAGGAATTATGTTATTTATATCCAAATTTTCCAAAGTTTTGTGTGCTGTAAGTTTAATTTTGTGTTTGTCGGTTCTGGCTTTCGCCGATACGATTCGCTTGAAAGACGGAAGAATTATCAAAGGTAAAATCGTTAGTTTCGACGGTGGAAAATTTACCGTAATGTTTGACGACGGCACGCGCCAACGCCAGGTTGCTTATTCTGCCGACGAGGTGGAATCAATCGTCTTCGATTCCGATTCGACGCCGGCGGCAACCGTCAAAACATCAAATCAAATTCCGACCGACACCGCAAATGAAAATAACAGCAACACTATCATCACCGTCGGGCAGACAAACAAAACTTCCAATCCGCAAACTTCTTCACCAAAAGCGAATCCGACCAATCCCGTTCCTAACGCCAACCAAAATACTTCCCCAATCGCTCCCAAGCCGATAGCAATAAATGTCAAAGTTTCGGCTGATAACACTTCAAACGGCTGGACAAATTCAGGCTGGGTTGTTCGGCAAGGTCAAAGAATTAAAATCGTGAGCAGCGGTCGCGTTTCTTTGGGCAGCGGACGTTCGACAACTCCCGGCGGAATTGCTTCTCTTCCCGACACTGCTAAACTGATAAAAGACAAACCGACCGGCGGTTTGATTGCGGTTGTCGGCGATGATAATAATGATTTTATCTATGTCGGCGATTCGATTGAATTTGTCGCCGCCCGCGACGGCGCGTTGTTTTTGGGCGTTAATGAAGGAAATTTGGACGACAATTCCGGCGCGTTTGACGTGAAAATCGAGATTTCCCCGGATATTGGCAATTAAAGTAAAAAGTAAAAAGTAAAAAGGGTAAAAATAAAGAATCTAAATGTGAGCGACAAAATTCCATCCAAACTGACGATAATGCTCATCAACAAATAACTTTCTTTATTTTTTACTTTTGCCTTTTTACTTTTTACTTTCTTTACTTCCAACTAAAAGCCGACAATTTGTATCCAAAGGCAAAAGGATTTTTAACAGGGGCAAAATTTATGAAAACCGTTTCGTCGTTTCGTTTTCCGGGATTATTATTTTTAGCAGTCGCACTTTTCTTCGCGTTTAGTGCTTTTTCTTTTGCACAATCGCGTCCGCAAAAGCCCGACACACCGCAAGGCAATCAGAAAAAAAATCAGCGTCCTGTTCCCAAAACTGAAGAGGAACTTAAAAAGGAAGAAGAACTTCGCAAGCAAAAGGAAGAAGAAAAAAATACCGTCGTTGACGACGAGATTGTAAAAATCAAAACCAATATCGTTAATGTTGACGCGGTTGTTTATAACAAAAAGACCGGACAAATAATTACGGGTTTGAAAAAGGAAAATTTTGCCGTCTTTGAAAATGGCGTGAAACAGGAAATAACAAATTTCGCCACGCCCGAATCTCCGATAACCGTTACGCTGGTTGTCGAATACAGCAGATGGTCGGAACTTTTCGGTTTATACGGCAATGGCGGATTTGAAGCCGGAAAACTCGAAGTCGTGCGCCCGGTCGCTTATTTTCTTTCCAAATTTATCAAAGCACCCGATGATTACGCTTCGGTTATCGCGTTTGATATACGCCCGACTCCGATAACGGATTTTACTAACGACCCGAACCGTTTGCGCCAAACCGTAGATATTTTGCTTCGCAACAACCCGGCTTTTCGGGAAAATAATCTCTACGATGCCGTCAAATTTGCATTGGTCGGCGGAAAAGGTGATACGGTTGTTTTGGAAAATTCAAAAGAAAAGTCAGCCGTCTATGGCGGAATGGTTGCCGTGCAAGCCAAACGCCGCGCAATTATTCTGGTTGCCTCCGGCATTGATACTTTCAGCAAAATAAATTACGACCAGGCGCGAAAAGTCATCCAAAATTCCGGCATTCCGATTTACATTATCAGCACCGGAAATCTATTTTACAAAAAATATGAAAGCCAGCTTCCGCCGACTGACGGGCTTGACGGAATGCCCGGCAGATTAACCTTTTTGCAGGCGCAAAATGCAATGAACACATTTGCCAAAGAATCCGGCGGAATGCACTATCCGATGACATTTGAAGGCGAATTGCCGGGTTATTTACAGTCTATTAACGCTCTTTTGCGGAATCAATACAGCGTTGCTTACGATGCGGGTGAAAAACGCGAACCGGGCAAAAAGAATAAACTCGATGTCAAGGTTGACGTGAATGGTGACGGCATTTATGAAGATAAACAATTTGTAGTTCAGCATCGTCCTTTTTACACGACACCGAAAGAAGATAAAAACTAAACGACTATGCACTGGAAGTGCATAGGTTTTAGGAGGACTGAAAGTCCAAGTTCATTCTAAAATTATTGGGTCGCTATCCTTGTTTGACGGCTGTCGGTGATGCTCCAAGTATTCTTGC
>JBPCPU010000222.1:0-4454 GCA_050998795.1 Pyrinomonadaceae bacterium
CTGAAGGCGACGAACACCAACGAACATCGGTTGTTCGTCGCCTTCAGCGACGGGATGTTTGTTACAACACACCCAGCGATTCTCGCTGGGCTATAATGTTAGTCGACTTTGGCGACAGAGAACACAAATCTTAATTTTTTCACTTGTGTAGGTACTAATGGTCTGTTGCTAGTGGCAATTTATGAATACCTTTCTGATAAATTGCCTCCAACTTCAGTTGGAGGACAGCCGGCATTCCATAAAGAAAAAGAAAATAAAAAATCCGCAAATGTTAATTAATTTGCGGATTTTTTTGATGCGGTTGGATTTGTTTCACACACCTTGCGTGTTCTTTCCAATTAATTTTTATCGGTCTTTAAAGTAATCGCCAGCCGGTAAATCGCCGCGCTGTCAACTTCGACTTCTTTGCTTTCCTTTGCGCCTTTAGCGGAAGCCGTTATGCGAAATTTCGCCGCGCCTTCAGGAAATCTAAAGGTAAATTCACCGCTGTAACTCGCGTTGCCCGAGCCGACTTTTTTGGTTGAACCGTCGCTTGAAACCTTTTCGATTTCTATTTTTGCGCCGCCGACGCTTCTTCCGTCCGGGTCGAAAACGCTTCCTTTGATGATGACCTGTGTGCCTTGGTCAACGGTTAAAACAAGGCGTTCGCTTAAATCTCTGATTTTACCGTCTTTGATTTCGACATTGGACAGCAAGCCCGCGCTATAACCTTTTTTGTCAATGACGAGGTTATAAATTCCCGATTTAAGTCCTGCCAGTTCAAAATTGCCTTTGCCGTCAGAATTTGTAGATTTAACATCTTTTCCGTCCTGACGGGCGGTTATCGTCGCGCCGCCGATGCCGTCGCCGTTCGCGTTGCGAATCTTACCTTTTACGCCGCCGTTATTTTGAGCAAGTGCAACGCTGACGGACACAGCCAAAAGTAAAATCAATAAAACAAACTTTCTCATAAATTCTACGCATTCGCGGTTTCTGTTTTTAATTCTTCACGAAATTGTTTCGCTACGTCATTGATGATTGTTTCAAGCGTTCGGGTTGGCTGATAGCCGATCAGACGTTGAGCTTTTTCGAGCGAAGGCACACGCCGCTGCATATCTTCAAAACCTTCGCCGTAGGCTTCGCTGTATGGAATATAACGAATTTTGCTGGCACTTCCGGTCATTTCGATAGCTTTTTCCGCCAAGCCTTTAATCGTAACTTCTTCGGCATTGCCCAGATTGATAACCTGACCGAAACATTCCGGCGTTTCGATGACTTTCGTCAAACCTTCGACCACATCCAAAACGTGACCGAAACAGCGCGATTGCGTGCCGTCGCCGTGAACGGATAACGGTTCATTATTGAGGGCGGATTTGACAAAATTCGGCACGACCATTCCGTATTGCCCGGTTTGCCGCGGTCCAACCGTATTGAAAAGTCTGACGACGACAACCGACAAGCGCGTTTCCTTCCAATGAGCTAAAGCTAAAAACTCATCCAGAGTTTTCGCGCAGGCGTAAGCCCAGCGATGTTTGTCGGTCGAGCCGGTCAAAAGGTCGTCTTCTTCTCTAAAAGGAATGGACGCGCCTTTGCCATAGACTTCCGACGTGCTGGGAATCAACACGCGCTTGCGGTAACGCGAACAAAAACCGAGAACAACATCAGTTCCGCGAAAAATCGTTTCGATGGTTTTGACCGGATGTTCCATAATCAGTTTTACGCCAACCGCGCTCGCCATATGATAAACACGGTCGGTTTCCCGAATTAATTCTTCCATCAGCTTTTCGTTCAAAACCGTATCAATAATCAAGCGAAAGTTTTTTTTGCCTTCGAGATGTTCGACATTTTGATAACGCCCGGTCGAAAGGTCGTCAATAACCGTTATTTCGTGTCCTTCGCCGATAAGTTTGTCGGCGAGATGGCTTCCGACGAAGCCCGCGCCGCCTGTGATTAAAATTTTCATAATATTTATTTGATTTCTAGTTTTTCAATTCTTTTCAGTTGCAATTGAGACGCTTCTTTAAGCTCTCGAATTTCAGATTCGTTTCTCATTTGCGCGTCAATTAGTGCATTAAGTTTGAAATTAAAATCTTCTCTCGATTCACGCAAAGCTCTAAAATAATCTTCTAATCTTCCATCGTGGCTAATAACTAAATCTCGCATAGTTATCGTATCTTGTTCCAAAATTCTTACTCATTCTTCAAGTTCCATTATTTCTCTCCTAGACTTTCGCGTTTTTATGTTCTGATGTGTTGATTCTTTCCGCAAAATACGCAACTGTTTTTTTCAAACCTTCGGCAAGCGGAATTGTCGGCGACCAGCCGAGCAATTTTTGCGCCCGCGTGATATTCGGCTGTCGTTGTTTCGGGTCGTCCTGCGGCAAGGGCAGATACATAATTTTTATGTCCTTACCGACTGTTTTAGCGACTTCCTGCGCGAGTTCGTTCATCGTAAATTCGCCCGGATTACCGATATTAACAGGTAAATGAATATCGTCGGCTTCCGTATTCATTAAACGAATCAAGCCTTCGACCAAATCATCAACATAACAAAACGAGCGCGTTTGTTCGCCGTCGCCGTAAATCGTCAAATTTTCGCCGCGCAAGGCTTGAACGATAAAATTCGATACGACGCGCCCGTCGTGTTCGAGCATTCTCGGACCGTGAGTATTAAAAATACGAACAATTCGCGTGTCAACATTGTTCTGACGGTGATAATCCATCATCAAAGTTTCGGCGACACGCTTGCCTTCGTCGTAACATGATCGAAACCCGACACAATTTACATTGCCGAAATAATCTTCCGTTTGCGGATGAACAAGCGGGTCGCCGTAGACTTCGGAAGTCGAAGCCTGCAAAATCCTTGCACGCACACGCTTTGCCATTCCGAGCATATTAATTGCGCCCAAAACGCTGGTTTTGACGGTTTTGACGGGATTGTATTGATAATGAACGGGCGAAGCGGGACACGCCAGATTATAAATTTGGTCAACTTCGAGCAAAATCGGTTCGGTTACGTCGTGCCGAATCAATTCAAATCGGTGATTATCGAGCAAATGAAAGATATTTTCGCGTCTGCCGGTAAAAAAATTGTCCAGACAGATAACTTCGTGTCTTTCATTTATCAGTCTTTCGCAAAGATGAGAGCCGATAAAGCCCGCGCCGCCGGTTATAAGTATTCGCATAAAATTTATTTGTTTTAGAGAATATCAGACTAAGAAAGAATATGAAATAATATAAAAAAAATCATTACTGAGCGGTATGGGATTTGCTAACAAGAATTCAGCATTGTAAGTAGTTCATTATCAACTACTTTGCTTAACGAGTTCCTGACTATCAGCAACCAATTCTTACTTATTTTCCAACTTTCATAAAAGATTTCGCTGATTTTTCTAATCCATTCCGCCGGACTTTCTTTCTTTTTCTTAATCTTTTCTTCCCTGACAGGACTTTTTTTCTTTTCTTTTCTTTGACAATTTTGCTTCAACTTCAACAATAAGATGGCTAACCTCATCAGCAGATAAAACTGTATCTCCACTCAGTTTTGACTGTGGTTGAACAAATGTAATCCCTTCAATGTCCGTTTCAGATACTTGAAAAATAACTCTATCTGCCACCGATAAGCGTATAAGATAATTATCTTGAGCGTGGATAAATCTCTCCGATTCGCGCATTATCTGAAAATAACTGCCACAAACCTCAAATTCTATCAAACGCACTACTGCGCGATGTTTATCATTCTTGAAAACTATTAGCTCATCGCGCACCTGTCGAAAACATGGCGGCAGTTCTTGGGCGGCAATTTTCAATCCTTCTTGCACTTCATAAAGCAGATTATTTTTCACCCGAAAAATGAAATAAGCATTTGATTCCAACACTTTAGCAACTATCTCGAAACTACCATAGCCTCTGTCGGCAATATAGGTAACACCCGCTTCCAAAACACTTTCTAAAAATGCTCGCTCACTTGATTTGCCGCTTCCAACCAAAAATTCAGTCGGAATCAACCGATTCAACTCAAAACTTAAATGCAACTTGAAGGCGTTCTTCGCCTTCCGATACTCACTCCAACTCATCTGAATCAAGGTTGGAAATAAACTCCCGTCAATCACTCGAAACAGCCCTAACTCGTCTAAACTCTTGATTCGTTTCAAACGAGAGCGAAGCCAAGGCGGTCTCAAAAAGTTGCTTGAAATGCTTACTCTCAAAGCGGGAAAAGCCATCTTTTAAGGTCGAAAACGGAGTATAAAGAAGTCCTAACTTTTGGCATTTCTCGTTTGTCTGCAACCGAGGCGGGCAAACTTCTCAAAGAACTAACTTCTTCCACATAGCCAAAAAGCAACTTCCTGACAAAATCAGCAAAAAACAGTTTTTGTGAATGACATTCTTGGTCTATAATGGGCGATATTGAAGCGATTATCGCTTCGATTGGTTGTAAAAGTATGTTGAAGAGTTTTTGATTCACACTTAAATATC
>JBPCPU010000109.1:0-15011 GCA_050998795.1 Pyrinomonadaceae bacterium
GTGCAAGAATACTTGGAGCATCACCGACAGCCGTCAAACAAGGATAGCGACCCAATAATTTTAGAATGAACTTGGACTTTCAGTCCTCCTAAAACCTATGCACTTCCAGTGCATAGTCGTTTAGTTAAATTATCCAATTAAGAATGTAATGTATTAAAGACAAACTTGTTGGATGGTTGATATTTAACGGCATTATGAAATAGTTGAACTTCAATAAAAAAAGATGTAATATCGCAAGCAAAAACCTGACAAATGTCATTATGAAGATATTGCTTCACGGTTCGGAAGAAACTGATGCTCGAAAAAGACGATAAAATTGGTGATTACAGCCTTGTAAAATTTCTTGGTAGAGGACAATTCGGCGAAGTCTGGCTGGCGGAAAAACAACTCCAATTTTCAACCCGAAAATTTCGCCACGCTCTGAAATTCTTATCGAATCTCAGCGATGAAATCAACCTGAAAGCCGCCGAAGCCGAAATTGATACTTGGATTGAGGCGAGCGGTCATCCGAATGTAATGTCGGTTCTGGATATGCTCATCCATAAAGAGCATATTATAATCGTCAGCGAATTTGCCGAAAGCGGCTCGCTTAAACATTGGCTTGACTCGAACGGCAAAAAAGCGCCTTCAAACGAAAAAGCGGTGGAAATGATGAGAGGTATTTTGCGCGGTATCGAACATCTCCATTCGCGTAATATCGTTCACCGCGACCTCAAACCCGACAATATTCTCTTGCAGGGAAATTTCCCGCGCATTGCCGATTTTGGAATCTCGAGAATAATTTTAGAAAATTCCGCGCTGACGAAAGCCATCGGCAGTCCTTACTATATGTCGCCGGAATCGTTTCTCGGCAGTAAATCGCCGCAAACTGATATTTGGGCGGCAGGTGTCATTCTATATGAAATGCTAACGGGAACTCATCCGTTTGACGGTGAAACACTTTTCGCTTTGAAGGATGCGATTGATAAAAGTGCGCCGAAACCTATGCCTGAAAACATTCCTTCTCAATTGCAGGAAGTCATCTTCAAAGCCATGGAAAAAGACCGTTCAAACCGCTATCAAACGGCGCAGGAAATGAATGAGGCATTAAAAAATGTTTGGGTGTCGGTTGAAAATGAAGCGCGGCGAAACAGAGAATGGGAAATCGAGCAGGAACGTCTTAAAGCCGAAGCGGAAAGAGCGAGACTGCAAAAACAACTTGAAGAAGCTGAAAAATCAGCGATAGAAGAACGGCGGAAAAGAGAAGAAGCCGAGCAAAGACGGCGGGAAGAATTGGAATTGCAAAAGCGCGATGCGGAAAACAAGCGCGAAAAAAGTTCTTCTGACGCGCCACCAATCAAAACACTAAAAGCTGATTTTGCGGAGCAAATTCGTCAAAGAGAGCTTGAAGAAAAACGCAGGCAAGCCAGAGAAGCAAAAGAAAATGAAAAATCTGCGATGATGTGGAAGGTCAACGTCGGCATCGGCGGCTTATTTTTCGGCATCGCCTTGATAGCGGTTCTGTTCGCTGCCTTTTCAAAAAATAATACAGCAATCACAAACACGAATACCGTCAGGAATGCGGAGACTGCAAAATCCAAGCCGACATCCGATTCAACTAACGACACACCCGTCACTAAATCACCTGAAGCACCCAAAGATATGGCTTACGTTTCGGGCGGCGAATTTACGATGGGACGCGACGACGGCAAATCGGAAGCCGAAAAGCCCGCGCATAAAGTTTCGGTTCAGCCGTTTTTTATGGACATCTACGAAACGACCAACGAGCGATACGCCGAGTTCGTCAAAGCGACCAATCACAAGCCGCCGACCGAATGGAAAAATAATACTTACCCGAACGAACAGGCGAAGTTTCCGGTTGTCGGCGTAAATTGGGACGATGCCAACGCTTTTGCAAAATGGGCGAACAAGCGTTTGCCGTCGGAAGAAGAATGGGAATTTGCGGCACGCGGAGAGAATAATTTTCTTTATCCGTGGGGAAATGATTGGAAGCAGGGAAACGCCAACGTCGGCGGTCAGACATTTGCGGAAGTCGGGAAATTCAAAGGCGCGTCGCCGTTCGGCATTTACGATATGGTTGGTAACGCTTGGGAATGGACTTCGAGCGATTTTAAGGCTTATCCGAACGGCAAAGCTGTGGCAGGCGCAAATCTGAAAACGATTCGCGGCGGAAGTTTCGAGGCGACGAAGGATTTTGCAACCGCAACATATCGCCTCGGTTGGGCGGCAACCGGCGCGAACAGCTACAGCCGCACGGGTTTTCGTTGTGTGCAGGATGTGAAATAATGAGGAAAAGTTATGCAAACTAAATTACGAGCGACATACGAAAATGGAGTTTTCGTGCCGATTTCAAAAAACGGGATTAAGGATTTGCCGGAAGCGGCGGAAGTTGAAATTACTGTAGAAACTCTTATCGGCAACGGTTCGGACGATTCTGAGCGACAAACCGCGCGGAAACTAGAGGAAATAGCCGAAAGTATGCGGACAAACACTTTTGCGGGAAATCCGCCGCACTTTAGCCGAGAGGAACTTCATGAGCGGCGTTGACACAAATATTTTGATATACACGCACGACCCGCGTGATGCGGTGAAGCAAAACAAAGCGGCAAACTTAATCGCTTCGCTGACCGACGGCGTATTGCTCTGGCAAGTAGCCTGCGAATACGTCGCGGCGAGTCGTAAATTGGCGGCTTTCGGTTTGAATGAACAAAAGGCATTTACCGATTTGGAGCGATTAAGAAATGTTTGGAAGCCGCTATTGCCGACTTGGGAAGTTTTGGAAAAGGCGGAGAAATTGCTGGCATCGGGCAATTTTTCATTTTGGGACGCGCTGATTATTGCCGCGTGTGTTGAAAATGGAGTTACCAAGTTCTATTCGGAAGATATGGATTCTTCGCAATCAGAGCGAACCGGAGTGATGATTATCAACCCGTTTGTTTAGCATAACGAAAAGGGAGAAATTGAATGCGAAAAATAATTTGCAGATTTTTGTTTGTTTCGAGTTTGATGAGTTTGTGTTTGGCTTTCAGCGCGATTGACGCTTTTGCTCAATGCGGCGCGGACGGCACGCAACCCTGCAACACGACTCCAAAGAAAACAACGCCGAAGCCGACAACAAAGCCTAAACCAAAACCAACCGTTTCTAAACCGACAACTCCGACTAAAAAGCCGCCAACAAACGTAGTCAAGCCAAAACCTGTTACCAAATCCTCGGTTGCTTGCTCACCGTCAAATAACAACAATGCGCCAAGTAATTTTACGCAAACTATCAACGGCGTGAAGTTTCAAATGGTCGGTATTCCGAGCGGCAGTTTTTGTATGGGTTCAAACAATGTCGAGGATGACGAAAAACCTGTTCATAAAGTTATCATTAGTCAAGCATTTTGGATGGGACGAACCGAAGTTACGCAAGCGCAGTGGAAAGCCGTCATGGGAAATAATCCGGGTTATTTCAAAGGCGATGACTTGCCTGTCGAACAGGTAAGTTGGGACAATGTGAAAGACTTTATTCGCAAATTAAACAATCTGCAAAACGATTACGAATACCGTTTGCCGACGGAAGCCGAGTGGGAATACGCGGCACGGGCGGGAACGACGACGAGATACAGTTATGGCGACGGAGAAGGTTCGCTGGATAGTTATGCGTGGTATTCGGCAAATTCGGGAAGCAAAACGCACGAAGTCGCCACCAAACAACCGAACGCCTTTGGGTTATACGATATGCACGGGAATGTGTGGGAATGGTGTCAGGATTGGTATGGGAATTATTCGAGCGGAGCAGTAACGAATCCGACGGGCGCGGGAACAGGCTCGCATCGGGTGGGTCGCGGTGGCGGTTGGGGCAGTGCCGCCGCTTACTTACGTTCGGCGTATCGCTTCAGCATTACGCCGTCTTTTCGCGACGTTGATCTTGGTTTTCGAGTCGTCAGGTATTAATTACACTTTAACTCTTTTACCCTTTTACGCTTTGTCCGCGAAGCAAGTAGTTTCAAGTTTGAGATGGCTGACGCAGCGCAGCCGGAAGCCATCTCAAACTTGAAACGGTAAAGGGAAAAATTCAAGTTGGGCGAGAGAAAAAAGAAGCGAGCGTTAATAATTTTATATCCTTTGTGCAGAGTGTTATAATTCAGGCGGAATAAAAATGAGTATTTCAATTAAAAATCTGCTTGAGCCGAAAGCGCATCGAAAAGGACGTTTGTGTATTGCCGGAACGGGAACGACCGTTCACCGCGTCGCCGTTTGGTATAAAACGGGCTGGAGCGCGGAAGAAATTTCGCGGCGTTACGCTCATCTGCCGATTGCCGGTGTTTATGCGGCTCTGGCTTACTATCACGCCAACAAAGCCGCCATAGAAGCCGAAATTGCCGCCGACCAAGCCGAAGAATCGCGCGTCGAATCCGAATGGCTGGCAGCGCGTCGGGAACAAGAGGAAATCGCGGCGTAATGACCATCAAAATTTATCTGGATGAAGACGCGCAGGACGGAGATTTTGTGACAGCCCTGACGTTTCGCGGCGTTGATGTTTTAACCTCGAACGAAGCGGGAATGAACGGCAGGCGCGACCTTGAACAATTAAATTTTGCCGCGCAAAATGAAAGAGTTTTATTTTCTCACAATGTCGGAGATTTTGCGGCTTTGCACATCGAATATTTACAGAGCGGGAAAGAACACGCGGGAATCGTTCTGGCGCGGCAACGACAATTTAGCGTCGGCGAACAAACGCGGCGGTTGTTGCGGATGATAGGCACGTTAAGCGTGGAAGAAATGCAAAGCCGACTTGAGTTTTTAAGTTTGTGGTCGGAAATAGTCTAAAGACCGGTTCATCTGATTTTCTTTTCAACTTTGAATCCCTTCCACAATCACGGTTTCTGTTAATTTGAAACTGCAAACAAATTTGATTATTCGCAAATCCCGCCCGTCTTTAGAGAGATGCTATGACGACTCTACCAAAGAAAAAATACATCTCGCCCGAAGAATATTTGGCAATGGAAAGAAATTCGCTTGAAAGGCACGAATACCGTAACGGCGAGATTTTTCAGACGGCGAGTTCAAATTTGAAACACTCCGCCGTTACCGGAAATGTAGCCACTTCATTACATTCTCAACTGAAAAAACGGGATTGTCGCGTTTTGCAAGTTAATATGCGCGTTCATATTCCGAAAATCGGATTTTTTGTCTATCCTGATGTTTTGGTCGTATGCGGCGAACCCGAACTAATAGCGGACGGATATTCCGACAATTTGCTAAATCCGATTCTTATTGTCGAAGTTCTTTCATCTTCCACCGAAGGTTACGACAAAGGCGCGAAGTTCGATAATTACCGCAGTCTGGAATCTTTGCGCGAATACGTTTTAGTTTCGCAAGATGCAATGAAAGTAATCCGCTATACAAAACAAACGGACGGAAGTTGGAATTTGATGGATTTTATCGGCGAGAAAACGGAAATTGAGTTTTTTTCGATTGAATGCACGCTGACGATGGAAGACATTTACGACAAAATTGATTTTGAAGAATAATTTGGATTTCGCACTCTTGCTAACGCGCGGGTTTCTGCCTCATTACTCATATCGCAAACACTCAATCGGGTCTAAACGCGATGCTTTTCGCGCCGGAAGAACGCCGAAAATCAGACCGACGCCGACGGAAACCGTCAAACCTGAAATAACCGCCCACAAAGGAATCGAAGCGGGAAGACTCGGCACAAAAAACATAATCAGTTTGCTGATGCCGACGGCTAAAGTTACGCCGAGAAGTCCGCCGAAAAAGGTGAGAACCATTGCTTCAAGCAGAAATTGCAGAACGATTGCGCCTTTGGTTGCGCCGATTGCTTTTCTAATTCCGATTTCCTTGGTTCTTTCGGTGACGGACACGAGCATTATATTCATTACGCCGATGCCGCCGACGAGCAAACCTAAACTTGAAATGGCAATTGCAATTAGACCGACCATTCCGGTGATGCCGTCAAATTGGGCGATAAAATTATCGGCGGTTTTGATGTCGAAATTGTTGGGTTCGCCGTATTTCACATTGCGCCGTTGACGCAGAATGCCTTCGATTTCCTGCACGGCGTCGTTTAGCTGCCCTTGTTTCGCCTGGATAACGTGCAGAACAGCATCGCGCTGCGGTGCAGCTTTTTGCGCGGTGCGAAACGGCATAAAAATTTTGCGGTCTTCTTCGTTTTCGCCAAAAAATCCGGCTTTGCGTTTTTCGATAACGCCGATAATTTCCCAGGTCGTGCCGTTCATCCTGATAATTTTACCGATAACATCGTCCTGCTCGGTTGGAAAAAGCGCTTCGACGGCGTTGACACCGATAACCAAAACTTTGCGGCGTTGATAATCGTCGGCTTCGGTGATAAAACGACCTTGACGCAAAACGAGATTTGTCAGTTGCGCGTAATTCGGCGTTACGCCGTCGGTCAAAGCCCAACGATAATTGCGACCTTCGTAGACCATATTATCGTCAAAACCGTCGTTCCAGGAACCGATGCTCGGCGCAACCGCGGCAATATCTTCAACTGCGGTTGATTGAGCAAAAATCGCGTCGGCATCTTCCGACGTGAGCGGCTTGCGCGAGCGTTCTTCGCGGTTGCGCTGTCCGAAACCGGTCGAAAGATGAAATGCGTAAATGTTGTTTGTGCCGTATTCTTCAACGATTGAAACGATTGATTGGCGCATTCCGGTCAAAATCGAAGCGACGACAATCGCCGTCATGACACCGACGACAATTCCCAAAATCGTCAAAAAGGAACGAAACTTATGAGCATAAATGCTGTCGAACGCCATTTTTAAGACTTCTTTCGGTAGCGATGTTGATAATTTCATTTTTAGCTCTCTTTTTGCCGCAAAAGAAAATTAACAGGGATGAAGAGGATAGACAGGGATAAAAGAAAATTTATTAAAAATCCTTTTCATCCCCTTCATCCCTGTTAATTTATTCCCAAAAATCTTTGCGTTCCTGATTTTAGCTTTGCGTCAAAGCCACAATCGGGTCTAACCTCGCCGCTTTCCAAGCCGGATAAAGTCCTGCGACAACACCGATGACGGTTGAAACTCCGACCGATAAAATTACATAGCCGAAAGTTATCGTCATTGTAATTTCAGCAAAATATGTGATTAAAAATGTAACGCCCGTCGCCAAAATTAAACCCAAAATCCCGCCGATAATGCAGAGCAGAGACGATTCAATCAGAAATTGTAAAAGTATTTGTTTGCGGGTTGCGCCGAGTGCTTTTCTAAGTCCGACTTCAAAAGTTCTTTCGGTGACGGAAACGAGCATAATGTTCATTACGACAATTCCGCCGACAATTAAGGTTATCAGCGTAATCGGCACGACGACCGACGCGATTGCGCCTGTGAATTGATCCATTTGCGTGTTGAATTCGTCAACATTAACAAGACTGAAATTATCTTCTTCGCTTCCGATAAGCTGGCGTTTATTTCGCATCGAAAGCCGCGCGTCTTCAATCGCTTGTTTAAAAGTTTCGCGGTTTGCCGCTTTGCCGTGCAGTTGAATTCCGCCGGTGCGGGAAAAAATCTGGGCGTGAAGCGTGAGCGGAATATAAATATTTCTGTCCATCGAATCGCCTAAAAACGAGCCGCGTTTGTCTTCGATGCCGAGAATCAGCAACGGAACTCCGCGCAGTTTGATGGTTTGCCCGATTGCATTTTTATCAGGAAAAAATTTATCTTTTAAGTCCGTGCCGATAACGCAAACTTTAGCGGTTCTTTCAATTTCCGCTTCAGTCATAAAACGCCCTTCGGAAATTGTTTTATCCTCGATTTCCCGCATATTCGCCGTTACGCCGAGAATGCGGACGGACGGCATTTCGATTCCGTCCTGATTAATATCCGCACCGGCGTTGACCTGCGCCCCGACTTCCGAACACATTTTGCAGTTTGCTTTAACATATTCGTATTCTTCCCAGATTACGTCTTTGTTGCGCCGATTCATTTTTTCGTATTCTTCGTCGGAGAGTTTGCCCGTCGAAGCAATGCGCGTCATCATAAAGTGGTTTGCGCCCAGAACTTTCGACACTTTATCAACGACATACGTTTTCAAACCGCTAATCGAAGCGCCGACGACGACCACCGTTGCCACGCCGATAATTATTCCGATTAAAGTTAGAAACGCGCGAAGTTTGTGTTCTAAAATAGATTTAACCGAAATCAAAAAAGCGTCTGTATAAAATGAATAGACTTGTCTCATATAAATTCAAATAGTGGCAGAATTGTAGTTAATTGAAGGCTGTGCGTAATTAAATATCAATAAACTCCACCGTTTAGAGGCGGTCAAAGACCGCCTCTAAACGATGAAATTAGTATTAGTTACTAAAGTCGAATTACGCACAGGCTTCATTTAATTGTGTCTGAAATATTAGACAATTTTACAAACGTCATTTTTTGCAAAAATGTTTCGATAAAAGTTTGACTTGCCCAATTTCAATAAAAAACTTTTGCCGTGTTATACTTTTTGCGTTTTAATTCACAATTTTTTTGATGGAATTTTATAAGGAGCAAAGATTTGAGCATCTTGGTAAATAAAGATACGCGCTTGATTGTGCAGGGAATTACCGGAAAAGAAGGGACATTTCACACACAGCAGATGATTGAATACGGTACGAATGTTGTCGGCGGTGTAACGCCCGGCAAAGGCGGCACGACGCACGAAGGTGTGCCGGTTTTCAACACGGTTGCCGACGCGGTTAAGGAAACCGGCGCAAATGCTTCGGTCATTTACGTTCCGCCGCCGTTTGCCGCCGACGCGATTATGGAAGCCGCCGATGCGGAATTACCGTTGGTTGTTTGCATCACGGAAGGCATTCCGGTTGCGGATATGATTAAAGTTAAAGAATATCTGAACGACAAAACCACCCGTTTAATTGGTCCGAATTGTCCGGGAATTATCTCGCCCGGCAAATGCAAAATCGGAATTATGCCCGGACATATTCATAAAGAAGGACGCATCGGCGTGGTTTCGCGTTCGGGAACGCTGACGTATGAAGCCGTCGGACAATTAACCGCGCTTGGACTTGGACAATCTTCAGCCATCGGAATCGGCGGCGACCCGATTATCGGCACGAATCACACGGACGCTTTAAGATTATTTCAGGCGGATGACGAAACCGACGCGATTGTGATGATTGGCGAAATCGGCGGAACTGCCGAAGAAGACGCGGCGGAATACGCCAAAAATAACGTAACAAAACCGATTGTTGCGTTCATTGCCGGACAAACCGCGCCGCCGGGACGCAGAATGGGACACGCCGGAGCAATTATTTCGGGCGGAAAAGGAACTGTCGCCGAAAAAATGAAAGCGTTGACCGAAGCCGGAATTCGCGTCGTCGAATCGCCCGCCGACATCGGAAAAGCGGTGCAGGAAGTTCTCGGAAATTCGGCAAGAGTTTAAAATTTATGGGAAGAATTATTACAACTCTGAGAATTGCAAACACCGTTAACGGAGAAAAATCTATTCGTTGTGATGCTTTGGTTGACACCGGAGCATCTCACATTGTTTTACCAAAAGAATGGAAAGAACAACTCGGTGATTTAGAGTTTTTGGAAGAAGTTGAATTTGAAACGGCAAACCAAACGAGAGGCAAAGGTGAAATTTTTGGTCCTGTTAAAGTTCAAGTCGCAAATTTTCGCGCCGTTTTTACCGAGGTTTTGTTTATTGATATGGAAAAAAATCATGATGGAGAATATGAACCGCTCATTGGTTATTTGGTTCTGGAAGCAATCCCCGTTGCCGTTGATATGCCCGGTCATCGCCTTGTCAAAGTTCGGGCATTGGATTTGAAATAAAAGAGGTAAGTAAAAATGAGCGATAATAAATGGTTTTATTCTACCTGTTGGATTTTGAGCGGTTTGCTTTGTGCAGAAAACGCTCTGTATTATTTTATTAGCGGCGAATCGTTTATCAATTCTTCTCTGAGAAATTTCCTTGTTACTGCACAGTTTCTTTTTGGCATTTGGGTAACGATTTATGGCTTTAAGCTGTATTGGCAAAGAAGTGGAATCATTAAATGAAATTTTCGCATTCTTTCCGCGTTTCCGCCGAAGATATTGACGAACAATCTCACGTCAACAACGTCGCGTATGTCAAGTGGATTCAGGATGTCGCGGTTGCACATTGGTTTTCGGCGACGACAGAAGAAACGCGCGAGAAACTAACCTGGATTGTGACGCGCCACGAAATTGATTACAAAAGACAGGCGTTTGAAAACGAGGATGTAACCGTAACGACTTGGGTCGGCGAACCGACACGCGTCAGTTGGGAACGATTCACCGAAATCACGCGCGGTGAAAATTTATTGGTCAAAGCCAGAAGTGTTTGGTGTTTGATTGACCGCGAAACGGCGAAACCGACGCGCATCACGTCGGAATTGAAGGAATTATTCGGTTAAAAATATGAACGAGCGAATTTCAGTAAATCCAAATATTCATTTCGGAAAACCGTGCGTCGCGGGAACGCGAATTACCGTGCAAAATGTTTTGGAATTAATCAACGAAGATTTATCTTTTGAAGAAATAAAACGAGATTTTTATCCCGATTTGAAAACCGAGGACATTAAGGCTTGCATTGATTACGCCATCGCGCTGATTTCGGCGGAAGATATAAAGGTTGCCGCGTGAGATTACTGCTTGACCAAGACGTTTATGAAGCGACGGCGCGTTTTTTGATTGATTTACAGCACGATGTCGTGCGCGTCGCCGAACTCGGAATGGCGCAGGCATCGGACGAAGAAAATTTGAAAAAGGCTTTGGAATTGGATCGCGTTTTTGTTACGCGGGACAGAGATTACGGAAATTTAGTTTTCGTCAAAGGCATCAGAAGCGGCGTTTTGTATCTGCGGATTTTACCGTCTAATATCAATCAGGTTCACGCCGAACTCGAAAGAGTTTTGAGATTATATGATGAAACCGAATTGAAATCGGCATTCGTCGTTATCGAAGCTGATAAGCATCGTTTTAGAAAAATATAAATTGATTGACCGCGAAACTTTGAAGCCGACGCGCATCACACAAGAATTAAAAGAATTGTTTCAGATGAGATAATATGGGAAGAATAATTACGCAAGTTAAAATTACAAACTTTACCGACGCGACAAAAAGCATCGAAATTGACGCTCTGGTTGATACGGGCGCATCGTATCTTACTTTGCCGGGCGCGTGGAAAGAAAGACTTGGTGACCTGGAAAAAATCGAAGATGTTGAGGTTGAAACCGCCACAGGTGAGATTCGTCAAGCCGAAATTTATGGCGCTGTCAGAATAAAAGTGGCGAATTTTCGAGAAGTCATTGATGAAGTTTTGTTTCTGGATATGGAAGCGAATGAAGAAGGCGAATATGAGCCGTTAGTCGGTTATGTCGTGCTGGAGAAAATTCCCGTGGCGGTTGATATGCTCGGACATCGGCTGGTCAAAGTTCGTGCGCTCGATTTGAAATAAGCGCAAAACAGCGAAGCCGACGCGCATTACATCAGATCTGAAAGAATTGTTTCAAATGAGGTGAATATGAAAATTTTGCAAATTTTAGTTTTGATTGTATTAGTTTGCGGTTTTAGTTCCAGCGTTAAAGCACAAGCAGACTGTCGCTACGGATTAAAGTTTTTTGTCCAGGATGAAGCAGGGAAAGTAATAGAAAATGCAAAACTTGAATTAGTAGGTTTAGACAGCAAATCAAATCTTCCGTCTTACGTAAAACTACTTAGGATGGACGATGCGTATATTTTTACAAGTAATGCGGGACAAACAGTAAATGGAGATTTTCAAGTAAACATATCAGCGGACGGTTTTAGAATTCATCAACAAAAGGTTAATTTCCCAATCTGCAAGGTTCAAAATTTCGATGTTAAACTCAAACCTTTAACCAATGAACAAATTAATTCAACTTTGAGTGGAACTGTTTATGATGCAAATGGCTCGGTTATTGTTAAAGCAAAAGTAACGGCAATAAATCAGAAAGGTGAAAAGTTTGAAGTTTTAACAAATGAAGAAGGCATTTATTCGCTGAATTTACTTTTCAATCAATATAATTCATCTTTTGATTTTACAGAAGCCAGGTATGACATCATCGTTGAGATGATGGGATTCAAAAAATCTGTTACGAAAGATTTTGTTTTTATCCCTTCACAGTTTGGAAAGATGCAATTAGATATTGGATTAGAAATTCAAAAAATTATAGATACAATTATCATTCCTTCCAAAAAATTAGAGAAAAAATCTAAAAACTAAATTCATAAAAAAGAGAAAAATAATAAATAATGAGCAATTTGACATTTGGAATTATCAAGCCCGACGCGGTGGCGAAAGGGCATACGGGAAAAATTATTGACAAGATTTTGGACGCGGGATTTAAGATTCGCGGGATGAAGTTGATTCATCAAACGAAAAAGCAATCCGAAGGTTTTTACGCCGTTCACGCCGAACGCCCGTTTTACGGCGAGCTGACGGAATTTATGTCGAGCGGCGCGTGCGTCGTTCTCGCGCTTGAAAAAGAAAACGCCGTCAAAGCGTGGCGCGATTTGATGGGCGCGACGAATCCGACGGAAGCTGCCGAGGGAACTTTGCGGAAGGAATTTGCCGGTTCAATCGGCGAAAATGCCGTTCACGGTTCTGATTCGGATGAGAATGCGGCGATTGAAATAAGTTATTTCTTTAGCAAACTTGAACTGGTTTAAACGTCAATGTATAAAGAAAGTCTAGGAAGTCTGGAAAGTCTGGAAAGTCTGGAAAGTCTGGAAAGTCTTGGAAAGTCAAAACCATTTTCTCTTCCTAGACTTCCTAGACTTCCTGGACTTCCTAGACTTCCTGGACTTCCTGGACTTCCTGGACTTTCCAGACTTCTTTAAGGATGAAAAACAATGAAAAAATGCCCAACTTGCGATAAAACTTTTGATGACGGAATGCGGTTCTGTCAAACCGATGGTACACCATTGGTTAATGTTGCCGAGTCTGCATCCCAAGACCCGTATAAAACGACGGCTGCAAGCCAGGATGAAATAGCTTCGGCTATTCCGCTCGACCCGTTTAAGACGATGGTTGCGCCTCCGCCGAAAAAGGAAGAGAGGGAAGTTTTAGAACAGCCCAAAGAACCTGACTTTTTGAAAACAATAGTTTCTTCACAAGATAAAAATATAAAAGAACCATTTGGTAAGGAAAAAGAGGAAAAGAAAGATGCGCCGCCGCCTTCGCCGTTTAACGATGTATTTTCGTCAAGCGTTGCGAAACCGGAAAGTTCAAGTGATAAATTTTCTGCCGGTAATGTCGGTTCTTCGATGGAAACCGCAACTCCAAAATTTGACTCAAAACCTTTGCCGGATGAATCTTTATCAAACCAATCGTCCGATGAAGATCAATCAAGCCAACCGATACCTTCACCGTTTGATGAGTCAATGATAGGTTATCAAGCACCATCCAAACCGATGCCGCCGTTCAAAGAACCTGAACCAATTCCTGTCGGAGGAAAAGACCCGTTCACTCAATCACCGTTTAATCAACCGCCGAACACTTTTGGGCAGCAGCAAGTGCAGCAATCGGATTGGACACCGCCGCCCGCGCCGGATTCAAGTTGGCAAAGTCAGGAAATCGGTCAAAATACGCCTTTTCAACCGCCCGTCACCGGACAGGGACAAAATCAAACTCTTGCGATTGTTTCATTGGTTTTGGGAATTTTGAGCATTCCTTGCTGCGGTTTTATTATTTTTGGAATTGCCTCCGTGATTACCGGATTTATGGCAAAAAGTAGAGCCGACCAGAATCCAAATGAATATGGCGGAAGAGGATTGGCTCTTGGCGGTATTATCATTGGTGCTATCACAATTATACTCGGAATTATTTTTAATATCGTGTATTGGTTTATTGGTTTGCCTATGAATTACTAGCTTTAGTACAGCAATTGCAAAACAAAAGTCCGCTTCAGTTGCGAGGAAGCGGGCTTTGTGCGTTATAATCAATCAAACTTTTAACTACGAGGAAAAATGTCATTAATCAGCGACGTAATACAATCAACAATACAATCAACAAAATCAATTATCAAAGGGATGAGCATCACGCTCGCCCAACTTCCCAAGCAAAAATGGACGGTGCAATATCCTGATGAACCCGTAACTATGCAGCCGCGTTATCGCGGAATGCATTTGCTTCACGTTGACGAATCGGGCAAGGAAAAATGTGTGGCGTGTTATCTGTGCGCGGCGGCGTGTCCGTCGGACTGCATTTATATTGAAGCCGAAACCGACCCGCGACCGTATGAAGAACGCATCGGGCGCGACGAACGCTTTGCAAAGGTTTATAACATTGATTACGGGCGTTGCATTTTTTGCGGTTTCTGTGTCGAAGCGTGTCCGAAAGATGCGATTACGCACGGCTATAACTTTGAAATTTCGGTTTATAATCGTTCCGATTTGCTCAAAACAAAAGACGATTTACTAATTACCAAGCAAAAACAGTCGAAAAATTACCGCGTTGCGCTGTCGAGCGAAGATGTTGATTCGGAATTCAAGGAAGTCTAATTACAGTAGGCAGTTGGCAGAAAGCAGTCGGCAGGTTTCAATCCTGAAATTCAACATTTATTCCAAAACTTACTGCCTACTGCCTACTGCTAACTGCCTACTGCCGACTGCTAACTGCCTACTGATTATGAAGTGCAAAACATTTAAAATTCACCTGCAAGACGACACGCGAAATTTTGAAGAAACTAAATTAAACAAATTTCTTGAAAATATAACCGTGCATCGAGTTTTTGCGTCGGTTGTTAATGATGAGTATTGGACTGTTTTAGCTTTTTACGATGACGGCATTGCGCCTGTGCAAAGTTCCGGCAATGTTAAAATTGCCGCCGAAGTATATCAACCCGCAAAAACTTTTGTCGAAAAACCTGCGAAAGCGGAAACTCCGCCGCTCGAACCGATTGTTTTATCTCCTGAAGAAGAAATAACTTACAACGCTTTGCGCGAATGGCGAAACGAGCGGGCGAGCCATGACGGAGTTCCGCCTTATCTGATAGCGCA
>JBPCPU010000240.1:0-18785 GCA_050998795.1 Pyrinomonadaceae bacterium
AATTTCAGCTTGTTCCGCTTTTGACCTAACGTATTGTGATTATTTTATGTTTTGTATATTTGAAAGTCAAACAATCGCGCAGACTCCGCGATTGCTGATGAACGCCCTACATCTCCACCTAAACCGAGGCGGTTATAGATGGAGTCTTGGGCTAATTCTTGATAAATCTTTTCATCTCTGTAAATTCTGTTTTGATTTATGTTTAATTTAGAAAATCTTATTCGTGAAAATATCAAACGTCTAACGCCTTATTCTTCGGCGAGAAAAGAATTTAGCGGCGCGGCGCGGATTTTTCTCGATGCCAATGAAAACAGTTTCGGTTCGCCTCTTTCAGTAAGGTATAATCGCTATCCTGACCCTTTGCAAACGGAAATTAAAGCAAAAATCGCTGAATTAAATAACGTCAAGCCGTCTGAAATTTTTATTGGAAACGGCAGCGACGAAGCAATTGATTTATTGTTCAGAATTTTTTGCGAACCGCGCAAAGACAACATTTTGATTTGTCCGCCGACGTATGGAATGTATGAAGTTTCGGCGGAAATCAACGATGTTTTGATAAACCGCGCGAATCTGACGGAAGAGTTTCAACTTGATTTAGCGGCGATTGCAAAGGCGATTGATAAACAGACAAAACTGCTTTTCGTCTGTTCGCCGAACAATCCGACGGGAAATGCGTTTGCGCGACAAGAGATTTTGAATTTAGCAAAATCTTTCAACGGAATTGTCGTCGTTGATGAAGCATATATCCATTTTTCAAGCGAAAAATCTTTGATTGATGAAATCGGCAATTTTCCGAATCTGGTAATTTTGCGGACGTTTTCAAAAGCGTGGGGTTTAGCCGGTTTGCGCGTCGCTCCGGCGTTTGCAAATGAAGAAATAATTAGACTTTTCAATAAAGTTAAGCCGCCGTATAATGTTTCGCAAATCGCGCAGGAAGCGATTTTAGACGCTTTGAAAAACGGCGAACGAGTTAAAAAAACGATTACGGAAATTATCTCGGAACGCGAAAAGTTAATCAAAAATCTGCGTGAGTTTTCTTTTATCACTAAAATTTATCCGAGCGATGCAAATTTTGTTTTGGTGAAAACGATTGACGCGGAAAAGATTTACAAATTTCTGCTCGATGAACAAATCGTCGTGCGAAACCGAAATAATGTCGAACTTTGCGCCGGTTGTTTGCGCGTTACGATTGGAACGCCCGAAGAGAACGAAAGTTTGTTGAAATCATTAAGAAAATTCACTACAGAGACACAGAGGACACAGAGTTTTTAAGATTAATTTCTCTGTGTTTCTGTGGTGCAAATCAAATATGAAAAAATTACTATTCATTGACCGGGACGGAACTTTGATTTACGAACCTGAAGATTTTCAGATTGATTCTTTTGAAAAATTGAAATTCCTGCCAAATGTCATTACTTATTTGGGAAAAATCGCGCGTGAACTCGATTACGAACTCGTGATGGTAACGAATCAAGACGGTTTGGGAACGACGAGTTTTCCCGAAATAACATTTTATCCGGTGCAGAATTTTATCGTGCAAACGCTTGAAAATGAAGGCATTGTTTTCTCTGAAGTTTGCATTGACCGCACATTTGCCAGTGAAAACGCGCCGACCCGAAAGCCGAAAACGGGAATGCTGACGAAGTATCTGCAAGGCGATTATGATTTGCCCGATTCGTTTGTCATCGGCGACCGCGAAACCGATGTTCAACTGGCGAAAAATCTCGGCGCGAAGGCGATTTTTATCAAAAATTCAAACTTTGATTTGGCAGAAAACAAAAATGTTTTTGTCGCGGAAAGTTGGCAGGCGATTTATGAATTTTTGAAGCTGCCGCCGCGCAGAGTTACGCACAAACGCACGACGAAGGAAACGGAAATTGAAGTTGAATTGAATTTAGACGGAAGCGGAAAATCTGAAATTTCAACCGGAATTTCGTTTTTTGACCATATGCTCGAACAACTTTCCAAACACGGAAATCTTGATTTGAAAATTGCGGCAAAAGGCGATTTGCACATTGACGAACATCACACGATTGAAGATGTTGCGATAACTTTGGGCGAAGCGTTTGCGCTTGCTTTGACGGACAAACGCGGAATGGAACGCTATGGTTTTGCGCTGCCGATGGATGATTGTCTGGCACAGGCGGCGATTGATTTCGGCGGGCGGAATTGGTGCGTTTGGGAAGCCGAATTTAAACGCGAAAATGTCGGTAAAATGCCGACTGAAATGTTTTTTCACTTTTTCAAATCATTTACCGACAAAGCGTTGTGCAATCTGAATATCAAAGCGGAAGGCACAAACGAGCATCATAAAATCGAAGCAATTTTTAAGGCATTTGCAAAGGCGATAAAAATGGCTGTCAAACGCGATATTTCGAGCGACGCTTTGCCAAGCACGAAAGGAATTTTATAAATGTCGGATTTAGTAATGAAAGTCTGACATCTTTTATGAAAGTTGCCATCGTAAAATACAATGCCGGAAACGTCGAATCGGTGAAAAATGCTTTGCATCGGTTGAATATCGTGCCTGTTTTGACGGACGACGCGGAAGTTCTGCAATCTGCGGATAAAGTAATTTTCCCCGGCGTTGGCGAAGCGTCAACTGCGATGAATTATCTACGCGAGAGAAAATTAGATTCCGTCATCAAAAATCTGACACAGCCGGTTTTGGGCGTTTGTCTCGGAATGCAGCTTTTATGTGATTTTTCTGACGAAAATGAAACAGAATGTTTGGGAATTTTGCCGTATAAAGTCCGCAAATTTGAGTCAGTGACTTTAAAAATTCCGCAAATTGGCTGGAACAATATCTACGAATTGAAAAGTGATTTATTTAAAGGCATCAAAGAAAATTCATTCGTTTATTTTGTCCATAGTTATTACGTTGAAAGCGGCGCGGAAACGATTGCCGCTTGCGATTACGAATTGAATTTCAGCGCGGCGATAAATTATAAAAACTTCTATGCGGTACAGTTTCACGTAGAAAAATCGGGCGCGGTCGGCGAGAAGATTTTGGAGAATTTTTTGAAAATGTAGAAAAAATTTGCCCGCTAAAAACGCGAAATTGGGTAAATAGGCGGAAAAGTAGAATTAGTTTTCTTTTTCGTATATTTTGCGTTTTTCGCGGGCAATAAAAATAGACGTTACACAGTTGAATGCAGAAACACGCACGTCAGTGTGCAAAGTTTCAGAACACACTGACGTGCGTGTTTCTGCAAATTGAAAATATGATTGAAATAATTCCGGCGATAGATTTGATTGACGGCAAGTGTGTTCGATTGAGCCAGGGCGATTTTGCGCGAAAGAAAATCTACAACGAGAATCCTTTGGAAGCTGCGAAAAAATTTGAATCCGTCGGATTAAATCGTTTGCATATTGTTGATTTGGACGGGGCGAAAAACGGCAAAATTACAAATCTCAAAGTGTTGGAAACAATCGCCGCGAATACGAAATTAACGATTGATTTCGGCGGCGGAATCAAAACAAATGAGGATATTCAAAGCGTTTTTAATGCGGGTGCAAATCTCGCAAGCATCGGAAGTATTGCAGTGAAAAGCGCAGAAAAGTTTTTTGCGTGGCTCGAAAAATACGGCGGCGAAAAGATTTTGCTCGGCGCAGATGTAAAAGACGAAAAGTTGGCAATAAACGGCTGGCAGACGGAAACGGAAATTGAAATTTTGCCTTTTTTGAAAGAATATTTTGCGAAAGGCGTTACGCAAACTTTTGTTACCGACATTTTAAAAGACGGACTTCTGCAAGGTTCTTCAAACGAACTGTATGCGAAAATCCTGCGCGAAATTCCCGATTTGAAATTGATTGCCTCCGGTGGCATTTCCAAAATCGAAGACGTTCACGAACTCGAAAAAGTCGGCTGTGCGGGCGTGATAATCGGCAAAGCGATTTATGAAGGGAAAATTAGCCTGGAAGAATTAAAACAATTCAACACAGTTCATGAAAGAAAAATTTAACAGGATAAACAGGATAAACAGGATAAACAAGATAAAAGAACAAAATCCTGCGTATCTTGCACATCTTGTTAGAATTTGATTTCGATTATTAAAATGTTGGCGAAAAGAATTATTCCGTGTCTTGACGTCAAAGACGGACGCACGGTGAAGGGAACAAATTTTGTGAATTTGCGCGACGCGGGCGACGCCGTCGAGTTGGCAAAGATTTATTCGGCAAACGGCGCGGACGAACTCGTTTTTCTCGACATCACGGCGACGAATGAAAAGCGCAAAACTTTGTCGGAACTCGTCAAAAAAGTTGCGGCGGAAATCAATATCCCGTTCACGGTCGGCGGCGGAATCAAGACGATTAAAGATATTGAAATTTTGCTCGATTCAGGCGCGGACAAAGTTTCGATAAATACTTCCGCCGTCAAAAATCCGCAGATTTTGCGCGATGCGGCGAAGAATTTTGGTTCGCAGTGCGTTGTTTTGGCGATTGATGCAAAAAAAGCCGGCAAAAATTGGAAAGTTTTTCTGAACGGCGGACGGGTTAAAACAGAATTTGACGTAATTGAATGGGCAAAACGCGGTGTTGATTTGGGCGCGGGCGAAATTCTTTTAACTTCGATGAACGCGGACGGCACAAAAAACGGCTTTGAAATCGAACTGACGCGCCGGGTTTCCGAAAGTGTAAATGTTCCCGTGATTGCGTCGGGCGGCGCGGGAAAGCCGGAACATTTCACGGAAGTTTTCGAGTTTGGCAAAGCCGATGCCGCGCTTGCCGCAACCATTTTTCACTTTCGGGAAATCGAGATTGCGACGCTGAAAAATTATTTGCGCGAACAGAATATTGAAGTGAGAATTTAACCTCGGAAATCGTTGATTGTTAATTGAGCCGGAAGCCAAACAATTCAATTAACAGATGACTTTCTTATTTCAAATCAAAATGTCGGTTGATAAGACGGGAATAGACCGCGGATTTTACGGATTAGGCGGATTGCACGCCGTTTTTTTGAATTAAAATTATCCGCGCTGATCCGCCGAATCCGCCGAATCCGCGGTCTATTTCTTGTTTTTGAGAAAGTCCTATAACAGTTAACGATTTACAATTAACAGTTTGTATGAAAATCAATTTTGAAAAATACGCCGACGGTTTAGTTCCGGCAATTGTGCAGGACGCACAGACAAACAAAATTCTGATGCTCGGTTTTATGAACGCGGAATCGTTTGAGCAAACTCGAAGGACGAACAAAGTTACGTTTTTTTCGCGTTCGCGGCAGACGATTTGGACAAAAGGCGAAACGAGCGGAAATTTTCTGGAAGTGCGTGAAATATTGATTGATTGTGACGGCGATACGCTTTTGATTAAAGCAATTCCGGCTGGCGCGGTTTGTCATACGGGCGCGGACACTTGTTTTGGTGAAAAAAACTTTCCCGCACAGACGCACAAGCGCGAAGACGGCGATAATTTTTTATTTGAATTGGAAAAAGTAATTATAAATCGAAAAGAAGAGCCGGACGAAAACTCCCATACGTCAAAACTTTTCGCCAAAGGTATCAACAAAATCGCGCAGAAAGTCGGCGAAGAAGCGGTTGAACTCGTGATTGAAGCAAAAGATGACAATGCGGAATTGTTCAAAAATGAAGCCGCCGATTTGCTCTATCATTTGCTCGTTCTTTTTGCCGAAAAAGATATTAAATTGAAAGCTGTTTTGGAAACGCTCAAAAAAAGGAAAAAATAGACATCTTCCCAAAATAAAACAGACTGAAAATACGCTCAAATATTTAACACCGGCGGCGCAAAGACGCAGAGAAAAGATTTCCCAAAGATGGGCTAAAGCCGCTTAAAAATTCGCTTTGCGTGAGGTAAGTTAATAAAAAAGAGCGACGAGTTTTAACTTAACTCGCCGCTCTTTTTAAATAAATTCGGCACATTTTACTGCACAGATTTCATTTTTTCTTTGGCTTTGGCAAAATCGCCCGCTTTGATAATTGTAATGTTGTCGGGTGTCATATATTTACGCATCGCCGCGTTGATTTGCTCAGGCGTGAGGGCTTTGATTTTACTTTCAAAGTCCGCGTCCCACGCAATCGTGCGGTTAAGAAATAAATAACTGTTCAATCTGCCCGAAAGTTCGCGGTCTTGAGCGCGTGAAAGTTGACGCGATTGCAGCCAACCGCTTTTCGCCGCTTCGACTTCTTCCGCCGTAAAGCCGTCTTTCAAAAGTTTGGCGAGTTCGTCTTTAAACGCCGCTTCAAGTTTTTCGGCATTTTCGGGTGCGTAAATCGCCCGAGCGAAAAACGTCCCCGATTCGTCCAACGAACTTGCATTGAAATTTGAACCGACACCGTAGCTCAAACCGTCTTTACCGCGAATCCGAGCCGCAAGGCGCGAATTAAGAAATCCACCGCCGAGCATATAATTTCCCAAAGTCAACGCCGGATAATCGGTGCTATCGTCGCGCACTTTGACGTTAAGGCGTGCTAAGAAAAACGCATTTGCCTTGTCGGGCGTTTCAAATGATTTATTAATTGGAGCGACGGCGCGATATTCACTCTTGATGCGCGTGAACGATTGCGGGCTTTTCCAATTACTGAAAAGTTCCTGCGTCAGAGCTGAAATTTCCTTTTCATCAAAATCACCGACAACCGTCAATTGTCCGCTGGACGCGCCGTAAAAGTCTTTGTAAAACTTCTTCACGTCGTCTAATGTTACGGCTTTGATGTCGGCGATTTGCTCGTCAATCGTGCCGGAATAAAGCGGATGACCTTTCGGATAAATGTTGAAATGTCGGCTGAGTTCGACACCGGCGATAAACGTCGGTTCGCTTTTTTGACTTTCAATCTGCGTCAAAGTTTCTTGTCTGAGTTGGTCGAATTCGGTTTGCGGAAACGATGGTTCGCGCAAAATTTCGCCAACCAGACGCATCACGGCGGGCAGATTCTGACGGGTTGTTTCGATTGAAACAAACGCGCTGGTTGCACCGCCGAAAACATTAACTTGCGCTTTCAATCTATCAAATTCATCTTTGATTTGTTGGCGCGTGTGCTTCGTCGTTCCGCGCTGCAAAAGTTGTCCGACAAACTGCGCGGCATCGGCGCGATTCATCAAAGATTTTTCGTCACCAAAACGCAAAATCAAATTCGCCACCACCGCATCGCCGCGATTTTCTTTTGAAAGAAGCGCAACATTGAGTCCGCCGACTTTCATTCGTTTGACACGCGATTCGATGTTTGCCGGACTTGGGTCAAAGGCTTCGCCGACTGTCATCAACGCATCGCCTTTGTAATCCTTGACCATCGCCAAAATTTCCACGTCTTTGATATTCGGAATTTCGGCGCGGTCGGGTTTGTCAGTCGGAATAAACATTCCAACCGTGCGGTTCGATTGTTTCAGATAAGTGTTTGCGACGCGCTGAACATCTTCCGGCGTAACTTTTTTAAGACGGTCGCGGCTTAAGAAAAACAACCGCCAATCGCCTTGTGCAATCCATTCGGAAAGTTCCAGACCGACGCGGTTCGGGTCGTTAAGGGCAAGTTCGACATCTTTCAAAATCGAAGTTTTTGCGCGGTCAACTTCCTCTTTAGTCGGCGCGGTTTTGGCGAAATTTTCGATGGTTTCGGTCATCGTGTTGCGAACGTCGTCAAGCGAGTTTTCCTTTCGCAACTGGGAAACAAACATCGTGTAACCGGGTTCTTTTGTCTGCAAATTAAAGCCGAAAACAGACGACGCTTTTTTCGATTCAACCAAAGATTTGTAAAGTCTGCCCGACGGTTCACTCGACAAAACTTCCGACAAAACGGCGATTGCCGCTGCGTCCGTGTGCGAGCCGGGCGGAATGTGATAGCCCGTCATCACATATTGCGTATCGCCCGTGCGCCTGATTGTTACGGTTCGTTCGCCGTCCTGCGTCGGCTCGATAGTGTAATTCGGCGGCAGAGTTCTCTCAGGTTTCGGAATCGCGCCGTAATACTTTTTGATTAAATCCAGCAATTTCGCTTCGTCGAATTTTCCGGCGACGAGCAAAACTGCATTGTCGGGTTGATAGTGTTTTCGGTAAAACGCTTGCAGACGGTCAATCGGCACGTTTTCGACATCCGAACGCGCTCCGATAGTTGATTTTCCGTAGTTGTGCCATTCGTAAGCCGTTCCCATCACGCGCTGAAAAAGAACCCGAAAGGCATTGGTTTCGCCCGATTCCATTTCATTGCGAACGACGGAGAATTCCGAATCCAAATCTTTTTTGGCAATGTAGGAATTAACCATTCGGTCGGCTTCCAAATCCAACGCCCAATTAAGATTTTCGTCGCTTGCCGCAAATGTTTCAAAGTAATTTGTGCGGTCAACCCAAGTCGAACCGTTCGGACGCGCACCGTGCGATGTCAGTTCGGCGGGAATATTCGGATGACGCGGTGTGCCTTTGAAAACGAGATGTTCAAGCAGATGCGCCATCCCGGTTTCGCCGTAATTTTCGTGACGCGAACCGACAAGATATGTCATATTGACGGTTATCGTCTGTTTGGTTTGGTCGGGAAAAAGCAGAACTTTTAACCCGTTCGACAAACGGTATTCTGTAATTCCTTCAACCGAAGTAACTTTTTGAATGCCTTCCGGCATCTTGGCAGCTTGCGCCAAAATACTCATCGGAGCAGTCGGAAAAGCCATAATTATAAACGCTAAAGCTAAAGAATAAAGATTCTTAGCCAAACGATTGGGATTCATTTGTTTTACCTCCAAAAATTTTATAGGTTGTTTAGTAATCTGCAATTTTTTTGTATTTTCTACAATCTTTATTGGTCGTGTTAATACCGGGTTGCGCGGTAATAAGAGTTCGGATTCAGAGTTTCTGCCGGTAAAAACTTGTGATAAATTATCAAAATTCACGCCCGAAAGTGTAACTCTTAATCTTACTTTTTTACGCAAACTTAGAGCGGTTAAAGTTGAATATACGGGGCGGAAGCCCGCGCGTTAGCAAGGGCTGTCTTTGAATTTAGCCCTCCTTGACAGTCGGGCTTCTGCCTTTTCATACCTGACACTCAATCCGTAACCGCTCTAGTATAAAAAATCAGACAAAAAGATGCTGTAATATTGTCTAATATGGAAAAGTTAATAACTTGAGTTAAGTGTAACAGAAAAATAATTATTAGAAAAAGAATATCGAACGGGTAAAAGATAAATTTTCTGCGAACGCCGTCGAATAATTTTACGGAAAAAGCGAAGGACATTTAGACTGATTGTTTGACCGAAGATTATTGAATTTTGAATTGATAAGCGAAACGCAAAAATGAACAATTCGGCTTTTGTGAAAGCGGTTTGGTGAAATATTTTGTGAAATTTTAAGATTATGCTAAAATTCCGCAATATGAACGAATACATTCAAGCAATTTACGAAAACGGTATTCTGCGTCCTCTGCAGCCGCTTGATTTACCGGAAAACAGCATCCTCGAAATAGACGTGCGCGATATAACGAAAAACGGCGCGAAAACAGAAGAATGGTTGAGAGAGTTTGAGGAATGGATGGAAAGTCTTGACCCGAACACACCGAGTCTGACTGATGAACAAATCAGCCGCGAAAGCATCTATGAAGAACAAATTTTGCGACAAATATGAAATATCTGCTCGACACAAACATTCTCCTGCGCCTTGTTGAGTTAGCTCACACGCAACACAAAGAAGCGCAAGAAGCACTCAAAACCTTGCGCCGACAAAACTGCATTTTCTTCATTCTTCTACAAAATGTTTCAGAATTTTGGAATGTCTGCACTCGTCCGCTTGATAAAAACGGGTTAGGTCTTTCGATTGCTCAAGCCGATTCGCACTTAAAAAGATTTGAAAGGCTTTTTACGGTTTTGCCTGACACGGAAGAAGTTTATAAAAACTGGCGTGAGTTGGTCGTCAATCACTCGGTTTCGGGCGTAAAAGTCCACGACGCGAAAATCGTCGCCGCGATGAAAGCGCACAACATTCAAAATCTGCTGACTTTCAACGCCAAAGATTTTAAACGCTACACAGACATCAAAGCCGTCGAACCGAAAGATGTTTAGAATTTCGGGCGATGCGGAAAGAATAATTCGGCTTTTGTGAAAACGGTTTAGTGAAAATTTGGGAGATGTTTCAGCAAATTTTGACGTTCGTGGTAAAATCAACAAATGAGGTTTTGGTTTATGGAAGTTACAATAAATTTGCCTGATAGAATTTTCGCCAATTTGTCGAGCGTGGCAAGTAAATCACAACGTCGGGTTGACGAAGTTATTGTCGAAAAAATCGAACGCGAATTTGCGATTGATGCCGAAGATTTGGAAAAGCAATTTGCCGTTTGTTCCGATAAAGAAATTCTCGAACTCGCCGAACTCAAAATGCCGCCGAAACAAGACAGCCGTTTGAGCAATTTACTCCAAAAACAAGGCGCACAAGATTTGACTGCCAACGAACAAAAAGAATTGTGGAAGTTGATGGAATTAAACAGGCTCACAACTCTGAAAAAGGCTTTCGCGTTACGCGAGATTTCCCGACGCGGTTTGAATGGCAAAGATTAAAAAGATTTGGACGAAAAGATTCGCCGGGAAGCGAAAAATCGTTGTGGTTATTGCCTCAATCCGCAAGAATTGATGCCTTATAAACTCGAAATCGAACATCTCTTTCCAAAGGCTTTGGGCGGCGAAACGGTCGAAGAAAATTTATGGCTTGCCTGCCGCGAATGTAATTCTCAGGAGCAAATTTCTTTCGACGAACTTAGCTTTTTCTGCATTTGAAAAATGTTCGCCTAAATTCATTTTTACACATATTCTCCAAGTAATTCGATTAAATTTTATGAATTTTCCAAGAGCAAGCGGCGTTTTGCTGCATCCGACATCTTTACCGTCAAATTACGGCATCGGCGATTTGGGCGCGGAAGCATATAAATTCGTGGATTTTCTCGAACGCGCGAAACAAACTTACTGGCAGGTTTTGCCGCTTGGTCCGACCGGATACGGAGATTCGCCGTATCAATGTTTTTCGGCGTTTGCCGGAAATACGAATATGATTTCGCCGGAATTGCTGGTCGGAGACGGTTTTTTGACGTTTGATGAAATCAATCAAAAACCTGATTTTCCGGTCGGACGAGTTGATTTCGGGAAACTTTACGATTGGAAACATTGGCTGCTCGGTCTGGCGTATGAAAGATTTCGGCAAACGGCGAGCGTTGATTTGCGCGGGGAATTTGAAACTTTTTCTCAAACCGAAGCCGCGTGGCTTGATGATTATGCGCTTTTTCGCGCCGTCAAAAAATCGCAAAATCAAAAATTGTGGCTCGAATGGGACGCGCCGCTTCGTCTGCGCGATGACACGGCTTTGCATTTCGCTAAGGAAAATTTGCGTGAAGATATTCAATCGCAGAAGTTTCAGCAATGGCTTTTCTTTCGCCAATGGAACAATTTGAAAAGTTACGCAAATGAAAAAGGCATAAAAATCGTTGGCGACGTTCCGATTTTTATCTCGCTCGATTCAAGCGATGTATGGTGCAATCCGTTACAGTTCAAATTAAACGAGCAAAATCGCCCGCGCGTCGTCGCCGGAGTTCCGCCCGATTATTTTTCGGCGAGCGGACAACTCTGGGGCAATCCGATTTACCACTGGGAAACGATGCGCCGCGACGGTTTCCATTGGTGGATTAACAGAATCAAAGCGACTTTGAAACAGGTTGATATCGTGCGCGTTGACCATTTTCGCGGTTTCGCGGCGGCGTGGGAAGTTCCGGGCGGCGATAAAACGGCGGTCAACGGAAAATGGGTTAATGTTCCGGGCAAAGAACTTTTTAACGCGCTTGAAAATGCCATCGGCGATTTGCCTTTTTGGGCGGAAGATTTGGGCGTGATTACGCCGGACGTTGAAGAACTGCGCGACTCGTTCGGCTTTCCCGGAATGCGAATTTTACAATATGCTTTCGGCGGCGATACGGCGAATCACGATTTGCCGCATAATTATATAAATAATTCGGTCGCCTATACCGGAACGCACGACAACGACACGACCGTCGGCTGGTTTCATTCGCAAACGGGTTCGGGTTCGACGCGCAGCGATTCGCAGATTCGCCGCGAACATAATTTTTGTTTGCAATATTTAAATTCGGACGGCGCGGAAATTCATTGGGATTTTATCCGCGCGGCGTGGGCTTCGGTGGCGGATTCGGCAATTGTGCCGATGCAGGATTTGCTCGGACTCGGTAACGAAGCGCGGATGAATCTTCCGGCTTCGACAAACGGGAACTGGAATTGGCAAAGCAGCGACGGCGATTTTTCGGATGAAATAGCGGAAAGATTGAAAAAATTGACGAAGATTTACGGCAGAGTCTAGCCGCGAACAAATACGAATGAAGAAAGAAGATTTTCATATCGGTTTGGAGTCTAACGGCATCGGGAAAATGCCGATGAATGTCGCTTTGCCGGGTTCGAGTTTGGAGGCTTACGGCTTTCGGATTTTTAGGAAAAGATAATTACTTGACAATCTCCACCTAAACCGAAACGGTTTGCGGGTGGAGATTCTAAAGACAAGCACGGCGCAACCGCCCACTTTATGTCTTTACGGCTTACTTCTTTTGGAAGTGGAAACATTTCAGTTTCCTGCCCAAGCCTGAGTATATTTTTAGCGGCATTTGTATCACGGTCTAAGACCAAGCCGCAGTGCAAACAATGATGAACTCTTTGAGACAAATCTTTCTTAACTCTGTTTCCACAACGGGAACAGTCTTGACTTGTGTAGTTTGGGTTTATTTCTACCAACTTCTTATCAGCGTTTTCAGCTTTATAACGAAGCATTTGGAAGAACGAAGCCCAACTTGCGTCCAAGATTTGTTTGCCGAATATGCCTCTGGACATACCCAAGATGACGAGTTTTTCGATTGCTATCAAATCGAATTGTTTAACGAGATGCGTAGAAACTTTGTGCTGAAAATCAGTTCTCTGATTCTTAATCCGATTGTGAATCTGGCGAAGTTTAAGAACTGCTTTCTTTCGACAACCAGAACCCTTTTTCTTACGGCTGACGCTTCTTTGGGCAACTCGCAGTTTCTTGTTCGTAGATTCGTAGTATTTAAAATTATCAATTGCGCTGCCGTCCGAGAGAGTGCAAAATGCACTGATTCCCATATCCAAGCCGACGGATTCGCCTGTTTTCGGCAAACCTTCCTCAACGCAAGTTTCAACCGTGAAAATAACAAACCATTTTCCGCATTCACGCTTTATTTGACAGGTTTTGACCTTGCCGACTATGTTTCGAGAAAGTTTAATTTTGAGTGTGCCGATTTTGGAAAGCGCGAGTTTATTTCCCAAAAGATTGAATCCGCTTTGAGCATAACAGAAAGAATCAAATCTATTCTTTCCTTTGAATCGAGGATAACCCGCTTTTTGCTTGCGCGTGACTCGGCGATAAAAACCTTGAAAACTTTTGTCCAGACGTTTCAAAACATCCTGCAAAACTTGACTATGAACGTCTTTGTATTCGGGGTTGGTTTGTTTAATGAAAGGAAGCTGCTTGTCTTGGTCAAATCGAGTGATGTTAATTCGGTTGAGTTCCCAAGCGTTTCGGCGTTCCTGCAAAGCGGCGTTGTAGATGTTTCGACAAAGATTGAGAGTATTTTCAAGTTTAGCCGTTTGCGCTTTACTTGGCTTGATAGAAAATTTGAAAGATTTTATGATTGCTTTAGCCATAATGAACAAGACTCGCGCAACTGTTCGTTTGGTTAGAAACAAGCAAAGACTTGAAAACTTTCTTTGTTTCGACTTCAATTATACTACAAATTCTTTCCATAACTCAGTCTTATTTTCTAATTCACGTTTAAGAACATCGGCTGAAAAACGCCGATGCTGTGGAACGCGCTACATCTCCACTCAAATCGCAAAGCCGATTATGGATGGAGCATTGCGCTAATCTTGGTAAATTAAGGAGCGGATATGAAATTAAAATTATCAGTATTGTTATTTATAAGTTTTTTGTCGGTGAACGCTTACGCGGGAAATGCCGCGCAAAATACGAATCAAGCGACGAACGAAAAATCGGCGGGCGGAAAAATTGAAAAGAGTTCTGAAACCGCTGACAAATTCTCCGTTGAAAACGGTGCCGAAAAATTCGACGCAAACAAATCAGAAGCGGAGGAATCGCAGACGAATCAGCCGAAAACCGTCCGCGATTTTTTTATGCTTTTGCCCGAAAAGTATTTTGTGTTGGAAGGTTGCGAACGCTTCAAAGATAAACATTGCCGAAAAGCGAAACTCGATTACTTAAAAACTTTTGCGGAAGTCGAAGACACGGCGAACGGTTATTTAAAAGGCGGTTGCGACGGAGCGCAAAGCTGTCTGGAAATGGCTTTGTTCAAGCGTCCCGACAATTCATATATTGTCGGTTTAGCGACAGTTGACGAGATGACGAACGATTATTATTTCATCGAATATAAAAACGGAAATTGGTCGGACATTTCCGCTAAAATTGTTCCGAAATTTAGTAAAAAGAATATGTATGAACTGCCCCGCAAAGGCACGACAATCGAAGTTTTTGCCAGGAAAACCACCGGAATCGGCGACGATTACGAAACCGGCGAAAAGGGCGCGAAACTTTACGATTTGGAATGGAAAAACGGTAAATTCACGGTTAAGAAATAGAATTTCAGAAAGGAATATTCTCAAGATGAACGCAAACGAACGCATATTTAAAAGACAAAATTTAGCCCGGCTGTTTGTGCCTTTTGCCTTTTTACTTTTTACTTTTTCGAGCCTTGCTCAAACTCCCGCGCCCGGCGCGCCCGGCAAAAACGCGCATTGGGCGAGCGCGGGCAAGCAAGCCGTCGGAACGTCGGCGAGTTTGGAATCGAAAGTCTGGTTCACGCTCGCTCAAGGCGCGATGACGGAAGTTTATTATCCCGATGTGACGACGGCGAACGTCCATCTTTTGCAGTTTGTCGTGGTTAATCCGAAGACGAAAAAAGTTGAAACCGAACAGGATGCTTTAATCAAAAATCTTTCGGTTAACGGTAAATCTTCAAGAAAGTCTGCTTGGTTAGCGCGGTTTATGCAGGAAAGGTGGACGGAATTTGATTTCTCAAAATCAAATCAAGATGTTAACTCTTTATACTTTAACCAAATAACTTCATTGGAATCTGGAAAGTGGTTAATTCTGAAATCATATATTACCGACCCGCAAAGTAATACGGTAATGATGAGAGTCCGATTCGGTTCATTCGACAAAGACCTTCAACTTTATGTCTATTACGACCCTTCATTAGCAAATACCGGAATGGGCGATACGGCTTGGAATCAGGAAGATGCCTTGCTTTCTAGGGACAAGAACATTTCTTCCGCTTTAATTTCAACAGCAAAGCTCACTGAAATTTCAAACGGTTTTTATGGAATGAGTGACGGTTTGGAACAATTAAAGGCGAACGGCAGAATAATTACGCCTTACGCGAAAGCCGAAAACGGAAATGTCGCGCAGATTGCCAAAGTAGATACCGGCACAGAAAAGAGAAAAGCCATTGATTTCGCATTGAGCTTCGGGAAAACTCCCGATGAAGCATTGCAAACCGCAAAGAGTTCATTGGCAAAAGGTTTCGACAAAACACTTGCTCAATATACGCGAGGCTGGAGCGATTATGTTAAAACGCTTCCCGTAGTCGAGCCGAAATATCAAGCGCAGTTTAATATGGCGGCGATGGTTTTGAAGGCGCAGGAGGACAAAACCGTGCGCGGCGCGAACGTCGCCAGTTTGACTGTTCCGTGGGGCGGCGGCGTGAACGCCAATGAAGATGTCGGCGGCGGTTATCATCTCGTCTGGTCGCGTGATTTGTATCAGGTCGTTACGGCTTATATGGCTTTGGGCGATATGGCGGCGGCGAATCGTGCGCTTGATTTTTTGTTCAATGTCCAGCAAAAACCGGACGGCAGTTTTCCGCAAAATTCGTGGCTCGACGGCAAAGGCGGCTGGGGTTCGCTCCAGCTTGATGAAGTTGCGTATCCGTTAATTATCGCTTATCAACTGAAAAGATTTGACAAGGCGACTTACGAAAACCACGTTAAAAAAGCCGCGGATTTTTTGGTGAAAACCGGACCGAAAACGCCGCAGGAGCGTTGGGAAGAAAAATCGGGTTATTCGCCTTCGACGATTGCGGCGGAAATCGCCGGATTGGTTTGCGCGGCGGAAATCGCCAAGCGTAACGGCGACGAAGCGAGCGCGACCGTTTATCTGGCGACCGCCGACGATTGGGTGCGGAACGTCGAACGCTGGACGGCGACGACCAACGGCAAATACGGCGACGGCAATTATTACATTCGCCTGACGGAAAACGGAACGCCCGACGCGCGGGAAAAAACCATCTTAAATAACGGCGCGGGAACTTTTATTGAAAACGAAATTGTTGACGCGGGATTTCTCGAACTCGTGCGGCTCGGAATCAAATCGCCGGACGACCCTTTAATCGTCAAATCGCTCAAAGTCATTGACGAACAAATCAAAGTCAACACGCCGAACGGCGAAGGTTTTTACCGCTACAACCACGACGGCTACGGCGAAATGGACGACGGGCGGCGTTGGAATTGGGACGGGAAATATACGGGCAAAGGCAGACTTTGGGCTTTGCTTTCGGGCGAGCGCGGACAATATGAATTGGCGCAATATGCTTTATCAGAAGAAAATTTTACAAATTCTCTCTATCAGCGAAGTTATCAATCGAAAAAACTCGAAAAAAACAAAGAAGGTTGGACATTAAAAGCTAAAGCAAAATCACGTCTTGACGCGATGCTCAATTTCGCCAACGACGGTTTGATGATTCCCGAACAAGTTTGGGACAAAGCGGACGTGCCGAAAAATATAGATAAACAATATGTTCCCGAACTGAAATTCGGCGAAGGCACCGGCTCGGCAACGCCGCTCGCGTGGTCAATGGCGCAGTTTATTCGGCTCACCGTCAATTTGCAGGCGGGTAGAAACCTAGATACGCCTGACGTTGTTTATAATCGGTATGTTTTGGGGAAAAAGGAAACATCAAATACTAAACGGTACCAAACGCCGGAAAAATGCAATGTTCATCTTCCCGAATTATATTCTGATGATGGAAAATTTATTAAATATGGTCGCGGCTCCAATTCTTCAATATTTTTTCTTTGCCAGGGTGAAACAAATGAAATTTATGTATTTTATGAAGGTAAAGCTAATAAAGTAGAGATTGTTGGTGATTTTACCGGCTGGAAATCCGGCGGCTATGATTTTGGTGAAATTGTAAAAGACCAATGGATTATAAGACTTAGTTTTCCTCCAACTGCGCGTGTCGAATATAAATTTATCGTTGACGGCAAATGGATTATCGATCCGCTGAATCCGAATAAAATTGATAACGGTGTTGGCGGCGAAAATTCGTTTTTCACGATGCCGGATTATCAGCCGACAGTTTGGGACAAAGAGAATAAATTTTCAACCGCAAAAATTGAAGAAGTCGAAATTGACAGCAAAGTTTACGGAAAGCGAACGGTGAAAATTTATCAGCCGCTTGTCAATTCAAACGAGAAAACATTTTTGCCGACGCTTTATCTGCAAGACGGAAGCGATTACATCAATCGTGCGAAAGCCATTCAAATTCAGGAAAATCTCGTCAAAGCCGGAAAAGTAAAACCGTTTATAATGGTTTTTGTTGATTACAAAGAACGAACGAAAGAATATTGGGCAAGCGACGATTACGCGAAATTTCTGGCGACGGAAGTCGTTCCGGCAATTGACGGGAAATACAACACGATTAAATCGCGCGACGGACGCGCGATTCTCGGCGCATCTTTGGGCGGAATCACAAGCATTCACACCGCGCTGAAATATCCTGAAGTTTTTTCGCGCATCGGCGGGCAAAGCTCTTCGTTCTGGATTGACAACGAGCGCGTCGTCAAGGAATTGGAAAAACTTGATGGAAAGTCGAAATTCAAATTCTATTTCGATGACGGAACGCTTGAAGGCGTTGAAGATACGCGCCGCGTCAATGTGATGCTGCGCGGAAAAGGCTACGACGTAACTTACGTCGAGGGCGAAACCGGACATAATTGGACGAGTTGGCGCGACCGTCTGGCGGATGCCGTAATATCATTATGGAAGTAATGATTTTGCAACTTTAAAGTTATCATTTCGGTATTCCTAATTTTGTGTTGCTATAAACTTATATTTTTCTCACAAACGACTCTTTCTGAGACGTTTATTAATACAAAAACAGTCACGTTTACTGAAATCGAACCAGAGTTAATGAACTTTACTGTGGTAGATGTTTAACAACTTTAAATATTTATAGACAAAACAATTTATTTGCTATATATTTAATAAGAGACTCTACTCAAAACCAATTCAGGTTGAGTCCAAAAAACATTCAATTCAAAACCGCTTCAGGTTGAGTTCAAAAAACATTCAATTCAAAAAACAATCAATATGAAATATCAATTTTTGCAGACAAGATTTGCCAAACTACTACTTTTTTGCGCTGCCTTCAGCGTTTTCTTTTCAGCCTTTGTTTCGACGACGCAAGCGCAATCGCAATCCGTTACGTTTGCTCAATTTTTAGAGCGCGCCGGAACGCAGGATTTCATTTTCACGAATAACGCTTCAAGCGCAACCTTTAAGACGGTTAGCGGCGGTTCGTCAATTTTCTTTCTTTATCAAAATATTTCCGGTTTAGATTCATCGCTGCAGGGTTTCCAAAACGCTCATTTATCTATTGCGACGACGACGACGACGACACCCGCAACATTAAATACGAACAATTTGAATCAGCCGTTAAATCAGACTACCGTGATTAGCATATTGCGCGATACGCCGACCGCCGTCGGCATCGGATCAGGAA
>JBPCPU010000097.1:0-29844 GCA_050998795.1 Pyrinomonadaceae bacterium
TGCCGGAAATCAAAATATCGCACTGACCTTTGACGGGAATTTCGTATTGGCGATAATTCAATTCGAGAATTTTCTCGTGAACTTTTTCCGTTTCGCCCGCAAAACAGCCGATTAATTCGTATTGCGCGGGAATTTTGTGCAGCAGTTTACGACGTGCGCCGCGCGGCAGATTTCCGAACGTGCGTTTCATCGCTTCCCATTTGAAGCGGTCGGCAAACGAAAATTCGTCTTCGTTGCGCGTCAAAATATCGTAGCCGTCGGGAAACATTTTGTTATTGATCGCCGTTTCGATGTGAAAGACGTTGCAGTGTTCGTCAACCAATTTTCCGAGTTTGATAACCTTGTGATTCAAAACCGATTTCGGCGGATCCATATAAGAATCCGAATCAATAATCGTCTGCGGTTCGTGATGCTGGCGCAAACTTTCGTAATCGCAAAGCCCGACGGCGACCGATTTATGCCCGCCGTCCATCGGCACGAGGTTGAGATTAAGATAAATTAAAATATCGCTTTCGATGGCGCGACGATTGACGCGCAAAGGTTCGTCGTGGCGCGTTTCTCCGATTTTAATCAGGTTTTCGTCATCTTCCGCGTCGTGATTGTAAAAACGGTCGGGATAAAATTCGTTAAAAATCGTCGAGCCGACCATTCGCTCCATTTCCCACGCCGTCATTTTGCGGTGCAACGAGTTGGCGATAATCAAATGCACGTCGTCCACGCCGTTCGCCGCGCACAAATCCAGCACGACTTCAAGCATCGTCTGGCGCAAATCCGGCGTTTGCATCGGCGGCAGCGGCAGCGAAATATCGTCCATCGCAATCGTCACCCTGATTCCCGGCTCAAGCTGCGCGTAAAGCGGTTTCGCGTCAATCGGATGGTTGACCGCGTAACGAATCGCCGCTTCCCGATTCGGTAAACCTTTAATCGGCGGATTCGGATAAATCACGCGCGTCCCGACCGGAATGTCTTCGAGAATAAAATCCTCGCCGAACGGCATAATGCGCGGCGCGCTGTCTTTGTCAATGTAGATGATTGATTCGTGTGTTTTTCGTCGTAGTTGTAACGCCATTTTGTTTTAATCTTTTATGTATTTTTTGACTATCGCGTCAATGTTTTCTTGACTAAGAAATACTTTTTCTAAAATATGGATTAGCTTGGCTCTATTTTGTTGTTCGATAGATTTATCGAAATCATTTATCAAGCCGGCGTGAAATAATCTTTCATTGACAGTCATCCCCGAATATTCATTTTGTGTAGGTGGATTTTCCATAAATTGCTAAATTCCTTTGAACAATAAAAATTATTGCTCATAAGCACTCAAAAGCAGTTTTCCTTCATAATCAATCAGCCCGAGTTTCACGCGGTCGAGCCAACCTTGTCTGCCTAAAACATTGCGCGTGAACGATTCTTCTTTGGCAAAATAAACAGTCGAAACGGTTTCAATGTCCAAGACTGATAATGAGAGTTCAAACCCGTAAGCGTCGAAACCGCTCGTCGCCGTGCTGATTCGCGTATATTCTCCGCGTTCCACGTCAATTCCGAGATTTTCCGCGTGTTTTCTTTGAAAGATACAATAACTCGAACCCGTATCAATTTTCGTCTTTATTTCAACAATTTTGCCGCCGTAGTTGAGAAAAGTCGGAACGATAATGCCGACCAACCTTGTATCGTATTGATAGCTTTCTGCAAATTCAATCGTTTCCATTACCAACCGCCCCAATCTTCTTCTTCGACAATTTGTTCCAGATACGGAATTTCAATTCCCGCTTCTTTGGCTTGGCGATGAACTTCCAAAGCGTCTGCGCTGTGCGCGATAAGTCGGTCGCCATCCAAACAAACCCATTGATTCAGATATTGCCGCCGATTTTTCAAAATCCATTCCTGCGCCTTTCGGAAGCGTTCAAATTGCTCTTTCGCATTGTCCCGCGTCTGAATTGTTGGTGCAGATTCGCGCTTTTCTTCGTCAAGCCATTCATAAACTTTTGCTTTTTCCTGAAGCGGTAAAGCTCTGATTGTTTTAATTACTTCGTTTGCCGTCTGCTGCATAAAAACCTCCCACAATCTCAAATTTATTCGCCGTAAGGACTTAATAAAAGTTTGCTTTCGTAATCAATCAAACCGAGTTTCACACGGTCGAGCCAGCCTTGTCTGCCGAGAACGCTTCTTCTCATTGTTTCGTCTTCGGCAAAATAGATTTTCAGGTAAAGTTCTATATCCAAAAATCGAATGGTTAAATCGTGTCCGAAAGCGCGAAAATTTCCCCGCACCGTGCCGACGTTCAAAGGTTCGCCGCTTTCTATATTGAAACCGAGGTTTTCGCCGTGAACTCTCGCAAAAATTGAATGACTCGCGCCCGTGTCCACCTTCGCTTCAACCGTAGTTTCAAATTCGCCGGAAATTAACAAAACGGGCAGAGTAATACCGATTTTCAGCGTGTCGTAATTATTGAGTTCATCAAATTCCAAAGAATGAACTGATTTCATAACCAACCGCCCCAAAACGCTTCGGGTTCTTTTTCAATGTAATGAATAAACGGCGATTCAATGCCCGCTTCGATTGCCTTTTGATAAACCATTCGCCCGTCGTCGTCAACTGCGATAAGTTTGTTGCCTTCTAAGCAAACCCATTTGTTCACATATTTTTCGCTGTTTTCATCAAGCCATTTTCGCGCTTTTTTATAACGCTCAATCCGCCAATTCGGTTTTGCTTCTTTTTCGCGTTTGGCTTGTTCTTCCAAATTGATGACTTCGCGTAGTCTGTCAAAATCTTCAAGCGGCAAAGCGCGAATCATACTTGCAACTTGCTCTATATTTGTCTGCATAACATTTCTCCTATTCCCCATAAGCACTAAGTAGCAGTTTGCCTTCGTAATCAATCAGCCCAAGTTTCACGCGGTCGAGCCAGCCTTGTCTGCCTAAAACATTGCGCGTGAACGATTCTTCTTTGGCAAAATAAACCTTCGCATAACTTTCGATGCCCAAAACCGAAAGCGTTAGTTCGTGTCCGTAAGCCGTAAAAGAATTTGTTGCCGTGCTGATTCGTATTTCTTCACCGCTTTCGACATCAAGATTTAATCTTTCGGCGTGTTTGCGCTCGAACACGCAATAACTCGAACCTGTATCAATTTTGGCTTCAAAATCAGCAAACTCGCCGCCGAAACTTAAAATAACCGAAGCCGTAATGCCGACCTTTAAAGTGTTGTAAAAATGAATTTCGTCAAATGAAATCGTTTCCATCACCACGCTCCCATATCGTATTCGGGAACGATATGATGCACAAAAGGAATTTCGATTCCGGCTTCTTTGGCTTGCCGGTGAACTTCGAGCGCGTCCGCGCCGTGTGCAATAAGTTTATCGCCTTCCAAACAAACCCATTCGTTCATAAATTCTCCGCTGTGTTCATCAAGCCATTTCCGCGCTTTTTTATATCGCTCAACCTGATATTTCAGACGTGATTCTTTTGTCCGCGCTTGTTCGTCCGTTCGCTTTTGTTCTTCAAACCACTCGTCCAAACGCCGAAAGTCTTCGGGCGGCAATGTCTTAATTATCTCAATTGCTTGTTCCAGATTAACTTGCATAAAAACCTCCAAACTATTTCAAATTTAAAATCGCCCAATCGTGCTGGAGCGCAGTTTGCTTCAAACGAAAATCAGGATTAACCGCCACCGGATGACCGACAATCGAGAGCATCGGCAAGTCCGAGATGCTGTCGGAATAAGCGAAAGATTCGGATAAATTTATGTTTTCGCGCTCGGCGTATTCGCGTATCCATTTCGCTTTGGTCGCCGAAGCCATCACGGGCGGCAAAATTCTTCCCGTCGCATAGCCGTTGACGAATTCCAGATGATTTGCCTTGTAATGGTCAATGCCGAGATAATCCATCAGTCGCTCAATCGTAAAATCCAACGCGCCGGTTAAAACAACTTGCCGCTGCCCGATTTTTTTCGATTGAGCAATCAGTTCGGGCGTTCCGTCAAAAATTGCGGGTTTTAGAACTTCTTCAAACAATTCTTCCGAGAAATATCGTAGGCGGTCTTGCGATTCACCTTTGTAACTCTGGAAAAACAGCTCGTTGAAGACGTTGCGCGAATACAAATCCGTGATGCCGAAAAGCGGCAGTTTCGCCAGCGTTGACGCGCTCTTTTTGATGGTTTTGAACAAACCCTGCTGGCGGCGGGCGTAGAATCCGAGCGTATGCACCAGATTTGTGCTGACCAGAGTTCCTTCCAAATCGTAAAACGCCGCCGCTTGTCCGTTTTTCTTCATTCGAGTTTTGCGTAAATTTCTTATCTTTCTTAAAATGAATCATCGTTCATTTATGAAATACTAGAATATAACTTATTTTACTGCTTTTTGGTAATTTGACTGATGAAAAGAACACAAATTTACAGTTTTATTACAATCGCTTTATTGTCATTTTGCTTTATCAACTGCGCCTCAAAAATTGAACCGACGGAAACCGCAACGCCGGCAAATACGGCTTTAATCGCTGAAAACACAGCCAAAGCCGATGAACTTGCCAGACAACACGACGATTCGGCAAAGTTGCACGAAGCCGTCAAACTGCTTGCTCAAGTCAGAAATCCCGATAAACGGATTTACGAGGTTGAATGGAAATTTGCCAAATACAATTATTTTCTCGGCAAGCTAATCACGGACGAAAAGGAAAGCGAAAAGATTTTTAAGACAGGTGAAGATGCGGGGAAAATTGCATCAAAATTAGAACCTGACAAACCCGACGGCTATTTTTGGTATGGTGCGAATCTCGGCGAACAAGCAAAACGCGCGCCTTTGACAAAAGGCTTGTCTTCGATTGACGACATTCGTGCGGCGATGAACAAAGTCATTGAAATTCAGCCTGATTATCAAGGCGCAACTGCTTATGATGCTTTAGCGCAAATCGAACTCAGCACGGGATTGGTCGGCGGAAAGCCGGAAAAAGCGGTTGCATATTTGGAAAAAGCACTCGCACTTGAAAACGATAACACATATCTTCATCTGCATTTAGGTCAGGCATATCTGGCGGTAAATCGCAAAGACGACGCGAAAAAACAACTCGAATATGTTTTGAATATGAAACCGAATCCCGATTATTTGCCCGAATATAATGAATCAATAAACAAGGCAAAGGAACTTTTGAAAACGAGATTTTAGCGGATTTTTAACCACGCGCACAACACGAAAAGAAACACGAAACAAAAGATTATTTCTGATTTTCTTAATCATGCAGAGAAATCTTTATCTTTTCCGTGCCGCGCACAACCGTTATTTGTTTTCCTTCGATTGTTTTGGTGCGAATCGTTCCATCGGAAAGTTTTTCGCCGTCAATCGCTTCAATTAAATCGCCGACTTGCACACCGGAACGCTCGGCAATGCTTTTTCGTTTAACTGTTTTAATCCGCAGTTTTCCATTTTCCGAAACGGTTTCAATGCCGAGCGGCAAAAGTATCTGTTCGGCGGTTTTGGAATTTGCGTTTTCCGTATTCGGCGAAATCCCAACCGTGTCATTTGAAGGTATGCCGTTCGGCGTAATGATAATCGGCGGACTAACGGCACTGTCGCGTGAACCGCCGCCGTCAATTATTTTCTTTTTCGGTAATTCAGTCTGCGGCTTTTTCGGAAATTTAACCACGACAAATTTTGGTTCTCTGACGGGAATTGTTTCTTTACTTTTTAATTGTATTTTTGGCTGATTTAAATCTGCAAAATCGCTGTTCGGCGCGGATTGGACCGGAACTTTTATCAAATCCGGCGGCGCAATCTGAGAATCGTTTGTCGGCGTAATTTTATTTTCTATCGGCGTTTGCGGAACGGTTTCCGCTATTTGTTTATTGTCAGCAAAATAAACGCCGTTAATAATAACAAAAGTGAAGACTAAAACAACCACGCTCAACGGCAGAACATAGCGAAGCACGGGCAAAAATCGCGGCTGAAATTCGTTCGGTTGAGTGTTGGCGATTCGCGCTTTGAGCCGGAAATCAAAATCTTTCGGCGCGTTCACTCTACGCAAACTTTTAATCATTTGACGAAGTTTTCCATCTTCGACGCTTAAAATTTCGTCTTCGATTTTATTTTGTAAGTTTTGGTTACTCATTTTTTCTTAAAATTGATTTTTCAGTTTTTCTCTTAGCAAACCACGGGCGCGGTTGATGCGCGATTTGGTTGTGCCTAAACCGAGTTCTAAAATTTGGGCGATTTCCTCGTAAGTTTTTTCTTCAATTTCGCGCAGCACAATCGGAGCGCGATATTTTTCCGGCAACGCCGCAATCGCCCGCGCAATCATTTTGCTCTGCTCATTTTCAATTAAATTCACATCGGGCAAAGGCTTTTCATCGGTCGGATGAAAGTCTTCCTCTTCTTCGTTGTCATACTGAAAAAAGCCCGTCAAAGAAACAAGTTTGCGCCGTTTTCGCTTACGAAGTTCGCTGATTGCCAAATTAGTCGCAATCCGGTAAATATAAGTCGAAAAAGCAAAATCCGTATGATAACGCTCGAGCGCAAAATAGACGCGAACGAAAGTTTCCTGCGCTAAATCAACGGCTTCTTCATAATCATTCAAAAAACGATAAAGATAATTGGTGATCGGGTTTCGATAGCGGCGGACGATTTCGGCAAATGCCGCCTCGTCGCCGTTTTTGGCAGATTCTATAAGCGCGTGGTCGGACAAATTTTCAATTGGCACGATGGTTTGCAACACCTCCGCGCTTGGTTTCTCGAATTTGTCCAAAGCCATACACGCATATCTTTTTACAATATATTTTCCGCCAATACAAAAGCCGCCGGCATTTTGAAACACGCACGGCGGCTTGAAAGGTTGCAGAAAGTTTTTGATAAAACCTTTTTTGCTCAATTATTCTTTCATTCTTCAACCGGTCTGACGGTCAAAACTAAAAACATTAACTCGTCAGGTTTTGAAGTAGTCAAACTGCCGATGACGGTCGGAACATTTTCAGACACGCCGAATTTTTGCAGAGTAATTCCGGTTTGTTCGTAATTGACAACGCCCGCCGAAGTTCTAATCGGAACTCGCTGCCCGAATCTGAAATTTTGAAACTGAATCAAATTTTTTCCTGCGGTATTCGGAAAACTTCTCAATCCGCCAAGCATCCATTCGGAAAAAATCGGCGTAGAGGTTTCCTGATTTTGGTTTGTCGCGCTTGAAACACTCTTTAATTCTATGCTTCCCGCAGTCCTTTGCAGATAGGTTGAATCCAAATGATAATTGGAAAACAAATAAGTGTTTTTCAGTTTTTTGACAACATTTGAAAGCGATTGCGGAACAGACGTTTTATCGCCTGTGTTATTCGACGCGGTTAAAATGTGCAGAACGACTTCATAACTCGGTTCGGCTTGCATCTGCGGTCGCGGAGTTTCTGTTTGGGCAAACGAATTTGTCAAACTCAGCAAGCACACAAAAAGGAAAGAAGTAGCTAAAAAAGTAATTTTCGACTTGTTCATAAAATTTTCTCCTGTGTTTTGAATTAGAAAAGCTAACACCTAACACTAACAAGCCGACATATAGTTGCAAAAGATTTAAGATTTAAGATTTAAGATTCAAAATTAAAATCTTAAATCTTAAATCTTAAATCTTAAATCTTAAATCTTAAATCTTGAATCTTCTAACTTCCTTGAAAAAGATTGTCTTCAATCTTCTGTCCGAAACTGATGGTTTGAATTTCGATTTCTTCGATTTGTTTGCCGTCCGCCCATAACACCGAACGATAAGGAACGAGCGTGCCTTGCGCGTAATTGTAATCGTAAAATTTTCGTTTATATTTGATGTTATCTTCGGTATATTCGAGCATCATCACGCGAAAGGTTTTTGAACTGATATAGAAGCGGGTTTTGCGATTTTGTTTATCGGTTACGTCCAGAATATGAAAATCTACGCCCATCAACTTGTCGCGTCCGCCAAGTTCTAGTTTAGAGTTGTTTTCCTTATAACGAAGCAGGGCTTCGAGTCCGTGCCAAATTTGATTTTCAAATGATTTTGAAGCGTCTTCACGCGGCGCAAAAACAGATTCATTGAAAAGCCCGAAAGTTTTCTCGCCGTTGTAAATCAAGGCAAATTTGGCATTCGGAAAATCCTGGTCAACCCGAATGCGTTCTTTATCCAAACTATCGGCACGCAAAATCCAGCGTTCATAATTTGCCTGTTCGCTTTTGCCGTCGGCATTGATAAGGTTGAGTCTGCCTCGCTCAAAAGTAGTTTTACGGATTTGATTTATATTTTGCCTGCCGCCGTAAAAAATGATTACATATTCGGCAACTTGTTCGGCAGTCGCAGATTTACCCAAATCGGCAGCCGCAGGTTTATTTGCCGATTTGTTTTTTTTATCGGCAGCTTTGTCTTTCTGGTCGGTTTTTTCCTGAGCCGAAACACCCGAAACGCCTGTCAAGACAAGCAAGCTAAATAATATGAAAGTATAAATACGCAAAAACACTGGTAATTCTCCTCAAAATTTTGTTGAAATATGATACTTGCGGATTGTAGCACAAACTAAAAAAAATCAGCACATTTTACCGCTTTGGACTATGTTTATTGATGACATTTCAATCAGGTAAGATGCTTCAAAATTCGATAAATGTAAATTCCCGAACAAACTTTCTCGTATGGAATAAATTTAGCCTTCGCAGAAATAACGATTAAACTCAATTGCGCGGATTATTCACCGAATTTCTCAAACTCCGCCTGCACATCCGCAAAACCTTTGCCGACCAGCTTTTCACCCGTAAAAAATTGATTATTTGTAACTTCTCTGATGACAAACGGCGGAAATTCAAAATTCTGCATTTCTTCAATGTCATCGAAAACGATTTTCGCCATATTCAAGCCCCAAAGTTTGCCTAAAAAAACGTCAAACTCCATTTGCTTGCCGTCGAATTCGTGAAAATAGCGATTTTTGCGGATTTCCCTTCCCTCGAATTGTTCAAAAATGTTGTGTTCGGCTTCACTTAAAAACATTTCCGCGACTTTCCAAACCGATAAATCATTTTCGTCGAGCGGAAACCGATGTTCTAAAATCCAGCTCCAACTTTTTGTTTCGGGAACGCGCACAAGGCGAAGTCGAAGCCGCGTGTTTTCGATATAATTATCAAAGATTTGCAGATGACTGCTTGCCCGCGCTAAAGGTTCGGGCAAATCCTGAATCAAAAAGACGCGGCGCAGTTCGCTTCTGTAAGTTTTATTTACCATTGTTTCCTTGTTTTTTTCTTCAATTGTTTTATACTTTTTTATTTCTAAGTAGACGGACAAAATAAAAGTATATTTTAGCCACAGATTGACAAAGATTAACTCAGATAGTTGATTGATGGAAACAAATCCGGATTTTTCAAACATTTCTTATCTATGTTTATCTGTGTCAATCTGTGGTTTAAAAAATCTTATAAGGTAATTCTGTTCGATTACTTAAACTTAATATCGCAACACAGAGGAGATAAAATGCGTTTTCAAATTATATTTTTTACAACAATTTTGGCAATTTTCCTGAGCGGCTGCACAGGTTCGGAAACTCCGGTGAACACGACCAATACTGCAAATAAAAATACAAACACAACGGCAAGTAATACAAACAATCCGCTTTCGACCACTGCCACGCCCGAAGCCGCGACGACCAACAATGCACCGACGGTTGCGCCGGTTGTCAAAGCCTATTACGAAGCATTGAAAAAAAGGGACGATGCGGCGTTGCGAAAGGTTTATTCGCAGGAAACTTTAAAATCGCTGGAAGCTGATATGAAAGCCGAAAAGCAAACGTCCCTGGTTAAATTTATTACGGAACTCGAACCTGTTCCCGACAAACCGTTTGAAGCGCGAAACGAAAAAGTCGAAGGCGATACGGCGATTGCCGAAATGCGCGGCGGAAGCTATCCGAACGGCGTTAAATTAAAATTCGTCAAGGAAAGCGGCGAGTGGAAGATGACTAACGAATATCCCGATTTTCAATCGGTCAAGCAGTCAGCGGCAAACTCAAACACAGCCAAATAGAAAGTGAACATTGTGCAAATCGAGACATTTAATTTTGTTTGTCGCCGATTGAAACTCAAATAATCGTCGTTACAATCTCGCGGATACTGCGCTGCAAATCGCGGTCGTCGGTAATCGGCGACACGAGCGCGACCTCCGCCGCATCAATCGGCGCGATGCCTTTGGCAATCATCTGTGCCGCGTAAATCAACAGCCGCGTCGAAACGCCTTCTTCGAGTCCGTGTCCGCGCAAATTGCGAACCTTTTGCCCGATTGTTACCAAATCTTTCGCCATGTTTGCATCAATTCCGCCTTCTTTGGCGACAATTTCCGTTTCGGCTTCGGCGTTCGGATAATCGAATTCCATAGCGACAAATCTTTGTCTGGTTGATTGCTTTAAATCTTTCAAAATAGACTGATAACCCGGATTGTATGAAACGACAAGCATAAATTCGGGCGGCGCTTCGATAACCGTCCCGCGTTTTTCAATCGGAAGTCTGCGCCGGTCATCGGTCAAAGGATGAATAATAACAACCGTATCTTTTCGCGCTTCGACGACTTCATCGAGATAGCAAATCGCGCCGCTTCGCACAGCCGTCGTCAGCGGTCCGTCGTGCCAGACGGTTTCATCGCCTTCGAGCAAAAAACGCCCGACCAAATCCGTCGCCGATAAATCTTCGTGGCACGCAACCGTAATCAGCGGGCGGTTCATTTTATACGCCATATATTCGACAAACCGCGTTTTGCCGCAGCCCGTCGGACCTTTGAGCATCACTGGCAGTTTCGCGCTGTATGCCGCTTCAAAAAGCCCGACTTCCTGCGCGACCGGCAAATAATAAGGCTCGTTTTCAATTTTGTATTTTTCGACGGCTAATTCCATAAAGTAATTGTAAATTGTAAATGGTTAATGGTAAATGTTTAAGTAATCAAACTTTCAAAACCTGTTTGAGATATTGTCCGGTAAAAGATTCTTGATTTTTCGCAATTTCTTCCGGCGTTCCTATCGCAACAACTTCACCACCGCCGATTCCGCCTTCGGGACCTAAATCAATCACATAATCGGCAGTTTTAATTACGTCCAGATTGTGTTCGATAACCAATAAACTTCCGCCGTTATCAATCAGAGCGCGAAAGGCGGCGAGCAGTTTGTTGATGTCTTCAAAATGTAGTCCGGTCGTCGGTTCGTCAAAGATAAAAAGCGTTTTCGTTTTTGTCTTTTGCGCGAGATGCGCGGCGAGTTTTACTCTCTGCGCTTCGCCGCCCGAAAGCGTCGTCGCCGATTGTCCGAGCCGCAAGTATCCAAGCCCGACTTCATCAAGAACCTTTAATTTATTGACGAGTTTGTTCACGTCTTTGAAAAAGAGAATCGCTTCACGAATCGTCATTTGCAGAACTTCGGCGATGTTTTTGCCTTTGTAACGAACATCTAGAACTTCGTCCCGAAAGCGCGTGCCGCGACAATCTTCGCACGTTAGTTCAACATCCGCGAGAAACTGCATTTCAACCGTTACCGTGCCGCTTCCCTGACAAGTTTCGCAGCGTCCGCCCGGAACATTGAACGAAAAATGCGACGGTGAAAAGCCCTTTGATTTTGCCGCGTTGGTGTTGGAAAAAACTTCACGAATCGCGTCGTAAGCCTTGATATATGTTACAGGATTTGAGCGCGGCGTTCTGCCGATTGGCGACTGGTCAACCAGAATCACGTCGTCAATCGAATCCGCGCCTTTGATTTCTTTAAAAAGTCCGACGTGCGCCTGCCATTCGCCGCGCTGTTTTTTGAGTCCCGCGTAAATTACGTCGTGAATCAACGTGGATTTGCCCGAACCGGAAACTCCGCTAACGCAAACAAGCATATCAAGCGGAATTTCGACGCTGATGTTTTTAAGATTGTGTTCGTGTGCGCCGATGATTTCGAGTTTGTGCTTGCCGATTTCGCGCCGTTTGTTTGGAACTTTGATTTCGGATTCGCCGCGCAGATATTTGGCGGTCAAAGAATCTTTATTTTTCAATAAATTTTTGTAATCGCCTGCATAAACGAGATTTCCGCCGAGTTCGCCCGCGTAAAGCCCGATGTCGAGAATGTAATCCGCCGAGCGCATCATTTCTTCGTCGTGTTCGACAACCAAAACCGTGTTGCCGATGTCACGCAGGTTTTCCAGAATTTTAATCAAACGCGCATTATCGCGCGGGTGAAGTCCGATTGAAGGTTCGTCCAGAACATACAACGCGCCGACGAGCGACGAGCCGAGATTGGTCGCAAGTTGGATGCGCTGCGCTTCGCCGCCCGAAAGTGTCGAAGCAAGGCGGTCAAGCGTCAAATAATCCAAACCGACATCGAACAGAAATTTCAAGCGTCGGCGAATTTCCAAAAGCAGTTTGTCGGCGATTTGTTCGCGTTCTTCGCTTAATTTCAGTTCATCAAAAAACTTGTTTGCATCTGTTATTGAAAGCGCGACGACTTCAGGCAGCGATTTCTCGCCGATTTTGACGTCACGCGCCGCTTGGCGAAGCCGCCCGCCGTGACAATCAGGACAGAGCGCGTAACCGCGAAATTTTGACAAAAAAACGCGAACGTGCAGTTTATATTTTTTTGTTTCCAGCCATTTAAAAAATCCGTTCACGCCGCGCCATTTGCCTTTGCCTTGAAAAATCGCAGTTTTTTGCCAATCTTCCAAATCTACAAACGGAACTTCCGCCGAAATTCCCGCGTCTTCGGCAAAACGCATCAATTCCTTTTTCGCCCAGGCATATTGCGGGCGTGAAAACGGCTCAACCGCATTTTCCTTCAGTGAAAGCAGCGGATTCGGCACAACCAAATCGTAATCAATGCCGATTGTATTGCCGAAACCTTGACAAGTCGGACACGCGCCGAACGGCGAATTAAAACTAAAAAGCTGCGGCTCGGGTTCTTCGTAAATCGTGCCGTCGTATTTGCAGATGAACTTTTCGGAAAAATTCAGCGTTTGCAGTTTGGAAATTTGCGCCCTTGCTGACGCGCGGGCTTCTGCCGTTTGAATCACGGCTGAACCGTTTTCACGAAAGCAAGTTTCGAGCGAATCAACCAAACGCTGCCGAATTTCTTCGTCAGCTTTCAAACGGTCAATTAAAACAAAGGTATTTTCAAAATCTGCAAACGGATAATCTTCAGGCTTTTGCAAATCAATCATTTCACCGCTGCGAAAAAGCCGCGTGAAACCGTTTTGCATCAAACTCATCAAATGTGGAATTGGACTTTGGACCTTGGACTTTGGACTTTGGACATTTTCAGCAGGAAACAAAACATAAAATCGTGTGCCTTCCGCTAAAGTCTGCAAAATTGTATCTGCCGCCGATTCGGGCGAATCTTTTTTTACTTCGTGTCCGCAAACGTGACAAAAAGTTTGCCCGACGCGGGCATACAGAAGACGCAGATAATCATAAATTTCGGTTTGCGTGGCAACCGTCGAGCGCGGATTTCGCGTCTGATTTTTTTGCCGAATCGCTATTGCAGGCGCGATGCCGATGATTTCGTCAACATCGGGTTTGTCCATTCGCTCTAAAAATTGCCGCGCATACGCCGACAACGATTCGACATAACGTCGCTGCCCTTCGGCATAAATCGTATCAAAGGCGAGCGACGATTTTCCCGAACCCGAAACGCCCGTTACAACCGTTAATTTATTGAGCGGAAGTGAAAAGGATATGTTTTTTAAGTTATGAACGCGCGCGCCGCGCACTTCGATAACTTCTTCTTTGGTCTTTACTGCTTGCATAGATGAAAAATTCCGTCGTTAAAGCAAAATTTGATTTTACCAAATTGCAGCTAAGACACAAAAAGCGGAATAAAAAACTTTTTTTCGGATATTACCAAATTATAGAATTACTGAATTGTGCGAGGTATCAAAAATGAAATTTTCCATTATCTTATTATTTTTAATCGGCATTTCGGGTTTATTGTCGTCAAATGCAGCGGCACAAAAGAAAGAAAACCAAACAGGAAAAACCAAAATGCCGGTTCTGGTCGAACTTTTCACCAGCGAAGGTTGTTCGAGTTGTCCGCCTGCCGACCGCGTTTTAACACGGCTTGAAACCGAACAGTCGAACCCGAATGCGGAAATTATTACGCTTGCTTTCCACGTTGATTATTGGAATTATTTGGGTTGGAAAGACGAATTTTCTTTGCCGCATTTCGGTGAACGTCAAGGCGGTTACGCCGGACATTTCGGGCTTGATTCAAATTACACGCCGCAAATGGTTGTTGACGGACAAAAGGAATTTGTCGGAAGCAATTACGGAAACGCGGCTAAAGCAATTGCCGAAGCTGTTAAAAACGAAAAAGCGGCTGTCGAAATTTCAGCCGAAAACGTAGCGAAAAAAATAAATTTCAAAGTGAAAATCGCGGATGTTGCCAAACACGACGAATCTTATATTTGGCTGGCGATTACGGAAGATAATTTAAGCACAAACGTCCGTCGTGGTGAAAATTCGGGCAGAACTTTGTCGCACACTTCGGTTGTGCGCGAGATGAAACTTATCGGAAATCTTCTTCCCGCCGATAAAGCATTTGAAATTGAAACTGCTGTCAATCTTCAACCGAATTGGAATAAGAAAAATCTGAAATTCGTTGTTTTTGTGCAAGGCAAAGGAACGAAAAAGGTTTTCGCTCTGAACAGAACGAAATTGCTGTAATTTCAACAATAAATGCTATATTATTTTAGAGGAGTTTTTATGAAACAGATACTAATAATCGGACTTTTGACATTTTTTTCGAGTTTTTTCGCGTGTAGTTTGCAAAACAGTTCGGCAATTGCCGACGAGCCGCAAATTAATGTAAATCCGACATCCGAATCAGTAAATGTAAAAGACAAAACGCCGGTTTTAGTTGAACTTTTCACCAGCGAAGGTTGTTCGAGCTGCCCGCCTGCCGACCGTGTTTTGGCGCAGCTTGAAACTGAGCAGCCCAACCCGAACGCGGAAATTATCACGCTGTCTTTGCATGTTGATTATTGGGACAAAATCGGTTGGAAAGACGAATTTTCATCGGCATTATACAGTCAAAGACAAAATGTCTACGGGCAAAAATTAAAGTTGGGTCAAGTTTATACGCCGCAAATGATTGTTGACGGGCAAACTCAATTCGTCGGCAGCAATTTGTCGGAAGCAAATAAAGCCATTACCGAAAATGCAAAAAACAAAAAGGCAAAAATTGAACTCATCAATGCGGAAGATAATCTGAAAATTAAAATTTCCGACGTTCCAAAGCACGAAAACGCTTCCGTATTTCTGGCGATTGCCGAAGATAATTTAAGCACCAATGTCAAAGGCGGCGAAAATTCGGGACGCAAACTCAATCATTCCTCGGTCGTGCGCGAATTGAAATCTATCGGAATAATTACGGCTGAACAAAACGGTTTCGATAACGGAGTTGCCGTGCAGATTCAGCCGAACTGGAAAAAGGAAAATCTTAAATTTGTTGTTTTTATACAGGAAAATATGACTCGAAAAATTTTGGGCGTAAATCGAATAAGTTTAATGTAGTTTGATTTATAAATTTTATTAACCGCGAAATACGCGAAAAACACGAAAATAAGAAAAAGATTTTTTGTTTTATTCGCGGTTAATAGAGCGGTTAAAGTTTGAATATAGGGGCGGAAGCCCGCGCGTCAGCAAGGGCTGTCTTTGAATTAGCCCTCCTTGACAGTCGGGCTTCTGCCTTTGATTTTCATACCTGACACTCAATCCGTAACCGCTCTAAAACTTCTACCAGCGAACATCGTATTTAGAAAAATTATCGCGCCAATTTTCTTCCGTTTCAAATTTGAGAATCGGGATTTTTCCGTCAAAAACAATTTCCGCATCTAAAAGACGACGCAAACGGTAAGTTCTGCCTGAAGGCGAACAAACAATCAGCGTCGCTTTTTCTTCGTTGAATTTGGAAACAACCGCAAATCGCCAATCTTTTTTGGAACGGACAAGCAGACGTGCGCCAATCGGTAAATCGCGCAAGGTTATTTGAGTTTCGGGAGTTTCCAAGATTTTCGGTAAGTTTGATAATCGGCTTCGGGCATTTGAATCAAAACCGGATTCTTTTTTGCCTCCAGCCAGCGCAAAGTTGATTCAATATCTTCGCGTTTCATCGCCGTGCAGCCCGACGTTCCGCTATTTTCGCTTTGCCAGATGTGCAGAAAAATGCACGAACCATTTCCCTTTTTTATCGGATTTGAATTATACGCGACAAAAACGCCTAAATCATAAAGCTTGCCGACAGCCAGCATTTTTTCTGAACTTTTCCAATCAAAATTGCCGATTTTGTTTCTGTCAACTATTTGGTTATAACTTGCGGATTTTATATCATCAACACATTCAGTTGATTCAATCAGTTCGGTAAAAGGCAGTTTGACGAAATCAGGTTTGACGTTTGAGCCGAAGGCAGAAGTTAAATTAAAAATTCCGGCGGGCGATTTTCCGTCGCCTTCGTGTTTGAAAATTGTAGGTTTTTCGGGCAAAACATTGACAAGGTTTTCGCTCCAGGCAAGTCCTTTTCTACCGACGACAACCGGAAAACTTTCACCGGCAGGTTTCCATTTCGCTTTTGTATTTTCACGCTCAAAAAGCTGCGCTTTACCTTGCACGGCATTCCAATTTTTGGTCGTTACGACAACAGCCTGAAGCGAATCGGAAAGCAAAGTTTTTTGCGCGTGAACATTAACGCACAGAAAAATAATAGTTAAAGAAAGAAGGGAAATTTTTCTCATTTTCGTAGAAAGATAAAAAGCCGCGATGCAAAATATGATTTTGCATCGCGGCTTTTTTCACGGCTATTTTAATCCACAAACGGTAAATCCTGTTGTGCCGATTTTCGGCTGACGGCATAAACGCGAAGTCCAATGGAAATCATCAGAACGGAGATTCCAATCCAGATGAAAACCCAGACAATTGCCGGAAGTCCTGTTGCCGCCGCCATATTCGCCGCGTCGGTGTGAATATCCGAACCGACAAAAGGCGCGTTGATAAAAAACAGTGTTTTCAAGTCGGAAACAGCATTCAAGATACATTGCACGGCGAGAAAACTCATTGCAAACTGCGCGACTTTCGGGCTGGCATATTTGGCAATTGCAAGAAGTCCAACTGTCAAAAACGCGCCCGAAAATACTGTAAAAGCGACGCTTCCCAAAGACACCTGCGCCGAAAAGATATTCCAAAGCGGCGCGAGAAATCCGAAAACAAACGTCATAATTCCGACGAAAATTGCCGAAGCCGTCAAAACAATTCGCGCCGAATAAGCACGGCGAATCAACACAAGCAGCAAAACGCCGAAAGCGGTTGTGCCTAAATATCCCGCGCTGGAAATCAGCAGAGCGGCAAACCAATTTGACGGCAACGTATAAACCATTCCGCTTCCGTCGGTTGAAACCGTCAAACTCTGCACTGAACTTCCAGTCAAAAGCGACGCCAGCGCGTGGCTTCCTTCGTGAATAAACGTAACGAACAACCGAATCGGATAAACCAGATATTCGGTGAACGGAATAAACCACAAGACAATTGTAATAACCGTCGCAATCAACAAAAGGTAAATTTGCGGTTTGGCATCTTCGGCAACTTTGTATTTCATTTTTCCAAAAACTCCTTATAAATTTCTAAAACACTCTACGTTTTATTTTACACCAAAGTTCTAAGATTGTCTTTAGTCATTTGTCCGTTGTCCGTTGTTTTTGTTCGAGAATCAGAAATTTCATTAAGCAAATCAAAGGACAAAGGACTAAGCACTAAGGACAAATTTCGTCTTTCCGCCGGTTTTCAATTCTAACTGAATTTCCGTAATTTTAATATCTTTCTGCACCGCTTTGCACATATCGTAAATCGTCAAGGCAGCAACCGAAACCGCCGTTAACGCTTCCATTTCAACGCCGGTCGGCGCGTTTGTTTTGGCTTCGGCTTCAAGATAAACGCCGAAATCTTTTATATCGGCTTTTATTTCAACCTTCGATAAATTTATCTGATGACAAAGCGGAATCAGGTTTGAAGTTTGTTTTGCCGCCATAATTCCGGCGATTCGCGCAATTTCCAGCGGATTACCTTTCGGATTTTCGTTTGATTTGAGAATTTCAATTGTTTCCGCATTTAGCAATACTTTTGCCGAAGCGACGGCGCGGCGCGATGTTGTGTTTTTATCACTCACATCAACCATTTTAATTTTTCCGTGTTCGTCAAAATGCGAAAGTTTTTTCATTTTAAGCATTTTAAGAAAGTAACGCAAAGTTACGCGAAGGGTTACGCAAAGGTTCGCAAAGGTTTATTAAAAGCTATCTCAAAAATAGGGATATTCACCTTTGCGTTACTTTGCGAAAGCCTTTGCGAACCTTTGCGTTACAGATTTTAGTATCGCAAAGTTACGCAAAGGTTCGCAAAGTATTTTTAGAGATTATTAACAACTCTCTTGATTCCGTCGCGCAAATGTAGAACCTTAAAATTCAGTAACAAACCAAGCTTGCAGCCCGATAAACGCAGATAAGTTAAAAGCTGTGCTTTATGAATATCAATCAGAGTATCAACACATTTGATTTCAATAATCACTTTGTTTTCAACAACTAAATCAGCCCTGAAACCGCATTCGAGTTTTATTTCTTCATAAACAAGCGGAAAAGGTTTTTCTTTTTCTACAAACAAGCCAATTTTTCCTAATTCATAAATCAAACACTCTTTATAAACCGACTCAAGCAAACCCGCTCCAACCTTAGTATGAATTTTCATAGCTTGCTTTATAATTAGATTCGACAATTCATTTTCGTTCATTTCTGCGCTCTTAAAATTAGATTTTTTCTCCGCGAACCTTTGCGTAACCCTTTGCGACCCTTTGCGTTACTGATTTTCAAGGCAAATACATAATATTTACAATACTATCCTGCGCGTAATTTTCGCCTTGCGGCACAAAAACCAGAGCATTGGCGCGTGAAAATGCGATAAAATTTGACGAACCCGAAAAGCGCAGAGATTCAACCATTAGTTTTCCCTCAGAGTTCGTTTCAATGCGAACAGGCAAAAAACTATCGCGTTCCTTTGCACCTTTTATTTTGCCGACGGCAATCGCAAACCCGCGTTTTAATTCACAATCTCTTGCGTTTTGCATCTTTAACAAAGCCGTGCGAACAAACAAATAAAATGTTACGGCAACCGAAACCGGATTTCCCGGCAGCCCGAAAATCAATTTGTTATTTAGTTTAGCAAAAACAGTCGGTTTGCCGGGTTTTAGACTTACCTTTTCAAAGAAAATCTCCGCGCCGAGTTCGCGCAAAGCAGGTTTTGTAAAATCATAATCGCCGACCGAAACACCACCGGAAATTATCAAAACATCACAAATTTCGAGTGCATTTTGGATTTTAGATTTTAGATTTTGGATTTCATCTCTAACAATCGGCAGAACTTTCACGTCGGCATATTTTCTCGCAAAAACTTTCAGCATTATCGAATTTGAGTTGCGGATTTGGTCTTGTTTCGGCTTTTCGGTGATGTCGACAATCTCGCTTCCCGTCGCCAAAATCGCCACTTTCGGTCTTTCTGAAACTTTGACTTTCGCGTATCCGAACGAAGCCAAAACCGCAATCATATTCTCCGTGATAATTTCGCCTCGTTCAAAAATCTTCCCGCCTTTTTTAATTTCGTCGGCACGATTGACAATGTTTTGCTTTAGCTTTGTGGTTTCTGAAACGGTGATAAAACCTTCGCTTTCTTCCGTTAGCTCAACTTTTTGCACAGCGTCCGCGCCGTTCGGAACTCTTGCGCCGGTCATAATTCTGACTGCTTCGCCTTTTCTTAATTCGCCTTGCCAACCATTTCCCGCCGAACTTTCGCCGACGATCTTAAGTTTCACAGGCGCATCTTTCGTGTCCTTCGCACGGACTGCGAAACCGTCCATCTGCGAACGATTAAACGGCGGCAAATCCATATCGGCGCAGATTTCTTCCGCCAAAACTCGCCCGATTGAATCAGACAAATCAATCGTTTCGGCTTGAAGCGAAAAAGTTTTGCGCTTGATAATCTCGATGGCTTCGGAAATCGGAATCATCTTCTAAGATTGAGTCATTGCGCCGCAAAATTCAAGGCTGATTTATACCACAGCAAACACGCCAAACCTAAACCGAAATAAACAAAAAATCGCAAAAACGCGAGCAGGACAAAAAGACCGTGAAATTGCGCGGGCAAAAGATTATCCAACAAGTAAAAAGTAGAGAAAATCGCATACATAACAGCCACTAACCACAAGCCGAAAAGATGTGCAAAACTTGGATTGATTGCGCTGAAAGTTGTTGAAATACGACTTTCACGGGCGCAGACAAAGTGAAACGGAATCAAAATAAACACCACGCCAAGCGGCAGAAAATACATTAGAGAATTTTTCACGAAAGCGGCAAAAGCGGGCTGCGATTGAAAATGCGCGACGGTTATCGGTTCGTTCGGCAGGAAAAACGACATCGCCAAACACGCTAAAACCGCTCCGCCGATAAAAAACAGCAAGCCGACAAATAATGAATTTCGCTTGTCTTGTCGAATCAAGTTTTCCGTCCGAATCAAACCGAAAAAACTCGTCCCGCCAATCCACAAAACCAACGGCAAGCCCAGCCACACAGCCTTTGTTCCAAAACGGTCAAATTGATAGGCAACTTCAAGCATCAACGCAATCCAAAACAGCAATCCGTAAAGCAAACTGCCGACCAAAACATAAACGGCGTGTTTGCCGAAAATGCTTTTTTTAATTTTGGAAGGCAAAACAGGCTTTTCGACAAATTTGTTTTCAATTGTCGAAAAGTTTTCCTGCGCCGCAAAATTTTGCGTGTCCGCCGAACCGCCGTCAATTGTTACCTGCGCGTTGAGGCGATAACCTGCGCCCGCCACCGATTCGATAAAATCAGTATTAATTTTGAGTTGTTTGAGAGATTTAACAAAATCACCTTTCGTAGTTTGAATCAGACGCTTGAGCGATTCATCGGTTTTTATTTGGTTAGCCCAAACGGTTTGTCGCAAGTCTTCAAAAGTAACCGTCGTTTGCGCCTTTTCCAGCAGTGCCAGCAAAAAACGGCAATGCGTCGGCGTGAGATTTATTTTTTGTCCGGTTTCCAAAACTTCCAACTGCATTGCTTCGGGCGAGAAACGAAGACCTGCAAATTTATAGAAAACGGATTTTTGGCTCATATCAAATGTTGCTCGTTGTGTAGAATTTCAGAACACACTTACTAACGTGCGTGTTTCTGCAAATTGAAATAAATCTTGACTTTCATTATACGAGATTAGAATGCCAATCAGTAGTTGAAACTTAAAAACTTTGCGATACTTTGCGTATCCCTTTGCGTCCTTTGCGTTACAAAAATTTAGTATCGCAAAGGACGCAGAGGCTTACGCAAAGGACGCAAAGGGATACGCCTTATTTTCAACATTTTCTTTCAACTGCTGATTCGCATTAGACTATTCTTAATTTTGCCTTTTGCCTTTGTGCCTACTTACTGAGGCGGCGGCGCGGGTTTGGCTCTTGCGGTATTCGATTTTTCGACCAGCCACTGTCCATCAATTTTCCGCACAGTGTAAATTACGAAATAAGGTCCGACGGTTTTATTCTTGAGTAAAGTTCCGTCTTTCAGATACTCGGCGATAAACCATTTTTCCAGTGTCTTAACAATGGCAAAATCGTTGGTTTGATTGATTTCAATGGATTGAAATTCAAACTGCTCGCATTTCGATTCTTTACCGTAATACTTGCCTTCATTTACCAATCTCTGAACTCCGGCGCGTATTTTTTTGATGTCGAGGTCGGAATTAAAATCAGTTTGCGGCAGCCAGTATCCGGCAAGCTGCGCTTCTTCAAAACTCTGCGGATTATTGTATAAAACCAACGATTCAAATTTTTGCGATTCTTCGACCACACGCTTTATTTTCTGTTCATCGTTTTGCGGAAACCAAAACCAGGCGAGCAGTAATATGAAAAAAACCGAAAATAATGCAGTGAAAATATACGCAGGTTTTAGAAAAGTCCGATGCCAATGATTTTCTTCTTTCGCCGCGTTTTCCGATTCGCTGTAAATAAACGGCTGCTCGGATTGCAAAAACGATAATTCTTGCGGAGTTTCAATTTCTTCCGGTGCGTTATCGCCGACGAACATATATCCGCGACCTTTGACGCTTTCGATAAATTTCTTGTCCGGCTCGTATTCCGCCAGAACTTTTCGTAACTTTTTGATGTTTTGAGCGATATGAACCGAAGTTACGCCCGAAGAATTATCCCGCCAAACCGCTCCGATTATTTCGTCGTGCGAAGCAAGTTCGTTAGCGTTTTGCAATAACACCGCTAAAACCTGCAAAGATTTCTCGCCGACATTCCTTATCAATTGGTTTCGATGGTAAAGCGCGAGTTTGTCGGCATCGAACAGGAAATCGCCGAATCGGTAAGTGTTTTTCGAGAGTTTATTCATAACTTTTTATCCGCAATTCACGATTATTTTAATAAAATTTTAACTTAAATTCATAGACAATTCGTATTTTGCAGCTATTCTGCAAGATGTAACAAAATTTCCAAATCGCTTAAATTCAATAAAGATTTGGCATTGCTCCCAAATCATATGAGAAGCAAACCGGCTGGTGAAACAAAAACGAGTTTCGCAGCAAATGCCGGGCAAGACGCAATCGGACAAAATCCGGCGAGATTAAATTTATAAAGCGACACGGATTCTATCACTTAATTTTCGGTAAAACAAGATTTTTGTCGGCTTTGACAAACAAATTTCAGCCTCTCAAGAAAATTTGAGAGCGTTCAAAGAAATTTGTGTGGCGTTTGCGAATTAATTGGAGTGATAATTTTGTTCTATAACAAATTTTTAGAGTAGGGAGAATTAAAGAATGATTAAATTAAAAACTCTCATTTGGGCTATAGCAGTGTCTTTGCTCCAATTTGGCAGTGTCTTTGCTCAGCGTCGTGCTAATGAACCGAATGTCGGCGACGCAGCCGGTGGCTGCGCTATTTGCGGTGCCGGTGTCGGCGCGATGATTCTTGTGCCGATACTTCTTGTTGCGCTGAACATTGCGCTCCTGGTGTGGGTAGCGCGTGATGCGAAAGCTCGCGGAATGGATAACTCGGTGTTGTGGATGGCGCTTGTGTTATTCACCAGTGTTTTGGGCTTGGTTATTTATATTTTTTCCCGTCCGCAAGGAGAGTTAATACAATGTCTGCACTGCGGAAACAAAAGACTTGGGACAAGCGCAAAATGCCCGACCTGCGGCAACGCCTAAAAAGACCGGAAACATATCTAGCAGTATTATTTCTGCTGGTGATCTTACTTGCAGCCGATACATTTCGCCGCCCGGAAAAGCAAATTACAGGCTGGCTTTACATCGGCGCAGTGCGAATTTATCAATTTGCCGGACGACCCTTGATGAATAATTGGATTGAGTGTCGGTATCAGCCGACCTGTTCGGATTATTCGATAGAAGCGGTGCAAAAGCACGGCATTCGAGCGGGTTTGATAATAACTTACAATCGAATCAATTCTTGTCGAACGGACATTCCGCGAGGAACGCCCGACGCTGTGCCGGATAATTCTTGAAATAGAAGCCGCACAGAAAAATCATCGGACGCAAGCCGTAAACAGCTTCGTCTTTAATTTTAGCAGTGAAAAACACATGTCTTGGGTAGAAAAACAAATATGAAACAATTAAAAATCACGGCTATCTTTCTTCCTCTGCTGCTGTTGTTTGCAGGGTGCGGCAAAACGAGTAACGACACAGTGGCAAAGAGCAACAATCCACCTACAAGCGTATCAACCGCGAATACATCAAATCTGACAAATGAAAAGGTGCAGCGGGCGTTGGACAAGGCACTGGATTGGACGAAGGTCGGCGGCAAGGCGACAGTTTTAGGCATTCAGGAAACTCCCCAACAAAATGCTGCCATAGTTGATATTCGGTTCGACGACTTTCGATACAATGCGGATCAAGCCGGAACTCCCATAGCGAAAGACAAAAAATCGCCGCTGGTGCCGAGTGTCGGCTCGCCGAACTTCAGCGATGAGATGTATAAAGCCGTTACTCAAATGGTGCATGTGGCGAGTTATTCAGGAAAAGGAGTCGGAACGCTCAAGCATTACAACGATGGCAGATGGGTTTTGACGGAAATCAACTTCGATTTTATGAGGTTGAGTCCCAATCTGGAGATTCAGTAAAAGTTGCGGTTCGGGACGTGAACGCGAAACATCTTTTTTATGAATGCGACTTTTTGAGCGGGAGAAATTATGAAGCGATTTATTTGGTCAACTCTTTTTATTTGCTTGGTGTCATCTGCCGTTTTCGCGCAAAAAGCAAAACTTCCTTCAAAAATTGGTGACGGTTTTGTTCTTGAATTCGCTGCGCCATATAACCGCATCACGATTGATACGAGCGAGAAAAATCTGCCGAACCGCGAATTTTCCGAAATTCTTATCACGCCGCAGACTAAAATTCAAAATCAAAAAGGCAAGCCTGTTGCGCCGGAAACAATTCGTGCCGGAATGAAAATCGAAGTTAGACTCGACCCGACAAACTTCGCGCAACTGACGGCTTTGCAAATAAAACTTCGCACCAATCCCGATAATTGGGAAGTGCAGGTTGACGGGTATCTCGACCGCGTTGAGGACCAATACGCTTTTGTTGACGGCGCAAAAGTTGTGCTTCCGCCAAATACCGCGTTAGTCGGAGAGGGGCAAATTTTCGTTTCGCTGAAAGATATTCCGCCCGGTTCGCTGCTCGATTTAAAGGGCGTTCGACAGGCGAACGGTTCGGTCGTAATCAAACAGGGAACGGTGAAACCGAATGTTTTTACGCCGCACGAAATGCAGCTTGTCGAAAAGCTCAAACAAGGCTTAACCGTGCCGCCGCCCGGCGAACTCGGCGCGGGCGTGAAAATCGGCGAGCGCACTTTCAAAGTCGTCGAAGATTTGAAGGTAAATACTATGGTTATTAAAGTCGGGGATCGTGTCGTGCCGAAGTATTTGAGAAACTTGTCGCCCGAAGACCCGAATAAAATCGTGTTTCGCTTTTATGTTCTCGAAGACGAAACGCCGAACGCTGTCGCGTTTGCCGACGGCTCGGTTTTCGTTCACACCGGCTTGTTAAAGCGGTTGGAAAACGAAGCGCAGTTAGCGATTGTTCTCGGTCACGAAATCGCGCACGTTACCAACGAGCATGTCCGCCGACGCGCAGAAGCGGCTGGCAATCAGGCATTGCTGGCGGCGATAATCGGCGCGGCGGCAGGGAAGGCTCTGGGACAGGAAGCCGGAGAATCGATCACCAAATTGGGTTACGTTCTAATGTCGAACAAATTTTCCGGCGATATGGAAGACCAAGCCGACCGCGTTGGATTATATTACGCTTATCAAGCCGGTTACGACGTCCGCGAAGCCCCGAAAATCTGGCGCAGATTGATGGGCAATTATAACGAAACCACAGTTGGCAATGTTCTTTACGCCGATCATCCGGCGATGCTCGCGCGGCTCAGAGATATGCGCCGCGAAGTGGTTTTTAATTATGCCGCCGCCGATTTTAGCGAAATGATAACCGGACGCGAAAAATTCGTCGAAGGCGTGGGCGTTTATTTCGGTTGGATTCAACCGAAACCAAAAACTCGCGTTGTCCCGCCGATTACGCCGAACAAAATAAATAAGAAGTCGCCCACTGTAAAACCCAAAGCGAAATCAGTCAAACCTCAAACTTCAACGGTGAAGAAGCCTGCCAAAACCACAATCAGTCTTACCAATTTCCGAAACTTCACTTATGAATCTATTGATGGTGAGAAGAGAACCTTGCGACTTGGAAAATACAAAAATAGAAACGGCTCTGAAAGTAGCGTTGGTAAGCCTTTGTATGTGGATTTCAATGATGACGGTGTGGAAGAGGCTTTTGTTGTTATTGCTTCTTCGAGACCGGCGGCTGGTGCTTATTGGACAGGCGATTTTTATATTTTCGAGTATCGAAACGGAAAAGCCATCCAGATTTTTCATCAAGGACTTTACAAATACTCGGAAATTAAACTGGTTGGAAAGAAAATTTTTACCGTCGCACCTTTTTGGCGTGACCAAGACGCACACTGTTGTCCGTTTGCAACTGAAGAGGCAATTTACGAATGGAAAAACAACGGCATTGTTCGCACATCGCAGAATTTCAAACCGATTGAATAAAAAGTAAATTACAGAAAAGCTGTTGGAAAATTAACTGGCTTTGAACAAAAAATGTCTGTAGATGTATGGCTAAAATTTTAATCAGAAAACAGTTTTTGATATTTGTTTGTCTGCTGCCATCCTTATTGTTGTTTGAAGCGACGGCAACTGCACAGACACTCGGTAGTTCGCTAATTCTGGCAGATAAAGAAGAAGACAACAGCAAAAAAATTCCCTTAATTCTCATTCACGGAATTCACGGTACGGAGAGAAAAAATGAAGAAAATATTAATACTCCGACCGATTACTGGGAAGCATTACTAGACTACAATCCGCCGGGAATTGGTTTCCGTAAAGAATATGTGATTTATCTGTTTCAATATTACAGCGACGAAGTAGCCGTCCTCAATCTTGGCATTGAACTCGGACGCGAAATTGACGGCAAAATTCCCGACCGACCGTTTGTCATTGTCGCGCACAGTATGGGCGGCTTGGTCGCCAAAAATTTTATGGCTCGTTATCGGCATCGCACGGGAAATTGGAGCGGCAAGTTGGGCGGTGAAACCGCTTTGGGTTTAATCACGCTCGCTACACTGCATCACGGAACGCCCGGAGCGAATAATCCAGATGTGCTGGAAAAAATTTTTCCACCGACCTATGTCGAAAAAAAAATTAGAATTCCGCCAAATGATTGGAAGTTATACTACAACGCCGTCAATTTTACATATTGGAAAGGAAGTTCCAAATTTACTGAATTGCCGCCTCCTTCGACAAAACCGAATCGAAAGGATTTACGCTGGGATAACTATGATTTCAAAATAGATTCTGACAACAATACGGAATTAGAACAAATCAATCAACTTTTCAAACAATACAGTCATAAAGTGATCTTCTATGGTGGTATTCTCTCGCCTCGAAAGCCAAATGTCACTGAGTTTTTTGAAATTGGTTTTGATAAAACCTTCGGCAAAGTTATTGCAAAGATTCCAAGTAGGCGGCTCGAAGCTATTGACAATCCGCACGAACAGCTTTCCTTTGCTGATGGAATGTTGTTTTACGGTTTAGGACAAGCCTTTGGCAACACGGACGGAATGGTTCCATACAAAAGCGCGTTATTTTGCGATTCAGATACAGAGAATTTCGGTTCCGTTAGAATCCCGCCGAATTTTATCTGCTCGTCGCCATATCGTGTTCGCCGTTTTGAGTTTGGTGCGGGAAACGCAACTCCGGTACCACCTGACCGTAAAACATTGAGTATCACACGAATACCACGCGGCTTTGACCACAAAGATATGTATGAACATTCTTTGGTAATTGAGAAAGTCAGAAAAGATTTGCTTGACTTTGCCAAACTCTCAAAGGTTAAAGTCCCGCCTGTAATACCCGTTATACCGGAAATCCCGACGCTGTTTTTGTTTGATGTTTCGGGCAGTATGTTGGAAAACGACAAAATCGGACAGGCGCGGAATTCTTCGCTGATTGCCCTTCGGGAGATTCAGGAAAACAAACGGCTCGGACGCGGCGATACTTCGGTTTCGGTTTGGACTTTCAGCGGCGGTTGTTCGCCGGGCGCGGCGCGGCAGATTCTTCCGTTCACGGGAAATTTAGCGCAAGCCGAAAACACTTTGAGCGCGGGCATTCCGCGTCCTGATGGCGGAACGCCTTTGCCGCAGGCGGTTGATAAAGCAAAAAATCAAGTGTCCGATTATCTGAACTCACGCCCGCAGCTTGACGAAGGCAGAGTTATTTTGCTCAGTGATGGGCAAAGCACTTGCGGCGAGATTCGCCCCGCCGGAATTTACAGTCAGGCGAAAACAATCACGGTTAAAAATATCCGATTCCTGACAATTGGTTTTGATGTTCCGGCGGGTTCGGCGGCTGAACGCGATTTGCAGTATCTGGCTTCGAGTTCGGGCGGGCAATACTTTCCGGCGCAGAATCAGCAACAGCTTTCACGCGCCTTTGAGAAAACGATTCGCGTTTATCTGCCGAAAGTTGTTTCAAACGCTTCCTCTGAATTTGAAAACGCGGCGAACGCGATTGTTAATCGTGATTTTGAAACGGCGCGAAGAGTCTTGGGCGAATATGTCCGAAACAATCAGTCCGATTCGTTTGGTTATTACAATTTAGCCGTTTCACTTGAAGCCTTGAGCCGTTACAAAGGTGCGGCGGAAAATTATCGAAAGTATTTGCAGTTTGCGCCCGGCGCGGCAGACCGCCGGGAAATCGAAACGCGAATCGGGAAACTCGAACAAGATTACCGCGACCAAATTTTTTACTATCGAAGTCTTTTGCAAAGCGATTTGGAATATCTGACGGCTTATTACAAACGTCTTTTTACTTTAAAGAATGCGGAACTGGCGGCGGAATTTGCCGGATTCGTCAGTGAAAAACGCTCGTTCTATGCCGGCTTGCCGGACATTTTGGAAATAAAAACGTCGTGGCTCAAACGTAGTTCGGAAGAATTAACCGATTCGCTCGGCAGATTAAACAGTCGCGTCAATTTGCCGTCGTTTGACCGTGATGCCGTCAGCCTTCTGCCGCTTCCGATTTCGCAACTCGAAGAATTAGTCGAACGGCTCGATGAATATAACGCGCAGAATTTCAGATAAACAAAGGAGAAAAATTTGGAAGAAAGAAAAAAGGGAAGCGGAAACATTTTTATCTTTCGGGAAGAATTGTCGTTTATATTTGAAAATTACGGACATTAGGACAGGAAAGTTTTCCTTGCAAATTTCTCTGAAAATGTTAGTATGCTTTCACCCAAGAGATACCCAAAATCTGTTTAGCCTGAAAAGCAGGGAAATTGTTAGTTTCGGTTTCGATAGTCATTAGTTGACTTACTCTGAATCCAAAAACGATTTTATACTGTCGGGCTTTTTCTGGAGGAAAGTAGATGAAAAAATGTCCGGGTTGTAATCGTATTTACGACGATTCGCAAGCCTTTTGTTTAGAGGACGGTTCGCCTTTGATAAAGGAAACTGTGCCGGATTCCGTTCAAACAGAAGTTTTGCCGCGCCGGAAAAATGACCGGAAAAATAGATTGCCGGTTATTTTTGCCGGATTACTGCTGCTCGTCGGAGCGTTAATCGGCGCGTGGTTTTTGTTCGGTTCAAATAAAAACGAAATCAGTCAAAGTAATCGGCAAGCGGCGGTTAATATCAAAACGCCCGCACAAACGCCAAGTCCAACGCCGACTGAAACGCCAACGCCGATTCCGAGTCCTTCGCCATCGCCGACAATTTCGCCGGAAACGAACGCGAATATTCCGACAAATTCCGAAACGAAGCTCGAAACGTCCGCCAATTCTAAAACGGCTGACGAAAATAATTCGGCGAAACCGTTGCCAACGATAATGAAGGCGGAAGACCATTCGGTTTTATTCGCCTTGCACGAATGCCGCAAATCGGGAAGTTCGATTACTTGCCAATTTTCGTTGACGAATAAAGGGCAAGACCGCCGATTTCGACTTTCCCGCTACGGCAGCAAATTGTTTGACGAACTGGGCAACGGCTATAAAGGCTCGGACGCGCAGGTTGCTAACCAGACAGGCGGCACACCGGAAATTGGTTTTATCAACGGTGTCACGACGCGGGCGCAGATGACGTTTGAAAATGTCGAGCCGAACGCGGCAAAGATAACGCTTTTAGAAATCAATTTTAATGTTGGCGGCGATAGCAACTTGTCGGTTAAATTCCGCAATGTTCCGTTAATCGTTTCCAAATAAATT
>JBPCPU010000115.1:0-10722 GCA_050998795.1 Pyrinomonadaceae bacterium
ACGCCGGATTTTGCATTATGCGTCATCGCGCCGCATAATTCTTCTTTTGTAACTTCTTCGTGCGTCACAGTTTTAATTACGTCCGGTCCGGTGATGAACATATACGAAGTGTCTTTGACCATCACATTAAAATCCGTTATTGCCGGAGAATAAACCGCGCCGCCCGCGCACGGACCTAAAATGCAGCTAATTTGCGGAACAACGCCGCTCGCCAAAGTATTTCGCAAAACAATGTCGGCGTAACCGGCTAAACTAACCACGCCTTCTTGAATCCGTGCGCCGCCCGAATCATTCAAACCGACGATTGGTGCGCCCGTTTTCATTGCAAAATCCATTACCTTGCAAATCTTTTGCGCGTGCGTTTCCGATAAAGAACCGCCGAAAACCGTAAAATCTTGCGCGAATACGAAAACCTCACGCCCATCAATCAAACCGTGTCCGGTAACAACGCCGTCGCCCAAGTATTTTTGATTTTCCAAGCCAAAATCGGTTGAACGATGAACGACGAATTTATCGAATTCTTCACAGGAGTTTTCGTCCAAGAGAAATTCGATGCGTTCGCGGGCGGTCATTTTTCCCGAAACACGTTGTTTTTCGAGCCGCGCCGCACCGCCGCCTTGTTCCGCCAAGCGCGATTTTTCCTTTAGGAGTTCGAGTTTATTCATCTGTTTTTGTTCGGGCTGCATAGTTGTCAATTTTAGCGAGTTTGCAGAGTTTTGCAAATAAGCCGTTCGCGGCTACAAGTCAGAGAGTTCCGCTTCGATTTGCGGCAAAATTTTCTTCCTCAAGCTATTGACGAAATTTTCTGCCTGACGCAATTCATCATTGGTTTGCTGCAAGTTGCGTCTGATTTGCGCCAGAAGATTTTGCAGACTTCGGCGTTCATTCTCTAATGTCTGCCGGCGATTTTCCCGCATTTCTTCACCTCGCGTCGTCCCGATAATAGCGACGCTCCGGTCAATGCTGTCAGGAAACGATGCTTCTTCAACCTGTGCCATACGGGTTTTGACTTCGCCTTCTTTTTGAGTCAACTCGATTTGATACTTTTGCAGAATTTCCAGACGTTGCTCGGCACGGTTCAAAACTTCATAGCCTAAAAGAAGTTTCTGTTGTCTGTCGGTCAGTTGAAAACCCTTGCCGACCATAAATTTCTCCAGCAATTCCTTAATGTTATTGTTGAAGTTCTGCACTGATTTTGAAATTTTGGTAATTTCCTGCGAGATATTCTGAAGCGAATCCGGCGACGGTGTGAAATTCGTTTTGTTGTCGGTTTGTGCGAATGTTCCCAAAGCCATCGTCAATAACACGATTAAAGAAACCAGCATCGTTTTCATAATCTTTACCACCTTTTGCGAAAATTTATGACACACGCATTTATACAACATTTATTCCGTGTGGTTAAGCAAATCGGACGGAAAAATTAAACGACCATCCGTTTTCTGATGCTTCGCAAAGCCCCTTCGAGGAGTAGAAACGATAGTATAAAAAGATAAATCGCTTCTAAAATATGTTTTGCGGAAAAATTTCCAGTCAAACAAGCGCGGCATAAATCAATCACGCTGGTTGTCGGTATAATGTAAGCGACGATTTGCAGCCATTCCGGCAGCATCTCAACCGGAAACCACGCGCCGCACAAAAAAAGCGTCGAGAAAAACAATGCGAAAAAGATGTTGAAATAGTCAATCTCAAAAACGTGCGCCGTAATTGCCAAGCCCAAAGAGCCGAGATAAATGCAGCCGAAAATTAGTGGAACGACTGCCAGAGGAGTAAAAAGGGAAGTCGCCGAACCGAAAATGACAATCAGGGGAATAATAAAAATACAATCAACCACACCTTTCGTCACCGCCCAAAATATCTCGCCGAAAGCCAGCGATTCAGCGTTGACGGGCGTGGCGAGAATCGCGTCGTAGGTTGATTGATAAACCATTCGGAAATATGCGCCGTAAGTCATCTCGAAAACCGTCCGCATCAAAACCGTGAACGCCAAAACGCCCGCGCCGACGAATGAAAGATAACTCAAACCATTTATCTGCGACGTTACCAACGCGCCGACTCCGAAACCGAAAGCAAAAAATGTAAAAATCGGTTCAATGACGGGCGCGATGAGTTCGGTTTTCCAAAGCCGCAAATAAACACGCGAATTTCTTCGCCAAACGGCGAAAGCATCCGTTAAATCAACTTTAAAGATAGCGAGTTTCAAAAATTTGATAAATAATATCAGGTTTTAGCTGTTGTTTTCAATAAATTGCTGCTTAAGTAATGAAGACGGACATAAATCTTCAAGCACACATTCCGCGCATTTCGGTTTTCGCGCCTGACAGATTGCGCGTCCGTGCGAGATAAGCCAATGCGGAAACATTATCCAGTCTTTTTTCGGCACAAGTTCCGCCAAATCTATTTCAATTTTTTCGGGCGTGGTTTCTTCGGTCAAGCCAAGCCGCTGCGACAGGCGCGAAACGTGCGTGTCAACGACAACGCCGGATGCGATGCCGAAGGCATTTCCAAGCACGACATTTGCCGTCTTTCGCGCCACGCCGTTTAATGTCAAAAGTTCGTTCATCGTGTTCGGAATCTCGCCGCCGAAGTTTTCGATAATTTTCTCACACGCGGCTTGGATGTTTTTCGCTTTGTTGCGGAAAAACCCGGTCGAGCGTATGTCTTGTTCGAGTTCTTCCGGCGAAACCTTTAAATAATCCGGCGGCTGGCGGTATTTGCGGAAGAGATTTGCCGTCACGAGATTGACGCGCACGTCGGTACATTGTGCCGATAAAATTGTGGCAACCAGCAATTCAAAAGCGTTTGAATGAACAAGGGCGCAATGTGCGTTCGGGTATTCATTTTTCAGCCGTTTAATAATCGCGGCAGTGCGTTTCTTTTTGTCAGAAATCATACATAAAGATTTTAACGCAAAGGCGCAAAGACACGAAGAACGCCAAGGGAAAATGGAAATAAATTTATCTGTTGATTTCTATATCAATTTGCGTTTCCATTGTGAAATTGTCAAGATAGGATTTTTCTATAAGTGAAATCGCATTAAAGATAAATGGCTAATGATAAAGAACAAATCGAAATTTTCGATTCGCGCACTTTGCCGGTACGAATCGCAATTGGCGCGGCAGTTGTTTTTGCGCTTGCCTTTGGTTGGTTTACAGTGCGTTGGCAACTCGGCAATATGTTGGGGGAACTGACGAATTCAACCGACCCGAATGCAGAGGAAATTGCCGAATTTGCAGTTGCTCTTGCTCCGCTCGACCCTTTGCCGAATTGGTTGTTTGCCGACACAAAAAAGGAGATATTTTCGCCTGACGCAATTTCTTCAACGGTGAATAATTATAAAACAGTCGTTAAACTTTCACCATACGATTTTCGTTGGTGGATTGAACTGGGACGTGCTTGTGAACAGGCGGAAAATTATGATGAAGCGGAAAAAGCATATATTCACGCTGTCGAATTAGCTCCCACTTATACAAATCCGCACTGGCAGCTCGGCAACTTTTACCTGCGCCAAAACCGGAACGACGAAGCCTTCAGCGAACTAAAAAAAGCCGCCGAAGTAAATCCGATATACCGCGACCAGATTTTTTCGCTGGTTTGGGAATATTATGACCAAAACACCGAAAGACTCGAGCAGACGGTGGGCAATGCGCCATCTGTCAGGGCGGGTTTAGCGAGATTTTACGCCGCGAGGGAACGCGCCGACGATGCTTTAAGAATTTGGAACACGCTTTCGCCGGAAGAAAAACAGGCAAATGTCGGCTACGCCAAGGTTATCGCGCAAGCCTTTTACGAAAAGCGCATTTACCGACAGGCACTCGAATTTTATCGCGCTCTTGGAATCGAACCCGACGCGAAAGCCGAAACTCTTCAAAACGGGAGTTTTGAAAAGCCAATCGGAGATATTAAAGATACATATTTCAGTTGGAGGGTTTTGCCGACTGAAAAGATAGAAGTCAAACTCGACCCGACGATAAAACACGAAGGAAACCGTAGTTTGCGCGTTTCGTTCAACGGTTATTCTTCCCCGACGCTTTATAACATTACACAACTCGTTACGACTGAGCCGCCCGCCAAATATCTTTTGACGTTTTGGCTGCGGACGGAAAATCTGAAAAGCGGCGGAACCCCGATTTTGGAAATTTACAACGCCAATGCCGATACACGCATTGCAGCCAGCGCACCGTTTCCGATCGGCACTAACGATTGGCAACAGGTGAAAATAGAATTTACCGCGCCCGCCGATGCACAAGCCATCGCAATTCGCACAACCCGGGCTTTTTGCGGCGAAGTCTGCCCGATTGTCGGCACATTTTGGTATGACGACTTTAAATTGGAGAAAGTAAAATCGTGAATCGTAAATCGTAAATCGTAAATAGAAAAAGCGAACGATTCGATAATCTTTACAATTAACGACTTCACGATTTACGATTCACGATTCACGATTCACGCATAAATAATGACTGATAATTTGGAAACAACCTGGGCAAGCAAGACTTTATTCTTTTTGCTGTGCGCGACGATTATTTTCACGACGTTGGCTTATGGCGCGGTGCATCAACCGGTTATTGCTATTTTTTATGTTCTGGCAATGTTGATTATGTTGCTGTGGGCGGTTGACGCTTTTTCAAGCGGTTTCCTGCGCTTTAACATCAGCCTTATTCAAATCCCGCTTCTTGCCGCATTTCTCTACGCTATATTTCAGATTGTTCCGTTTGGCAGTTTGGCGGAAACGGGGGGCGTTTCAGGCATTCCGCGCACAATTTCGCTTGCACCGTTTTGGACGCTGGTAACCGCGTTTCACATTTTGGCGTTGGCGATTTTTCTTGCCGCCTTGCTGACTTATATTGACAGCGCGGAACGCTTGAAAAAAATGGTTTCGGTCATCACCATTTTCGGTTTTGTCTATGCTTTTTTCGCTATTTTGCAAGCCGTCTTGAGTCCGAATAAAATTTACGGGATTTACGAAGTGCCGTTTGCCGTTCCGTTCGGTTCATTCGTCAACCGACATAATTTTGCCGCTTATATGGAAATGACGATTGCTTTGCCGTTGGGTCTGGTGTTTGTCGGCGCAGTGCCGAAAGACAGACGGCTTTTGTATATTACGGCAATCGGTTTGATGGGCATTGCGCTTCTTTTAAGCGGTTCGCGCGGCGGTTTGATTTCGCTTTTGGCGGAAATTTTCTTTCTGATAATTTTAACGACTAAAACGAAAAATTCAGGACAACTGTTTATAAAAATCAGTTTGGCGGTTTTGCTGATGGCGACCATTATCGTCGGTGCAATTTTAATCGGCGGCGAATCTTCGCTGACGAGATTAGCGGAAACAGCCGCGTCGGAAGATTTTTCAGCCAACCGGACACACATCTGGAGTGTAACGCTTAGTGTTATCAAGAACAATTTTCCATTCGGCGCGGGACTTGGCGCGTATGATGTGGCGTATACGACTTTTGATTCTCTCAACGGAGCCGAGAGAGTTGAACAAGCGCATAACGATTATTTGCAGGTTTTAGCAGACGCGGGAATTGTCGGTTTAATAATCGGCGCGTTTTTTCTCTATCGCCTTTTCCGCACGGGTTTGCAGAACATTAAAACTTCCGACACTTTTCGGCGCGGCGTTGCCGTCGGCGCACTCGCCGGTTGTTTTGCGATTTTAGTTCACAGTCTTTTTGATTTTGTTCTGCACACGACGGCAATCACGATGTTATTTATTACGCTGGTTTCAATGGTGGTTATCAGCGGCTGCAAATTTTCCGATGACACCCGCGAAGTTAATAATCAACGCAGTAAAAAGCGGCGTTCGGCGAATGTAACACCGATAGAAAAAGGCAGGAAAAGAATAGAAAATACAGAGTAGAGAATCAAAAGCCGACAATTTTTTACTCGATACTCTCTACTTCAGGCATTGGTTTTTCTCTTCTTTTCGGATTTAATAAACCTAAAAGATACCAAACAATGCCGTGCGCGACATATGTCGCAGCAATCGCCAAAAGCATATAGCGCGAATAAAGCCAAACGAGCATTCCCAAAGCGGCGACAAACAAAATCAAATAAACGCTTCGTCTGCCCGTTCCGATAGTTTTGAAACTCGTGTAACGAATCGTGCTGACCATCAATAATCCTAAGCCAGCCATCAGAATCATTATCAAAATCGTGTAAAAATTCGATAAATTTTCAGGCAGTGTATTAAGCGGCAAAGGTGAAAAATAGACGATTGCGGCAAGCAGTGTGGCGGCGGGCGGAATCGGCAGACCGACAAAACTTTTCTTGTCCACCTTTGGCGTTCCTTCAATCAAAACACGCGGTCTGGTCGCCTGGAGGTTAAATCTCGCCAGCCGAAAAGTTCCACACATCAAATACATAAACAGAACAAACACACCGAAAGCGTGCATTGAATGCGCTTCGTTGAAAGCCGCGCCGATTGCCCAGCTATAAATTAATACGACCGGCGCAATGCCGAAAGTCAAAACGTCTGCCAATGAATCAAGCTGTACGCCGATTTCGGTTGCCGTGCGCGTCATTCGCGCGACTCTGCCGTCGAGCGTGTCAAATAAAATTGCCAGGGCGATGGCTTTGGCGGCATAACCGAAATAGAGCGCGGCTTGTTCAGGATTTGAGACAATAACCTGGAAACCGCGCACGGAAGACAATACTGCCAAAAAACCCATTGCGATATTTGCCGCCGTAAATGCAGTCGGAATCAGGTAGAGACCTTTTTTTAAGCCGCGATGCGGTTGTTTGATTTCTTCAGTTGGCATGTTGATTGGCAGATATTTGCTGTTCGCCTGCCGGTATCGAGTAATTCTCTTTTAACCGTCCGATAACTGTTTCGCCGCCGACTACTTTATCACCGATTTTGACTAAAATCTCAACATTTTTTGGCATCAGCAAATCGGTGCGCGAACCGAATTTGATAAGCCCGTATTTTTCGCCGAGTTCAAGATTATCGCCTGCTTTGCGCCAACAAACTATTCGACGCGCCAAAATCCCGACAATTTGTGTGCAAACGACAGTCATTTTTTCACCCTCGATTGTCATTGCATTTCTTTCATTTGTCTGACTGGCTTCATTGCTGGTCGCGGGAGCTTTTTTCCCTTGAAACAATTCTACTTTCAAAACTTTTCCGGCAATCGGAGCGCGGTTTATATGAACGTCAACCGGCGACAAAAATACACTGACGAATTTGCCGTTTTCTCTATCCTCAATCCGCGTCACTTTACCGTCGGCGGCGGAAACGATTATATCCGCTTCAGTCGGAATCGTGCGCCGCGGGTCGCGGAAAAAGAACGCCATAAACAGAGCGAGTCCGACAAATAAAGCGACAAAAAACCACCATTCGAAAATCGCAAAACCAACTGCAATCAAAAGTGGAACTATAACAAAGGGAAGACCTTCTTTAACCATAAAAAATTGCTCAGAGGTCGGGTATCGGATGTTGGAAAAATTAACATCTAATAATTAACCTCTGAAATATATTTATCATCTTACGTTAATTTTTTGTGTTTGGAAAACAAAAAAAGCACGATGTTATCGAACATCGGGCGCAAAGGAGGAGTGTATGAATAAAACTTCTAGGTTCTGTGCGGATAATCTCTGGCATAACTGTAAGCACACCAGGCGGCGATTAAATGAACAACCCAGCCCAAAGTTCCGGCTGAACCAATCCACGAAAAGCCCGTTAAAATCAGCCAAATTATACCGATAATAATTCTGCCGTTGTAAATTTGTCCGAGTCCGGGAATCAAAAGACTTAAAATTCCTGCTATCCAAGGTTCACGCATCTTAAAAATTACCTCCATTTCACTTAACGACGAAGCAGGATTTAAGTTTCAAAAATTTTTACCGACAAGTTTGCCAATGTCAAACCTTTTTAACTTCGACGATTTTGCCGCGAAAGATGCGTAACACCTTTTTCGCAAGCGGATGATTTTCAGCATATTTCCACAATTCTTCATCGGTCGGATTTTCTGACAGTTCGGGAATTTCTTCGGAAATTTCTTCTTCATAACCGGGCGGAACAAAAGCAATCGGCTCTTTCGCAGGCGCAAATGCCGTTGCCGCGCCGCTGGAAATTTCGATTGTCGCCGATAATTGATTGGAAAAATCTTCACCCAACAAAATTTCCACCAATTTTGAAGCGTTTGGAATCGGGCTTAAATCGTCGCCCAAAATTTGCAGTCTGCGCTCAAATGCGTCGTCAAGCCAGGTGTCTTCAATGTGTTCGAGTTCTTCCGCATCAATCGGCGGAAGTTTTATCGGCATTGATTCAATCATTTTCAATGCGATATTTTCGTTGTTGTTAGAGTTGGGAATGTTTGGCTGTAAGATTTCCGGCGGTTTGGTTTCCGATTCAATTAAAATCTTTTTCGGCTCGTCGAAATCCGTGCTGATTTTTGCAGAAACCGCGACCGGAGAAACGGGAAAAGGAACTTCATCAAGCGGAAAATCAACCGTTAAAGTTTTTTTTTCGACGGCTGGTGCAGCAAATTTATTTTCGTCGGAGTTTTCGGTTTGTAAATTACCGTTGACCAGTGCGTTTTCGAGTTTTGCCAACCGCTCAAGAAGTTTCTCAACCGGCGTAACACGGCGCATTTCAATCAGTTTCACCAAGCCGACTTCCAAAACGTAGCGCGGCTGCGTGGCTTCGCGGAGTTTGCTTTCGGTTTCGCTCAACGAATTGAAAAATCTGATTAAGTCGGCTTCCGAGAACGGCGCAGAATTATTTTGCAATTCTGCGCGGCTCAAAACCGCCGTGTCGAGCAAATTTTCCGCATCGCCAGCCATTTTAAAAACCAGCAAATCACGAAAGAAAGAAAGCAAATCGCGGCAGAAATTTCGCAAATCCTGCCCGCGCCCGATTAATTCGTCAACGACCTTTAATGCTTCGGCGGGTTTATTGTCGGCAATCGCTTGAACGGTTTGCGTCAGCATTTCCGCGCTGGCAATTCCGAGTGCCAGCGAAACGTCTTGAACGTCAATTTTTTCGCCGGAAAAACTGATAACCTGGTCGAAATTGCTTTGCGCGTCGCGCATCGAGCCTTCGCCTGTTCGGGCAATCTCACGCAGGGCTTTGTCCGATATATCTATCTTTTCCGCTTCGGCGATGATTTTTAATCTGTCAAAAATTTTGTTGAGCGGAATCGTCCGAAACTGAAATTCCTGACAGCGCGATAAAATCGTATCGGGAAGTTTATGCAGTTCGGTCGTCGCCATTATAAACGCGACATTGGGCGGCGGTTCTTCCAAAGTCTTCAACAGCGCGTTGAACGAAGAATTTGAAAGCATATGAACTTCGTCAATAATAAAAATTTTGTTGCGGTCGCGGGCTGGGTTAATGTTGATACTTTCGATAATTATTTCGCGCACGTCGTCAACGCCCGTGTGCGATGCCGCGTCGAATTCCAAAACATCAATTGAACGGCTTTCCGAAATCTCTTTGCACGAAACACAGGCGTTCGGGTCGTCAGCCGCGCACGGTGTCGGATTCGGTTTATCGGTTTTGCGGCAGTTCAAGGCTTTGGCAAGAAGCCGCGCCGTCGTCGTTTTGCCAACGCCGCGCGAACCGCTGAAAATATATGCGTGATGCAGACGGTCATGTTCGATGGCGTTCCGCAGTGTGCGCGTAATCGCTTCTTGTCCGGTTACCTCTTCAAATGTTTGCGGTCGCCATTTTCTGGCAATTACTTGATAAGACATTGTTGAAAACAATCAGATATTCGATTGATTTCTAAATATATCACGCTTTGAGTTTGCTTTGTAGCTGAAAAAGTTTCTTCTAAATTTCATTAAAAATGCGATAAGTCAAAATTAAATTTCACTTTTCTGAAAAGAGAAAATTTGTTGCTCTTGATTTTCAGAGAGTTGTTTGTGGTGCAGCAAAGTTTAATAACCGGGACTTTCTCATTTTTAGAAAAAGCGTTTTTTTAAAGAATAGGAAAATAGGAATAGACCGCGGACGACGCTGATGAGGCAGATAATTTTCCAAAATTTTTTAGGCAACTTATTTTCCTTTCCGAAACTCTAACCGCTTTCCGAAACTCAACCAATTAAAGCGGCAAGTTTTAAGCGGGCGAGTAAAGCGTCAATTTAGAGTTCCAAAAATAAAAGTCTCACGAAATCCAAAAATTTCGAGAACACCGTAACACTGTTTTGAATAAAGCAGTCTGCCTGATGACGCGAGAGTCTGTTCAGCAAGCGACAATTAGCTGATTCGGTAACTGAAAATTAAAAATATGGCAAAGAAAAGAAAAGAAAATGCGCGTAACGGTAACATCCTGTTCGCAACCGGCGACGAAACGAACGAAACAACCGGCAGTCTGACGAATGACAGAGCGATCAATTCAACTGAACCCGAAAAGAAGAAGAACTTCTTGTCCGGTTTGGGACGCGGCGAGCGCACCGCCGTCATCGGGGTTTGTCTGCTGCTCGTCGTCGGTGCTTTGGGCGCGGGACTCGGCGATAAAATCATCTCGACTTTCAGCTCTAAAAACCCGAATCAAAAGACAAATCAATCAGCCCGGAACAACGACTCTTATCTTTCCTCGCTCAACCCTTTTGCTGAACCGCCACTGCCGACCGCGATACCGCAGCTTTCAAAAGAGATAACTCACCTTACGCGGAGAGATGAACCGGATTCAACTCTCGCAAAGTTTGAAAAGCTGATTGTAAAGCATTAACGTATAGTTTTGTTTTTAAGGCAAAATGATTTGTTTTCGTTTCTACTTTCAG
>JBPCPU010000191.1:0-17551 GCA_050998795.1 Pyrinomonadaceae bacterium
ATTAGATAATCCGAAAAAGTTAGCTGTCAGAACGCAAAGAATGGAATAAGATTTGTTTGTGAAAAAAATAAACCAACTTACTGACAGCCATTTGAAAAACTTATTTGGTTTTTCGAGAACTATTTTAGCTCAAATGACGGCAATTGTCTTGCCGATTCTTGAAAATGAACGAGAGAACACGCTGAAAAATCGTCCTGACCGAAAGAGAAAGTATGTCAAAAATGACGGCAGAAAACGCCAAGTCTATGCGTTGCAGAAATTTCTGATGACGTTGATTTATCTGCGACAGAATGTCAATCATACGGTGGTTGGGCAAATGTTTGGAGTTAGTGCCGACACTTCTGAAAATGTGTTTTATGAAGTAATTCCGATTTTGCAAAGAGAATTTCCCTCGCAAAAATGGGAAGCTGAGAAAAAATGGCGAAAAGGTGAGGAAAAATGGAGTCCAAATGAAGTGGATTATTTGTTGATAGACCGCTTTTGAAACGCCAATCGGACGAGCGAGTATCAACGAAAAGCAGAAGAAAAAGTATAGTGGAAAGAAGAAAATGCACACTTTGAAAAGCCAATTGATAACTGACCAGCACGGAGAAATCATCCAAATAGACGCCGGATTTGATGGACCGCGCATCAGACATCGAAATCTATCGGGACACACGCATTGAAGAAAGAATGGTTAGAAAAGCAGAAGCTAGGAGACACGCGCCTATCTTGGAGAAGATATAAAAACACCAAAGAAAAAGCCGAAAGGAGGCGAATTGACGGATGAGGAAAAAGAGAAAAACCGAGAATTATCAGCCAAGCGAATCAGGGTTGAGCATTCAGTCAGAAGAGTCAAAGGCTTCAATATAATGAGACAAGAATATCGCTTAGGAAATTGGATGTTTCCCAAAATAGCGGAAACAGTAGTGGGATTAATTCAGTTTTCGCGGATTGTCATGTAAGGCGCATCAACAGCCGAAGTGTGCCTGCTTGCCAATCACGGCAAGCCAACTGAAGATTAAGCGTTTATAACTTTTTCGGAACATCTATTGGTAGATGTTAATTACTACGCAAGATTATCCGTTAAGGTTTCGGCACACGCGAGCATCTAACGATTGAGTTGACGTGGGGCGAAACCGATTACACGCAAGCTAAAGTTTGACGGACAACGCGATAACAAAGTCGCTGTTTCGCCCTCACGTCCAATGACTTGTTCGACAGCGCGTTAGTAGAAACGAGCCGCTTTAATTATATTGTTACGGGCGACTCGGCACGGCTTTTCATATACCGACGCATCATTGCAATTCGCTCCTCAGCATCGGGCGTTCTCAGCACTAACGGCTCAAGATTTTTCAAATAAAAATACGGCGGCAAACCCGGCATGGCGCGAAGTTCTGCGAGAAACGGCTGGAGTTTAGCGTAAATGGCGATATGTTCAGTGTTGATGTCATTAAACATCTGCTCGTCAATCGCGCCGTGATTAACAAATGTTGCTGCCATATCCCAATATGACGCAACCATTCGGAAATCTGCGCTATGCTCGCCGACAAGCCCGGCAAAAATGTCTTGAACACTTTGCGGGTTGAAGTTGTTTAAGAACCAAGACCGCGCCCGACGCATAGTTTCTTCGCGTCGTAGTTCATAGAGCCGAAGAATTAAATTTGCATCTTCTTGTTTTGCATTCATAAATAAATTACTGTCTCCACGATTCGTAAATATAACACGCGCACGGCAAAGTGAAGCTGTCGAACGATTGAGTTGACGTGGGGCGAAACCGATTACACGCAACTCCGAGTTAAAAAGACCCGTTGATAAGAAAGTCGCTGTTTCGCCCTCACGTCCAACGATTTGTTCGACGCGCCTTTCCTTACGAAAAGCCTTTCTTCCTTTTGTAGTGTTTCTTGGCATTCATCACTTCCGCTAAATGTTCGCGCTCTTTTGGGTCGAAAACCGTGTGTCCAACCAAAACAAGCCGAAACTCCGTTTCGTTTTTGACTTCGCCGACCAGCGGCTTTTCAGAAACAAGTTGGACAAAACCGCGCTTAATGTAACTCCAAAACTCGTTTGCCATTGTGTGAAACTTTGCGCCGCCTGCAAACTCTATCCGCGCTGACCTTCTCACGTGCCTTGCGGTTTTCGGCTGTGGTTTGTTTTGAGCGTTTTTCATCTTCAGAAAGTATTTTGTCGGTTAGGCACAATTCGACTCTGGCGGGACTTTTCGCAAGAAGCGAGATTCTTGCAACACACGCGAGAGCCGCAAGCTAACAAAATTGTTAGCAAGGAAGTTTCGAGCCGAAACAGGCAAAGTTGTCAAAGATGCTCAAACCGAAAATGCTGGATTTGAGCAAGAATAAACGAATCGAATTTCAAAAGCAAGCTAAATTTTCAAGCCGTTGGTTTTCACCACGAAGCGTCGAACGGCTGAGATGACGCGGGCGAAACCGAATACGCGCAACTCCGAGTTAAAGACGCAAGTTTTAAAAGGAGAGCTGTTTCGCCTCGCGTCCATTGAATTGTTGGGCGTGTCATCATCCGAAGGCAAGCCGTTTGCCTTCGCACGCCGTCGAAGACACGCGGAGCGTCTTCGGTTTCAATCTTACAGTTTCCCATTTGAATCCAAATCAGGAAACGCCCAACGATTGAGTTGACGTGGGGCGAAACCGATTACACGCAACTCCGAATTTCACGTACAAGTTCGATAACAAAGTCGCTGTTTCGCCCTCACGTCCAATGAATTGTTAAGTGTTCCTTTGCTTCTTAATCCGTTCGCCGTGCGTTCTTCCAACTTCAGTTGTAGCACGGCGCGGATTTTTTACCAAAGGAACATTTAACGCTTGAGATGACGTGGGGCGAAACCGCCACCGCACAAGTTAAGGGTAAAAAGACAACGTGATAAGAAAGTCGCTGTTTCGCCCTCACGTCCAATGAATTGTTAAGTGTTTCTTTGCTTCTTAAACTCGCCGCCGCGCCGTCAATCAATTTTGGGTGAAGCGCGGAGCGGGTTTTTTCTCAAAGAAACATTTAACGATTGAGTTGACGTGGGGCGAAACCGAATTCACGCAACTTCGAGTTTAACGGACAACGTGAAAAGAAAGTCGCTGTTTCGCCCTCACGTCCAATGATTTGTTATGCCTGTGTTGGCAAAGAAAGCGTTTCCTGTCTGCTGAACAAATTACTGTAAACCAAAGAACTTCGCAAGCAGAGCGTTAAATATGCTAAAAGCATCGGTTGAATCACGTCAAAAGGTTGCGATTTCTGAACACTAGCGAAAGCGAAAACTAAATGTTTGAAAACCATATACCCGAAAACAAGTGTCCAAACTGCGCTCCACACGGGACGCACTCGGTTAAAGGCGAACAAAGAAATTGCGCCCGGATAATCTCGAAGCGCGAACCCAATGAGCAGTGCCGCGATGGGCGCACCTAAAACCCAACCGACGGCAAACTGAAAAAGCGGAATAGCGATAGAATCCGCGTCGGGCGAAAAACTGCCGCGAGCAAGTTCGGTTGTGTAAAAATACCACTCGACAAAAGGCGCGGTCAGATACAAAGCAACTGCCAAGAAAATGACGCTAATTCTGTTTTTAGGAGTTCGCAACATATTTACCACGAAAGGCATAACGTCAGAGTTGAGCGGACGCGCTTCGCGTTCCGCTCCAACGAAATGTTTGGCAGAGAGACGATGCCACGAGCGAAAGACGAGGGCGACAACCGCGAAGGACAGTTACGCCCTTTGAGCTTTCCGTCTCCAACGCCGGTTGAGCGGAAGCTCTCGAGCGTAACATATATGTCAAGGTGTTGGCGACCCGTCGGGCGCGTAAAGTTGCATCGGCTGTCTGACCAAACTTTGTATTATACTGAATTACAGTTTTCTTATACCGAATTTTTCATAAGGCTTTTTTAGCTGAAAGTCAACGAAAAGTTTAATTTTGTTCGGTGTTTGGTATGTCTTTTTCACAAAATAAAAATTCTGCCTGAAAATTTATGCCGAATTAGAGAAAGCTATGCCGAAATTGCTCGTTATTATCAGCGGTTTGATAACGAGTTAGCATCTTTTCAGTTTGGCGGTTGAGATACGCTTGTTTCGCGTCCTGTCGTGTTTGTATTAAATTATTAACTCACGTTACGCGATTTGAGAATTTATTCACCACAGAGGGGTTTTTTCAAACAATCGTCAATCTTTTCGGGAATATATGAAATATATTTTACGGGCATAAATTCAATTATCGTTTTTTATCCTTTTCAATAAAACCAATTTTGCGCTGCGGTTTATCACCGCGAATCAATAAAATAACCTGTTCAATTCGCTCAATCGTTTGAACGCTCTTGGAAATAAAAACGGGCATCAATGCGCGATGCCCGTTTTTCGTTCAACAGAATAAAAAAGCCTGATTATTTTCTAAAATAATTTGCCGCCATCGAAGCTAAATCGTCCATTGCGCTTCCGTCGTGGTCTTTGTCCAAAAAGTTCGTAACCATATCCATTGTCGGATTTCCCGAACTTTGCAATTGTTGCTGCTTTTGCTGCAAAAGATTGGAAAGACCGTCTGCGCCAAGATTTTCCTGTTGTTTTTGTTTGCCCAGATAACTCATCACAATCGGCGCAAGCGTAATCAACAGTTGTGCTACTTGTCCGACATCCAAACCGGTATTTTGACTGACTTGCTGCGCGACCGCGCCTTGTTTTTGTCCGAAGATATGACCTAAAATTCCCAAACCGTCGGTTTGCCGGTTGGTGTCCTGCGGCTGCGACAAGCCGCCGCCGAGATAACCTGCTAAATTCTCAAGCAGTCCGCCGTTGTGGTCTTGTTCAAGCGCGTTGTTTAGATTTTCCGCGCCTTGCGGCGTCGAAGCGTTGTTGGCAAGCCCGCTTAAAATCATCGGCAAAGCCATCTGAATTGCCGTATTTGTCATATTTTGATTTGTGCCGAGCATCTGGCTGATTTGTTCAACCGCTTGATTTCCTTGCTGCTGTCCCAATAAATCTTCCAATGAAAACATTTTTTTTTCTCCTTTTTGGTTTGTAAAATTCGTTGCTGTGTCATCATAATAACAAAAATTCTGTGGTTTGTCTTTAAATCATCGGTGGTATCTCAAATTTTATGATGGAAAAAATCACATCGGAATAGATGAAAGATGACAGATAATAACTGATAGATAAAATCTGTCATCTGTTATCTGTCATCTTTCATCTATTCCGAAGTAAAAAATCTCATCATAATTTGGGAGACACTACCAAATTTATTTAACGTCTTTTAGTGAATAAAAAAACTAAACAAAAAAAATCATTTCCACCTTTCAAATTTATTCCAACCGTCAGCGGGTTTCTAGTTCTGACTGCACTGCTCTTACTTTTCACTGCTTGTCGGGAAAACAATCCTGAACCGATTCCATTTGCAAAAGTTACGACCTTTGCGGGAATAAATAAAGAATTTGGCGAGCCTTTCGGTTTAGCCGTAAAAGACGGTGTTCTGTATGTTTCCGACGGCGAGCAAGGGAAAATTCGGCGCGTGGCAAAAGACGAAAAATTAGAAGTCGTAACCGACAAACTCGACACGCCTTCGGCGATTACATTTGATAAAAACGGCGATTTAATTGTCGCCGATTCGGGAGCGCACGTGATTAGAAAAGTAAAAATCACCGACGGCAAAACTGAAATAATCGCCGGAATGGAAGGAAAAAAAGGCTTTGCCGACGGCGATGCGAACAACGCGCTTTTTAGTGCGCCAATTGGAGTTGCCGTATTTGAAGACAAAATTTTTGTCGCCGATACGTATAACGATAAAATCCGCGTCATCGAAAACGGAAAAGTTTCGACGCTTGCCGGAAGTTCGCCGGGTTTTGCCGACGGCTTTGCAAATCAAGCGAAATTTGACACGCCTTGCGGTTTGGCAGTTTGGAAGGACGGAAAAATTTTGGTGGCTGACGCGGGAAACAAGCGTTTGCGCGTTGTCGAACAAGACGGAAAAACCTGGACTTTAGCTGGAAACGGCGGGCAGGATTCGGTTGACGGATTTTTGTATGAATCGAGTTTTGTCGAGCCGACGGCTGTTACGGTTGATAATTTCGGCGTGATTTATATTGCGGACGGAAATTCGATTCGCGCTGTCGGGCGCAGATTTTTTCCATTTGTCGAAACAATTTCCAATACAAAACGCGGCTTTTTCGATGGAAATCCGCACCAATCGAAATTTAATCGTCCAAGCGGTTTAGCCGTTGACGAAAAGGGAAATTTGTTTGTCGCCGATGCGGAAAATCAAGTCGTTAGAGTTTTAACGGGCGCGGAAATCGGGAAAGAAATTACGAAACAGGAAATCGAAAACCTGCGCTTTTCGCCCGAAGAATTTCGCGCGTTGAACGAGCCGCGCTGGAGTTATAATCCGCCCGAGAAAAAGCGGGAAATTGCCGGAACGCTTGGCGAAATTCGCGGCGAGATAAAAGATGAAAAGTCGCCGGTGCATTTTCACAACGGACTCGATATTGTCGGCGGTTACGGCGAAACGGCGCGTTTTGTTCGGACGGAAAAAGTTTTACAGCCGCTTGCGGTGCAGAATTTTGATACCTTGCGCGAGCTTATCAGAATGCCGACGCTCGGTTATATTCATATTCGGTTCGGACGCGACAAGGACGGCAAACTTTTTGACGACGAACGCTTTCAGTTTGCGGTTGACGACAATCGCAAACGAATCGGCTTGCGCGTTTCGCGCGGAACAAAATTCGACGCGGGCGAAGCGATTGGAACATTAAATTCAATGAATCACGTTCATTTAATCGCGGGCAGAAGCGGCGCGGAAATGAACGCGCTGGACGCTTTAATTCTGCCGAATATCGCCGACACGGTTGCGCCAAAGATTGAAAAGGTTTCTTTGTTTGATGAGAATTGGCGCGAGTTTGAAACCGAAAATGTCAAGATGCGTATAAAACTCGGCGGAAAAACGCGCATCGTCGTTCGCGCCTTTGACCAAATGGACGGCAACGCCGACCGTCGGAAATTGAGCGTTTATCAGCTTGGTTATCAAATCTTAAAAGATGAAACGCCGATAGTTGATAAAAAGTCCGCGATTTCTTTTGCGCGTCTGCCCGATTCCGATGCCGTCAAATTCGTTTATGCCAAAGGAAGCAAATCGGGCGCGACCGGCGAAACGATTTTTAATTATATTGTTACCAACGAAGTCAACGGCGATACGGCGCGGGAAGATTTTTTCGACGCCGGGAAATTGGAAAACGGAAACTACGTTTTGCGGGTTTTCGCGGCAGACTTTTTCGGCAATCAAACATCTCAGGACATTGAAATCACAATCGAAAAGTGAAATTTTCTTTGGTTTATTGTCGTTTTGCGGTTAAAATAAAATAAGATTTACACAAAAGGAAGTATTAGCGATGTCAACCGTTTTAGAATTAACCAAGCCGAAAATCTGCAAAAACGAAGTTTTGTATGGCGTAAGTTGGGAAATGTATGAGCAACTTGTCGCTGAAAATTGGGGGTTGCAATTTCCGCGTCTGACTTACGATAGCGGAATTTTGGAGATAAATATGTCAAATTCAAGCCGTCACGAAGAAGACAGTCGAACACTTGCCAGATTTGTCGAAATAATTTTATTGGAATTAGAAATTGATTATCGAAATTTTGGCTCAACAACTTACAAAAGAAAAAGTATTCGTAAAGGTTTTGAGCCTGATTCGTGTTTTTATATTCAATCACTTGATTTAATCGAAGAGAAAGAAGATTTAGATTTTGAAAATGACCCGCCGCCCGATTTAATAATCGAGATAAATAAAACGAGTTCTTCCGTGCCGCGAATGCCGATATTTGCTGCATTCGGTGTATCTGAAGTCTGGCGGTTTGCGGGCAGCATCGTGAAGTTTTATATTTTGCAGGAAGGCGTTTATTTGGAAACTAAAACCAGTTTGGCTCTGCCGATTTTGTCGGGCAAACAAGCAACTGAATTTCTGCTTGAAAGCCGCAAGATGAAAAGTACCGCTTGGGCAAAGCGGATTCGTGATTGGACGCGGGAAGATAAGGATGAAGGATGAGGGATGAATTTATGAAAAACTTAGTTTTAACGGTTATTATTTTAGCGATGTCGAGTCCGGCATTGGCAATCGAAACGAGTTTCGATATAAAAGCACCGACAGCGATTCGCTTAACGCCGCCCGCGCCGAAATTTACCGACGCGGAAAGGCAGGCGGAATTGGCAAAGCGTCGCGCAAATGCCGCCAAATTAATGAGCGATAACAGCATAATGATTTTGTTTAGCGCCGAACCGAAAAATTATGCGGGCGATGTGGATTTTATGTATCGGCAGGAAAATAATCTTTATTATTTGACCAATCTCAAACAAAATAACGCCACGCTTGTCTTAATTAAAGAAGGCGGAAACACAAAGGAAATTTTGTTTGTGCCGAAACGCAATCCCGCCGCCGAAACCTGGAACGGCAAGATGTATAGCAACGAAGATGCACGGAGAATTTCGGGCATCAATAATATTTTAAATGCGAAAAATTTTAACGAGTTTGTTGAAAATTTCAAAAAGACAATTTTTTTCACTACCGGAGACGATATAAAAATTCCAAGCACTAAAACACTATATCTTTTGCTGCCCGAAAGCGAAAAAGACGGCGACGGACTAGCGGAGTTTCGCAAGGAAAATGAGTTTTCCAAATCTGTTTCGGGTTACAAAATCGAAAACGCGCAGCCGATTTTTGCCGAACTTCGCCTGATAAAATCGCCGATGGAAATAAAACTTTTGCAGCACGCGATTGACATTACAACCGAAGCGCAAATGCGTTCGATGGCGATGGTTGGGAAGGCAAATTGGGAATACGAAGTTCAGGCGGAAGTCGAATACACTTTTCGGCGCAGAAATGCTGATTATTGGGGTTATCCGTCAATCGTCGGCTGCGGTCCGAATGCGACGACTTTGCACTATGTCGAGTCGCAGGGCGAAGTAAAAAAAGGCGATTTGATGTTGATGGACGTTGGCGCGGAATATGACCATTACACGGCTGACGTTACGCGCACTTATCCGGCGAACGGAAAATTTTCCAAAGAACAAGCCGAAATTTACCAGATAGTTTATGACGCGCAGGAATCTGCCGCGAAAGCAATCAAGCCGGGCGCGAGATTTAATCAGCCGGGCAGTGCCGCCGCCGAAGCCATCAAACAAGGTTTGGCAAAACTTGGTTTGATAACCGCGCCAAACGCCAAATATGAACTGACTTTTAACGGCAAGCCGTATGAAGTTGAGCAATATCGTCTGTGGTATATGCACGGTTGGGGACATTGGCTCGGAATGAATGTTCACGATGTCGGCGATTATAGCGCGGCTTTGCAGGAAGGAATGATTTTTACAAACGAGCCGGGGATTTATATCCGCGAAGACGCGCTCGATTATCTGCCCGACACGCCCGCCAACAAAGAGTTTTTGGCGAAAATTCGTCCCGTATTTGAGAAATATAAAAACATCGGCGTGAGAATCGAAGACGATATGATGGTTACAAAAACGGGCGTGGAATGGATGACAAAAGCGTTGCCGCGTTCGATTGCCGATATTGAAGCGTTTATGGCGAAAGCGTCGAAAGAAATGACTTTCAGGAAGTTGCTGGTAATCGAAAATCCGAGATTTGCATTTATGAGTTACGGTAAGGATTTGAACTGGAAAATTTTTGAAGCAAATAATTTTCCAAGCGGAAAAACTATGCGGCGCGGTTGGGTTTTAGGCGGAAAAGATATAGCATTTTCAGGTCTAAATCACGTCGGACATCTTCAAGATAAATAAATTTGCCAAACAAAACAAATATATCTTCGTCGAGTAACGGAAATAATTCATTACCACTTGTCATCGTCAATCCGAAATCGGCGGCAGGCTCGACTCAATCGCGTTGGGCAAACAACGCCAGTGATTTGCGGACGCATTTCGGCGCGTTCAGCGTTGCCTTTACCAAAAAACAGGGCGACGGCATCGAACTGGCGAAACGCGGAATTGAAACGGGCAGGAAATTTATCATCGCCTGCGGCGGCGACGGCACGATAAACGAAGTTGCCAACGGCATTTTGCAAACAGGCGAAGATGTCGAACTCGGTATTTTCCCGTCAGGCACGGGCGGCGATTTTCGGCGGACTTTGGGAATATCGACGACGGCGAGAGATGTTGCGAAAAGTTTGCGCGAAGGTTTAACGAAAACGATTGATGTCGGAAAAGTTACTTTTTTTAATCATCAAAACCAACAAGTTTCGCGCTATTTTCTGAATGTTTCGAGTTTCGGTTTGAGCGCGTCTATCAACGAAAGAGTAAAATCTCAAAATTTGTTCAAATGGTTGCCGGGCAATACGCTCGGCGGAAAATCGAACTTCGCGTTTTCGACTTTGCAGGAAGTTCTGGAAACGAAATTTATCACGGTTCGCGTTAAATTTGATGACAAAGATGAAAAAACTTTGAATACAATAAATTTCTGTGTGGCGAATGCACGCTTTTTCGGCGGCGGAATGAAAATCGCTCCCGACGCTTGCCTTGACGACGGATTTTTGGATGTTATTAACATCGGCGACATCAAAACCGCCAAAATTTTATTGAACGCTTATAAACTTTATAACGGCTCGCATTTGAGTTTGAAAGAAGTCAAATGCACTCTGGCGCGGAAGATTGAAGTTGAACCTGTGAACAAAAATCAAACAATTTTTATCGAAACCGACGGCGAATTGCCGGGCAAATTACCGGCGGTTTATGAAATTGTTCCGAATGCTTTGAAAATCAGAATTCCAAAATAATTTTCCATAATTATACAAAGAAATTGAAACCACAGATGGACGCAGATTAACACGGATGAAAAGATTTAATTATCTGCGTTCATCTGTGTTAATCTGTGGTTAAATTTTATTTTTACAAAGAAATTATGAACAACTCTTTTATCCAGCTAATTATTGATGCTGCCGAATCGCACGCCAATAAAAGGGCGATGGAAATTATCGGCGTTGAAGGCACGGAATATACTTTTGGCGAGATGCTCGACGCGATTCGGAGCATTGCTTTTCGGCTTGAAAAAGAAAGCATTGTGTTTGGCGACAGAGTTGCGCTGATTGGCGAAAACCATCCGCGTTGGGCGATTGCTTATTTCGGCATTCTTTATCGCGGCGCGGTTTGCGTTCCCGTTGACCCGCACGGCGAAATCACAACAATCACCAATTTTCTCGAAAACTCGGAAGCGAAAATGGCGTTTATCGGCGAAGATTTTATTGACCATTTTCACAAAGTCGAGGAAAATCTCGGCAGAAAAATTCCCGCCGTCGTCTTGCAAGACCAATTAGAAAGGGAGAAAGGGAGAAAGGGAGAAAGGGAGAATGAAACCGATGAGCGACACGCGGCGATTGACAATCCAAAATCCAAAATCCAAAATCCAAAATCCGATGATTTTCAATCGTTCAGCGATTGGGCAAGCACATTGCGCCCGACGGATTTTGACGCTCAACCAACGCCCGCCAAACCCGAAGATATGGCGGTTTTGATTTACACATCGGGAACGACCGGCACGCCGAAAGGCGTTCCGCTGACGCACGGCAATATTTATTACGAAACTCAAGGTTGTCAGGAAGTGATGAAAATTTCCGAAAACGAAGTCGTTTTGAGCGTTCTGCCGCTTTTTCACGTTTTCGCGCAGGTCATTAATTTGTGGGTTATCGCCAGCATCGGCGCACGGGTTTGTTACGTCAAAGAACTCGCGCCCGCCGAACTGACACGCGCTTTTGAAACCAAAGAAATCACGATGCTGACGGGCGTTCCGCGCTTGTGGTATCTCTTTCACAAAAAGATTTTTGACGGCGTTGCCGCGCAATCCTTCTTTGTTCGCCGGCTTTTCGACAAATTGCTCAAATTTAACTTTTTCCTGCGCGAAAAATTCAACATCAATCTCGGCAAAAAGTTATTTGGTAAAGTTCACGACGGTTTCGGCGGAAAACTCGCCATCACGATTTCCGCCGGTTCGCGCTTTGACGAAAAAATCGCACGAGATTATTACGCGCTCGGTTTTACGATGATTCAAGGCTACGGTTTGACGGAAACCTGCGGCGCGGTTTCGTCCACGCGCTTTGAAAACAGTTCGGTCGGCTCAGTCGGCACGGCGGTTAATTATGCCGAAATAAAACTCGGCGAACCAAACGACGACGGCGCGGGCGAAGTCTTGATAAAAGGCAAAATGGTTTTCAGCGGTTATTATAAAAATCCCGAAGCAACCGAAGGCGCGTTCACCGAAGACGGCTGGTTTAAGTCCGGCGATTTGGGAAAAATTGATGAAAATGGCGACCTTTTCATTGTCGGACGTTCAAAAGACGTCATCGTTTTGCCGAACGGAAAAAACATTCATCCTGAAGATTTGGAAGTTCATTACGCGAAAACTCCTTACGTCGAAGAGATTTGCATTCTCGGCGTAAAAGACGAAAATTCAAATCTGGCTGGCGCGGAAAAACTGATTGCCATTGCCGTGCCTGATTTTGCTTATTTGAAACAAAACAATATCGCCAATTCGCGCGAAGTGATTCGCCACGAACTCGATTCTTTAGGTCGCTCGCTGCCCGAATATCAGCGTGTCAGAGATTACGTCGTGCGTTCCGAACCGCTTCCGCGCACGGCGACGCGCAAAATTAAACGCTTTGAACTGCAAAAGGAAATCGCCGAAAACGGTTACGACAGCCAGTCTTCGCCCGACAAAAAGCAGTGGAATTTTACCGACGCAGATAATGCAATGCTCGAATCGAATGTCGGCAAATCTCTTGACAAAGCCGTCAAACAGAACACCAAAGATGTTGAAAAGATTCATCCCGAAATGAATCTTGAAATTGATTTGGGACTCGATTCGCTTTCGCGGGCGGAAGTTTTCGCCGCGCTCGAGCAAAATTTCAATATCGAATTCGATTCCGATAAAGCCGCTAACGCTTTAACCGTCGGCGAAGTCGTCAAACTGACGCAGGAATACACCGGAAGCGCAAACGCGGAAATCGTCGCCGCCGATTTTGTTTGGGGCGATATTGTCAGAAATGCCGAAGCGGGCGAAAATCTCCCCGAAATTCAAACCATTTTGAATAAATCCGCGTTTTCAAATTGGGTTGTTTTTTCCGCCTTCAAATTCTTTAACCTTATTTTCAAAATCTTTTTGAGTATGGAAGTTTCGGGACTCGAAGAACTCAAAAAGATAAAACGCCCATATTTGATTTGCCCGAATCACCAAAGTTTTATTGACCCGTTTGTCGTTTCCTCAAACTTTGACTACGACACATTTACAAATTCCTTCGCCGTCGGCGCAACCGAATTTTTCCAAAGTTCGTTTATGAAATCCATCGCCAGATTATTAAATACCGTTCCGATTGACCCCGACGCGCAATTGATGAAAGCGATGAAAGCGGGCGCAGTCGGATTAAAACACGGCAAAATCCTGAACATCTATCCCGAAGGCGAACGCGCTTTCGACGGCGAACTCCACACCTTCAAAAAAGGCGCGGCGATTCTGGCAGCCGAACTCGATTTGCCGATTGTTCCCGTCGCGCTCGACGGTTTATACAAAGTTTGGGCGCGTGATTCCAATAAAATAAATCTCTCGAAGGTAAAAGTTCGCTTTGGCAAACCGTTCTACGCCAAAGATGTTATTGATGCGAAAATGGAAAACGAAGCGAAATACGAAGCCGTAACCGCGCATCTGAAAGCGGAAATCGCAGCAATGATTGATGAAATGCGTAAATAATTTATAACAAACAAACTCTTTGACGGTAATAATCTCGATGTCTTCGGGTGTTTTATTCGTGATGAAACCTTTGACCTTTGCTCTATTGACCCGCCGTTTAATTCCAAGCGCAGTTACAACCAAATTTGCAGCATCATCGGCGTTTTCCTGAGATAAGAAGAAAGAGATAAAGAAATTGGACAAGCGGACTGAGAAGTTATCCAAATAAAATAGACCAAGTTTTCTTGACTTGAATTATAAAAGAGAGTAAATTGAGCCAAATTTGATTTTAGTAATCTGTCAACCAAAGTCGAAGTCATAAATTGACGTTATCCGCGTTATTTTTTATTAAAGGCTGTGCTTTATTTATAAAAATTTATCCGGCTTTATCCATTTTATTTAGATATATGAAGGAGATTCTGTTATGAATTGGAAATTTACTACTTATGTTCTCGTGATTGGCTTTGCAATAACCGCTTGCCAAACACCGACAACCCCGACAAATTCTTCCGCTCCCGTAAACACATCAACAACCAATACAACAATAAATTCAAACAACACTGCGTCCGAGACGACGAAGAAAACCGTGCCGACCGATTTGCAGGAATTAGCCCGGCGCATCGTTACGCAGAGCGCAGGCGTGAAAGAAGGCGAAATCGTGCGGATTAGCGGCAGTGCGCGTGATATGGAATTACTGGAAAATATCACCGTTGAAGTCGAGAAAGTCGGCGGTCATCCGCTTTTGACCATCGGCAGCGAGCGGCTGGCGAAAAAGTATTACGCCGAAGTTCCTGAAAAATACGATTCTCAAGAGCCGAAGCTCGGTATGGCGTTGGCGAAAATAGTTAATGTAAATATCGGCGTTGACAGCACGGAAACCGAAGGCTTGTTAGCGGATGTTCCGCCCGCGCGGTTTGCCGCCGGCGCAAAAGCCGGACAACCTGTTGCCGCCGAATCTCTCAAGAACAAAGTTCGCTCGGTTGATATTGGAAATGATTTGTATCCGACCGAATGGCGTGCCAAACGCTTTGAAATGCCGCTCGATAGTTTCGCTAAAACCTTTTGGGAAGGCGTCAACATTGATTACGCAAATCTGCAGACAATCGGAGAAACCGCCAAGACTGCTCTGGCTGGCAAGGAAGTCGAAATTACGCATCCGAACGGCACGAATTTGAAATTTAATATTGAAAATCGCCCCGTGTATATCAGCGACGGCATTATCTCAGCCGACGACGTGCAAAAAGGCAATCTCAGCGTATTTCTTCCGGCGGGCGAAGCGGCGGTTACACCGACTGCCAATTCCGGCGACGGAAAATTCATCATCGAGAAAAACTTTTTTGACGGCAAGGAAATTACTAATCTGACCTTGACGTTTGCCGGCGGAAAACTGACTTCGTTGACAGGCGAAGGACCGGGCTTTGAAAAGTTGAAAGCCAATTACGACGCATTCGGCGAAGGCAAGGAGCTGCTCGGTTATGTGGACATCGGAATCAATCAGAATATGAAACTCGCGCCCAGCACAAAATTAGGCAACTGGGTTTCCGCCGGAATGGTCAGCGTCGGCACGGGCAACAACATTTGGGCAAACGGTACAAATACCGGCGCGGGCGGCGTTGCCGGTCATCTCGCCGGAGCGACGGTGAAGATTGACGGCAAAACCGTTGTCGAAAACGGCGTTCTGAAACTATAAACAATCTGTATCCATATTTAGAGTTTCTCCTTCGGGCGGCTTTCTTCAAGAATTGAAAACGCCGCCTGAAGGCGCAACTCTAACGCAGGATTCTGTGAATCAAACGGCTTAAGAGCCGAAAACTAATTTTACTGAGAGGAAAATAAATATGAAAAAACTATTCGTTGCAATCGCGTTAATGATGTTGTTCACTTCGCTCGGCTACGGGCAAAAGAAAATGACCGACGAGCAAACCTTGATGAAAATAGAGCAGGAATTGGCTGATGCCGTCGTGAAAAACGATATGTCCGTCTTTGAAAAATACCTTGCCGATAATGGGAATTTCACCGACCCGGGCGGTATGTTGGCGACCAAAGCGCAAACTATCGCTCTGTTCAAGTCAGGCGATTTGAAGATTGAATCTACAAAAATTGACGATATGAAAGTGCAGATGTTCGGCAAAACGGCAATTGTTACTTATCGCACGACGGACAAAGGCAAATTCAAAACCCAAGACATCAACGGTCAATTTCGCTGGACTGATGTATTTGTCAAAACGGGCGGCAAATGGCAACTGGTCGCCGGGCAAGGCACGCCCATTATGACGCAGTAACTTTGACAACAACCGTTGTTACAGTTTCAGTTTGTCGGCAGCAACTTTGATGTTTCGCCCGACAAACTTTTGTTCCAAAAAATTTGCCTGACCTGCCCGGTAAAACGAGTAAAAATTAAGCCTGATTATTTTTAAGTTTCACCTGATAATTTACACCTTCATTTTTGAAAGGATTCTCAATGAATAAACTCTTTTACGGCGACAATCCCGACATACTCCGAAAATTTATCCGCGATGAAATAATTGACCCTTGCTATATTGAACTGCCGTTTATCGAGGTCGAACAATTTGATATAATTGAACAATTATGACAGACATACAATACATTTCCGATGCCAACGGCAATCCGGTCGGCGTAATCGTGCCGATAGAGGTTTGGCAGGAAATCGAATCGGAAAAGGAAACGGCTTACCTGCTGAAAAGCGAAACGATGAAAAAGCGTTTGTTGGAAGCTAAGGAACGCGGAGAAGAAATCGGTTTCGATGAATTTTGGGTTTCGGCAAGTGAAAGTTCGTTGGACGAAATTTGGAATAATGAGGAAGACGACGTTTATGCCGAACTTCTCGAAAAATGAAGTTGTTCTCGTGCGCTATCCGTTTTCGGATTTGACAAACTTTAAAGTGCGTCCGGCGGTTGTTGTCAATGCCGCGCACGTTTCAAAAGATTTGTTTATTGTCGCTCTCACCAGCAAAACACATTCATTGTTAGCAGGCGAATTTGTTCTTGTTGATTGGCAGAAAGCCGGATTAAATGTTGAAACGGCGGTCAAGCGCGGAGTTTTTACGATTCACGAAAAACTCGTCTTGAAAAAAGTCGGCAAACTCAATACATCCGACACGGCAAATTTAGAAAAATCCTTGCGCGAATGGTTTGATTTACCTTGAGTCTTAATGAATATGAACAAACTCTTTTACGGCGACAATCTGGATATTCTCCGAAAATTTATCCGTGATGAAACGGTTGACCTTTGTTATATTGCCCCGCCGCCGAATTTCAAGCGCAATTACAATCAGATTTACAACAACATCGGGCAGGAAGACCGCGTGCAGGCGCAGGCGTTTGTTGATACGTGGACGTGGGACGACCACGCCAACGAATGTTTCGCCGAGATTCTGACGAATAAAAAGGGCGTGCAGACGCAGCAGTCAATCGCGCTTATCAACGGTTTGGAGAAAGTTTTGGGCAAAGGCGCGTTGTTCGCCTATCTCGTTTCGATGACCGTTCGCATTGCCGAGGTTCACGGCGCATTTAACTAAATCATTTGAATGATTACTAAGAAAAATGCAAAGGCAGAAACAAAATAAGTCAGTTATAGCTAATGAGAAAAATAGAAAAATCCTTGAGCGCACATCTTCCTTCTACAAGACTTTTTCTTGAAGACATTGAAGAAATAGTTGAAAGTCTAAAAAATAAATGTGACAAAATTGTGTTCATTCATGGTGATTATGAATATGATTCCCTTGACGATATTGTCAAAAAAATAGGTGTAAAGGTTTCTAATCTTCAAATTCAAACATCTAGCCCTTACGTTTCTATTAAGTTAAAAAGAGATATTTGGAGTGTTTTTCTTTATGTGTCAGA
>JBPCPU010000010.1:0-14708 GCA_050998795.1 Pyrinomonadaceae bacterium
GAAGAGCAAGGAAATTAAGTGGGGGGGAAGGGTTTTGTGCCTGTGGTTGGTGGGGTTGGAAGGGGGGGGGAAAAAAGACCGCTTCTCAACGATGAAATTAGTATTAGTTACTAAAGTCGAATTACGCACAGGCTTCACTTAATTGAAGCCTGTGCAAATTAGAATTTTAAGGAATTACATTCGGAATAGATGCGAGATGATAGATAATAGATGACAGATAAAATCTATCAGTTATCATCTGTCATCTATTAGCTATTGCGAATGGTCAAGCATTGAAAATAAAATTACTCTAATTTGCACTGGCTTCACTTAATTATCCTTCTTCGGTGGCGCGGCAAGCGGAATGTCGCCGTCGTCGGTAATCGTCAGTAAAGGTGTGCGCGATTTTGGTTTGTTTTTGGACGTACCCAATCGCAAAATAGGTGGAATTTTCGGCGGAGATGAAGTTTTGATAGTCGAGAGAGTTTCGGAACGCTTGAGAATTGAACCGCCGCGTCCGGCAACCCACAAATCCGTGCCGCCGCGATAAACAACCGCTTGCAAAGAATTACTCGTGATATTCGGTTGAATTTCCCAAGTCTTTCCGCCGTCTTCGGTTCGCAGAACCGCGCCCTGTTCACCGACGGCGATGGCTTCGTCGCGTTTAAAAGCCGTAACCGCGTAAAGATTCATCTTCAAAGCCGATTCCTGGTCTTGCCACGTTTCACCGCCGTCTTCCGTCCGCAAAATTGTGCCGTTCGCGCCGACCGCATAACCGATTTTTTCATCATAAAAACTCAGCTTATAAAGATTTTCCTTGAGATTTGTTTTAATACTTTTCCAGGATAAACCGCCGTCTTTAGTTAATAAAATCGTGCCTTTGTCGCCGACGATGACGCCGTTTTTGTCGCCGAAAAACTCTACGTCTTCGAGCCAAGCCCGCGTACCTGATTCAAACTGCTCCCAATACGCGCCGCCCGAATCGGAACGCAAAATCATCCCGTTCGCACCGACGGCAAAGGCGGTTTTTTCGTTGAGAAAAAAAACGCCCAGAAGGTCTTCTTTAACATTGGAAACGCCTTGTCCCCAACTCGCGCCGCCGTTGATGGTGCGTAAAATTCTGCCTTTGTCGCCGACGGCAATGCCGTGTTGCGCATCAATAAAATCAAATGCGTTCAAATTTTCTTCCACGCCCGAATAAACAGGAATCCAATTTTTGCCGCCGTCGTTGGTAATCCAAGTTCTGCCGCGCGAACCGATTGCCACACCGATATTTTCGTCGAATAAAGTAATGTCGTTGACATCTTCGCGTCCGCCTTCGGAAAGCCGCTGCCAACTGTAACCGCTGTCATCGGTGCGAATTATCAAACCGTTTTCGCCAACCGCCCAACCCGTGTAGCGGTCGGCAAAATACATTGAAACGAGTTTCGGATTTGTCCGCACGTTAAACGGCAGCCACGTGTTTCCGCCGTCGCCCGTCAGCCAAATCATTCCGCCCGAGTCGGTCATTGAACCGTTTTTTTGGTCGGAAAAAGACAGCGAGAGAAAATCCGCGCGGCTAAAAATATTGATTTTTTGAAATGTTTCGCCGCCGTCTTCGCTTCGGGCAACACAGCCGCCGTAACCGATGGCGACGACTATTTCAGCCGAAAGATACGACGCGCCCGACATCAGAGAATTTTCGCAAGGATTATTCAATTTCCAGGTTTTTCTGCCGTTTTCGGTAGTTAAAATCGTACCGTTTGTGCCGACGATAACGCTTTTTTCCGCATCGAAAGCCGTAACTTTCAAAAGATGTTCGGTTGTTCCGCTCGTTTGCGGTTTCCAGGTTAAACCGCCGTCTAATGTTTTTAAGATTTGTCCGTAAGTTCCGACTGCCCAACCCATGCTCAAATCTTCGCCCGCAAAAGCAACGCTGTAAAGATGATTTTTGGACGGAATTTCACTTTGTTTCCAATCTTTACCGCCGTTATTGGTTGAAAGAAGCGTGCCTCGCGCGCCGACGATAAAAGCGGTTCGATTATTCTTGACGAAAACGCCCGAAAGCGCAGCGTCAACCGGCGAAATCTGTCTTTGCCAACTAAAACCGCCGTCCGTCGTGGCGATAATCGTATTGTCCGCGCCGACGGCAAAACCCGTTTCTTTATCTTTGGCAAAGTGAATTGCATAAAGCGGATTGCCTTGCGGAAACGGATTTTGCCAAACCCAGCCGAGCGCGTTTCTTTTTTGCGCGAAAACTTTTTGAGTCCAAAGTCCTTTTTGAGTCCAAAGTCCAAAGTCTAAAGTCCAAAGTCCAGCCAAAAGCACGAACGATACAAAAAAGAACACAGCGAAACAACGACTCGGAGAAAATCGCATCTTATTTCCCCTTTCCCTTTTTCCCCTTTTCCCCTTTTCTCCTACTCGCATTAAATTTCCTTCACGCCGATTTCCGCCACAGCTTCGTCTAAAATTTTCTCGTCAATCTTGCCTAATTCAGCCATTCGCCGCGCCATTCTATCGGCGACTTCCTGAATTTCGTGTCCGGCGTGTCCTTTGACCCATTCCCAGGTGATTTCGTGTTTCTTCGCGGATTTTTCCAACTTTTCCCACCATTCGAGATTGGTTTTTTTACGAAAATTTCCCGTCATTGTTTGGACGACATACCGCGAATCACTCAAAAGCCTGACTTTGCAAGGCTCGCGCAGAGTTTTCAGTCCAATCCATGCCGCCGCAATTTCCGCCTGCTGGTTCGTTGCGTTACCGAGATATTCGCCAAATGCCCGCCAATAACCGCGATAACCAAGCACGGCAACCGCCGCCGCCCGCGTTATTCCTTTGCCGTTACCAAGACTCGAGCCGTCGCAAACAATTGTAACTTCCTTCATAAAACGATATTCGGCAAACGGTTTTTTGTTTTAAGATAAATCGAATTTAAGAGAAATTTTTGAAAATTAAAAATCATCCGTTTCGCCCAAATCCAACTGTTCCAAAATCATCTGCGCGTCCTGGTTGTCAAACTCAAAGGCTTGCTGTTCAAGCGCGATGTGCGCGATTTCGTGATAAATCGGGTCATCAAGCAGCGGCAAAAGATACGAAACGGGCATAATCGCCAAAGTTTCAAAAGCAACGGCGCGAATCTGCGCTAAATCGGTTTGTCTGATAATCTCCGCGATTTCACCGGCTGAAAACCGTTTAATCAAAACATCGGCTAAACTATCAAATTTATTAAAATCATTCTGCGCCAAAATCCGTTCCGCCAGTTGGATAAAAATTTCGGCTGATTCGGTTTGGGCTTGCAAAACCGCCGAGCAGGTTTCCGCCAATTGTTTTATCTCACGCAACTTTTCCGTATTTTTTATTACTTCCGCGTCTTTTGTCTGCTCGTCCAGAGCGGAAAGCAAGCGGCTCAGTTCCCAATCGGCGTGAGCGTCGTAGGAGAATTTTTGCGTTGGCGCGGGCGGTGTATTTCCGCTGCTTGCCTGCCACACGCCAACCAGCATTTTTTTTGTCATCGGGCGCAAACCTTCCCAAACACTAACGACTCGCGCTCCTAAATCTTTAATTGTCATCTCTTATAAAAGTAAGTTTGCAACAAATGTAAAACTTTGTAAATCGAAAATTAACCGCAAATTTTCGATTGGTCTGCTTCGATGCTCATTTCCCCAGTCGCGTTTGCATTTCTTGTCGGGTTTCTTCCCGAATCTCTTCGTCGTCTTCGGCATCAAATATCTCTATCAGCGCAAAAGGCGTTCCGCTTAAACGCCGCAGTTCCCAAGCCTCGCGGTCGTTGCCCGAACTACGAAAAAACCAAGCCGCATCCATATCGGACATAATTATTTCCGTATCGCCGAAAAGATTTTCGAGCGAAGCCGATAAAATTTCTTTGCCCGGCGCAGAAAGTAAAACACGGCTTAAACTCCAGCCGTGTTTTTCGTATTGCGTCAGGATTTCCTGAATCTGCCGTGCGTCAATCATTTTTTCGGTTTGTTCGCGGGCGGCATTTGAGTCATTTTATTACTGTTTGGCGAGTTGGAATTCGTTGGAATCTGCATCATATTATTTCCCGAGGATTCGCGCTCGAGTTCCGCTTGTCCTTTGCCCGGCAATTTATATGTGTTTTGGAGAATATCGCCAAAGGCAAGTTTCCATCCGCCGTCTTCCAAAACAAACGGCAAATCTTCCCACCGATTGTCCGTCTGATTATAAACTTCCAACGCGCCGAAGTTGTCTTTTATCCGTTCATCGCGCATTTCGGGCAAAGACGAAGCAAAAGTTGTTCCGGTAAATCCGTTTTCAAGAATATCGTCAACCTGTTTTTTTTGTTGGCTGGCAGAAAATTCAGCCAATCCTATCGAACTTTTCGACATCAATTGTCTGATTTTATTCTTATCCTTTGCTTTAACCGCCGCATAAAGCAATTTGTAGACTTCGGTCGGAGTTTGTTTTTGACACGCAAAACTTAAAATTGCTAAAACAAACAACAAGCCGGCGGTAATAATTTTGTTACTAATGTTTAATTTCATTCGTTTATTTTTAATCCTATATTATTTAGTGAAGTATAGATAGAGTTACGGGAAAAGTAAATTTTAGACGCGAGTGTAAGAAGAAATATGAACTGATTTTTTATTTGCGTCATAGAAAAATAAAGAATCGGGCGTTGTGGTTTGAAGATGTCGGGCAAGCGGTTTAGAATTTGATTGACTACGATAATCAAGATTCATCTTCAAAATTAAGAGTTTGCTGATTTAATAACCAAAATGAATCGGCTTTGCTAAAATCCGTCCGAATGTTGATTATATGCAACAAAATAAATTATGCTAACGTAATTTTTTTAGGGCTTATGTTAAAAACCGACATTATTTGAAAAGCCGGAACGCAAAAATGCAGAAAAAAATTTTAATTGTTGATGACCACGATGACTTAAAGAGTGCTTTGATGAAAGTTTTTAACGAAATCGGTTATTTTGTTAAAACGACGGACAGCCGCAAAGAAGCCGTCGAACTCGATAAATCGGGCGATTTCGACCTGGTGATAACCGACCTTAACGGCGACAAAGCCTTTCCGAAAGACAACGCCGCCGACAACAATGATACTTGTCTGCCAACCGAAGATACGGAAGAATTTGACCGCAGTTTTGTCAAAGCCTTCAAAATTTGCGCGACCAATTTCAGACGCGAAAACTTTGACGAAGCCGAACTAAAAAATCTCTTTGAAACTGTTTTGAATTATAAAGCGCAGTTTGTAGATAAAACCAACACTATCAAACATATTCGGGAAAAAATCGAATTTGAATTTCCGAGCGCGATTTCGCTGATGCACAGCATTTTGGATTATTTGATGAAACGGGTTGAGAAAAATAGCATAGTTGATGCGGAAAATTCTAATTTGTTCATTGCTTTAGACGAAGCCTTCGTCAACGCCATCAAACACGGCAATAAATTCGACGCAAACAAAATTGTCCGTATTTCGGCGGAAGTTTCATCGAAAGAAGCGCGTTTTACCATCGAAGACGAAGGCGAAGGCTTTAACGTCGCGGAAATTCCCGACCCGACAAATCCCGAAAATCTCTTCAAAGCATCAGGTCGCGGCGTTCTGATTATTCATAATATAATGGATGAAGTTTCTTATAATAAACGCGGAAACCGGCTGACGATGATTAAAAAGTCCAAAGTCCAATGTCCAAAGTCTAATGTCTAATTCTTCGACGTTAACTTTGAACTTTAGACTTTGGACATTGGACTTATGAAAGTAACAATCGGACAAATCAATACGACCAACGGCGACTTTGAGGGCAATGTCGCCAAAATTTTGTCGGCAGTCGAAAAAGCCAAACAAGACGGCTCGGATTTGGTTGTTCTGCCTGAAGTGGCAACTCACGGCTACACTTCGCAGGATTGGTTTTTGGATAAAGACATTATCGAAAACGCCGACGCGCATTTGCAGAAAATTATCGAAGCGTCAAAAGGTTTGACGGTTGTCGTCGGCACAATTCGCCGCAACGAAGAAAACGACGGGCGCAGACTTTTTAATTCGGCGGCGGTTATTCACGACGGCAAACTCGTCGGATTTGCCGACAAAACTCTGTTGCCCGAATACGACGTTTTTGATGACCCGCGATATTTTGAACCTTCGGATGTGCGGAAAATGTTTGAGATTGACGGGCGAAACGTCGGCGTTGTCGTTTGCGAAGATTTTTGGAACGACAAAACTTTCTGGAAAGAAAGACTTTATGACCTTGACCCGGCGGACGAACTGATTATGCGCGGCGCGGATTTGATTGTGGCGATAAACGCTTCGCCGTATAACAAAGGCAAAATCAAACTGCGCTGCGATATGGTCGCGCACCGTGCGCGGCAGCAGAAAAAACCGATTATTTTTGTCAATCTCGTCGGCGGAAACGACGGAATTATTTTTGACGGCGCAAGTTTAATTGCCGACGAAGAAGGCGATATAATTTTGCAGGCGGCGGCGTTTGAGGAATTTGTCGAAACTGTCGAACTTGATGTCAGAAAACCGGATTTGCGCGGAATTACGGGCGACGAATACGAAACAATCCGGCAGGCATTAGTTTTGGGAATCAAAGATTACGCAAAGAAAAATCGTTTCACGAAAGCGGTTCTCGGACTTTCGGGCGGAATTGATTCGGCGTTAGTCGCAAATCTGGCGTGTGAAGCATTGGGTGCGGAAAATGTTTTGGCAGTGATGATGCCTTCGCCTTTTTCGTCTGAAGGAAGTATCAAACATTCGGAAAAACTCGCCGATGCACTTGGAATGCCGACGCGCCTCGAGCCAATTTCCGGCGCGTTTGAAGTTCTTCTTAAACAAATGAATCTGCACAAGCCGACAAAAGGCGGCGAAAGTTTGGCGGCGGAAAATATGCAGTCGAGATTGCGCGGCGTAATTCTGATGACGATTTCCAACGCCGAAAGTCGTCTTGTTCTGGCAACCGGAAATAAATCTGAATTGGCAGTTGGTTACTGCACACTTTACGGCGACACAAACGGCGGTTTAGCGGTGATTGGCGATGTTTTGAAAACAGAAGTCTACAAAATTGCGCGGCACATCAACGAAAGCGCGGGACGTGAAATTATTCCGAATGAAATCATCGAAAAAGCACCGTCCGCCGAACTCGCGCCCAACCAATTTGACCGGGATTCTTTGCCGCCATACGAATTGATGGACCCGATTTTGAAACTTTACTTTGAAGACAAATTCTCGCCCGAAGAAATAATCGCTAAAGGCAATGACCCGAAATTGGTTTATGATTTATTAAACAAAGTGGAATCGCCAGCCAACGAATTCAAACGCCGACAACTTCCGCCGACACTGATAATTTCAAAAAACGCCATCGGTGTCGGACGCAGACGACCTGTTACGCATAAATATAGAAGAAATCCGAAATAAATAACGTGAGTTCAGGATAAGCAAAAGCAACGAAAAATTAGCCGCAAAAAGGCACAGAAATCACAAAAATTGCGGATTAAAAAACTTTTTTGTGTTTTTTGTGTTTTTTTGCGGCAATCATTTTTTATCCCGCGCCTGGCGTTAAATATTTGAAAATTAATAATGATAACGCGCTTGCAGAAAATCAATTTGCGTTTCGCTGACGAGATAAACAATTCGATGCTCTTGTGTTAAACGCCGCGACCACGCGCCCGAAGCAAGATATTTCAAAGGTTCGGGTTTCCCGATTCCGGTAAAAGGTTCGCGCAAAATCGCTTCGATTAAATCAAAGGCACGAAGCAGAGTTTTTCTGTTTGTTTCCGCCCAAAAGCGTAAGTCTTCACGAAATTCAGGATGAAAAACGGCATCGCGCTCGACTTTACGATTTTTTTCGTTTTTCAATTCCGAACTCCTGTTGGATATTTTCTAAAGTTTCGGGCTTTTCGGTTTTCGCTTGTGCGCGAACTAACGCCTTAAGAAGTCTGTTGGTGTTTTTAGGTGAACGAAGCAAATGTGCGGTTTCGAGCAAACTTGAAAGTTCCGGCGCGCTGACAAGCGCCACGTCTTCATAACCGCGACGATTAATAATAACTATTTCCTGTTCATCCGTTACTCGTTCGAGCAGAGACGCCAAATTGTTTCTGGCATTGCTGTAAGTGGTTTGAATCGGCATAAATTTTACTCCAAACTTGGACAGGATTATTGTGCAAGTTTTTAAGATAAAAAGCAATTGTTTCCCGCAAAGACGCAAAGTAAGAAATTCATTTTTGTTTTGCGGATAGATACAAATTACAATCAAAGCAATGAAAATCGGCATTTTAATTTCAGGACGCGGCTCAAATATGTCGGCGATTGTCGAAGCCGTTCAAAGCGGGCAGATTCCCGACTCTGAAGTTGCAGTGGTTATTAGCGATAAAAGCAAAGCAGAAGGTTTGCAGAAAGCGAAAGAGCGCGGAATCGAAACTCTTGTGATAACACGCAAAGGTCGCACACGCACGGAACATGACGCGGAAATTATTAGTGAATTAAAGGCACGAAATGTCGAATTGATTTGTCTTGCCGGTTATATGCGCTTGCTTTCGCGTGATTTTATTCGTGCTTTTCCGAATCGCATTTTAAACATTCATCCGAGTTTGCTGCCGTCTTTCAAAGGTTTGGAAGCGCAAAAGCAAGCAATTGAATACGGCGTAAAGTATTCGGGCTGCACGGTTCATTTTGTTGATGAAAGTTTAGACAACGGCGCAATCGTCGCGCAAAAAATCGTGGAAGTGAAAGACGATGACACGATTGACACGCTTTCCGCACGAATTTTAGAACACGAACACGCGCTTTATGTCGAGTCGGTGAAGCGAATTGTTGAAGGCAATTATAAAATCGAAGGTCGGCGCGTAATGATGAAAAATTAACAGGATGTTCAGGATATTTAGGATAGGAAAGTATTCATCCTGCTAATCCTGTTTGATTGTTGCTTTGACATAATCGAAATTCGCACATAAAATTAAAGTTTTCACTTTTGAGTGAGAGGATGGATAATTATGCCAAAGAGAACATTTCAACCAAACAACCGCCGTCGGGCGAAGAAACACGGCTTTCGGGCGCGGATGGCGACCAAGAACGGACGCAACGTAATCAAACGCCGCCGGGCAAAAGGACGCAAGCGATTAACGGTTCATCATTATTAGATTTTCGTTTGCCGAAGAATGCGCGGCTCAGAAAACCGCGCGAGTTTCGCCGCGTTTATGCGGAAGGCAAGCGGTTTGAAGGGCGTTTGATGACGGTTTTTATTACGCCGTCGGAAGGCGAATTTCAGCGGCTCGGCATTACGGCTTCAAAAAAAGCCGTCGGTAATGCGGTGCAGAGAAATCGGGCAAAACGTCTTTTGCGTGAAACCTTTCGCTTGAGCAAAGCTGAACTCAACGAATTGGAAACAAAATTCGATTGGGTTTTGAATGCCCGCAGAAATTTGCTTCGCGTCAAACTCGAACAGCCTTTGAGCGAATTTCGGCAGATAATTGAGAAAGTTAAAAAATTTGAGCTTAAAATAAAGCAGGGCGAAGAAAACGTCGAAGCGGAAGCAAAATGAAGTTTTTAGTGTTAGATTTTTTGCGGCTTTACCAGACGTGGATTTCGCCTTTTTTACCGCCTTCGTGCCGATTTACGCCGACCTGTTCCGAATACACGAGGCAAGCCGTCGAAAAATACGGCGCGTTTCGCGGAACTCGGATGGGAATAAAGCGTATCTTACGCTGTCAACCTTTTTGCAAAGGCGGAAACGACCCGGTGAAATGAGTCCAAAGTCTAAAGTCCAATGTCCAATGTCAGAAGACAAACGATTTTGAACTTTAGACTTTAGACTTTGGACTTTGGACTTACTTAAAGATGACTGATAATAAACAAAATACGCAATTTCGATTTATTTTAGCCGCAACGCTTTCGATGGCGGTGCTTTTCGGTTGGCAGTATTTTTTCGCGCCGAAAAAGACCGAACAACCAAACGCGAACACGGCGCAAACGGTTGCAATCGCAACTCCTGCGTCCGCAACCCAACCGATTCAAACGCAAAATCAACCGCCAACGGCTGAAACAACGCCTGACACTACGCCGAATAAAGAAATCACGATAAAAACGCCGCTTTATCAGGTAAAACTCGATTCAAAAGGCGCGTTGGCGACGAGTTGGATTTTAATAAATAATGTTTCGGAAAAAAATCCTGACGGAAAACTCCTTTTCGCCGACGGCTCAAACAAAGAAGACGAAAAACCGCTCGAACTTATTTCGCCCGAAGCATTAAAACGCAGCCCGCGTGAAATTCCGTTTCGGCTTTCGACGGGCGACCAAAATCTTGACGCTTTTCTCAATCAGCGAAATTATCAGGTTTTAGCAAGTAGTGAAAATATCGAACTCGGCGCGGGACAAACTGCAAAAATTGACTTTGTTTTGAAGGATGAAGCTAACGGCGTTGAGGTTACAAAATCGTTTAATTTCAGCGCGGACAGTTACGTTACCGATTTACAAATTAAATTAACTAAGAACGGTCAGCCTGTTCCAAACACGAAACTTCTTATCGGCGCAAGCATTGGCGACCAAGGCATACCGCATCACAATTATTATCACATCGAACCCGAAGCGGTTGCTTTTGTCAATGGCGAAGTTGAACGCCATCTCGGAACCGGATTGGTTACGGGCGAAAAACCCGAAGGCAATTTGGCGATAAACGGCGATGTTGATTGGGCTGGAGTCGGCGACACATATTTTGCGATGGCGGCGATTCCGGCGCAAAAAACCAACGGACTTGAATATCGTGCCTCGAAATACGAAGTCGAAACCGTGCCTTTCTATGACGGAATTTTTGGTTGGATAACACGAAGCGCAACAACCAAAGAAACTCGTCATTTGATAACGGCGTTTGTTCCGATTTTGGCAGACGGTTCGACCACGAAAATTTACACGGGAACGAAAGATTATTTTACGCTTTCCGATTATAACGGAATTTTGACAAATACGGTTGGAAGACCGATAGATATTGAAGATTTAATCAATTACGGCTGGTTCAGATTTATTACTAAACCGCTTGGCGTGCCGATTCTGCACAGTCTGAATTTTCTTTATAACATTACAAGTAACTATGGCACCGCCATCATAATTTTTACGTTTTTATTTTATTCTCTGCTCTTTCCGCTTCGCTGGTATCAATCAAAGTCTTTCAAAAAGGCTTCAGCTAACGCTCCAAAAATGAAAGATTTGCAGGAAAGATTGAAGGAAATGCAGAAAAAAGGCATTCCGGCAGATGACCCGCGAATGCGTGAATTGCAGATGGAGCAGCTCAAAATGACCAAAGACGCGCTCCCGATTGGCGGTTGTTTGCCGATGCTTCTGCAATTTCCTCTGCTCATCGCGCTGTATGTCGCGGTTACGATTTCGCTCGGATTCAGGCAAGCATCGTTTCTTTGGCTTCCCGACCTTTCGGCGGGCGACCCGTATCATTTTCTTGAATTTCTCTTTGCGGGTTCGATGATTCTTTCGATGAAATTTACGCCGCAAGCCGCCGTCGTTACGCCCGAACAGCAGATGCAGCAAAAAATGATGACGTATCTGATGCCCGTGATGATGCTCTGGATTATGTGGAGCGCACCGGCGGGATTGTTGATTTATTGGTTGTTCGGAAACATTGTCAGTTTTGTCCAACAAATAATCATCAATCGGGTGAACAAGACGACTGAACCGCCGACCACCGAAATTGTCGAAATTGTTCCGAAAAATGCAAAAAAAATAAAGCCGAAATTTTCAACGTCCTAAAAAGTGAAAAGGTGAAAAAGTGAAAAGGTGAAAAAGTTTGCTGCCGAAGAATAATGACGGCTTTTACCCTTTTACCCTTTTTCACTTTTTCACTTTTTCACTTTTTCACTTTTTCACCTTATACTTTTGTTATGAACGAAATTTGCCAGCAAGCCGAAGAATTTTTGACCGGAATTTTAGCCGCTATGCGCTTTGATATAAGTGTTTCGGCGCAGTGGACGGACGAAGGTTGTATTTTGAATTTAAGCGGTGAAGACGTCCATTATTTATTGAGCGAAAACGGCGAAATGCTCGATGCTTTTGAAACTTTGCTGTTTCAGATTTATGGCAGAGAACTCGACCGCGACAAGCGTTTCGTTTGCGATGCCGACGGTTTTCGGCAAACCCGCAAAGCCGAACTGCAGGCAATGGCGCGTTTTGCCGCGCAGCAAGTTCGCAAAAACGACAAACCTTTTACTTTTGGTTTGTTAAATTCGACGGAACGCCGCGTGATTCATCTGACGCTGCAAAAAGAAGAAGATTTATTCACCGAATCAGTCGGGCAAGGCAGAGACAGACGGCTTCAAATCCGCTTGAAATAAATTTGGTGAAAAAGTGGAAAAGTGAAAAAGTGAAAATGTGTTGTTCTTTTCCACTTTTTCACTTTTTCACTTTTTCGCTTTTTCGCTTTTTCCCTTTATGAACAATACGATTATTGCGCTTGCCACACCTTTGGGACGAAGCGGAATCGGCGTAATTCGCTTGAGCGGCGCAGATTCGCTGGCAATTGTCCGCAAACTTGTGCGCGACAAGAACTTTTCACCAAAACCGCGTTTTGCCACACTTAAAAAAATTTACGACCTCGAAACTTCAGACATTCTCGACGAAACTTTAATTACATATTTTCAAGCACCAAACTCTTTCACAGGCGAAGACGTGATTGAAATAAGTTGTCACGGTTCGCCCGTCATTCTTCGTCAAATTATAGATTTTTGCCTCAAGCTCAATGCGCGAATGGCTGACGCGGGTGAATTTTCGTTACGCGCTCTGGCAAACGGGCAAATGAATTTGAGCCAAGCCGAAGCAATTCGTGATTTAATTGACGCACAATCAATTGCTTCCGCCCGCCAATCGGTTCGCCAACTGCGCGGTGAACTTTCCAACGAATTACAGCCGTTAAAAGACGAGTTGCTCGATATTATTGTTGTTTTGGAATCTACGCTCGAATTTGTCGAAGACGATTTACCTGATTTTCAAACGGAAATTATCAAAGAAAAACTTCTCAAAATAGCCGACCAAACAGGCAAAATGGCTTCGACATTTCAAGCCGGAAAACTTCTGCGCGAAGGAATAAAAGTCGCGCTCGTCGGTCGTCCGAATGTCGGAAAATCAAGCCTTTTCAACGCTTTGCTCGGACACGAACGCGCGATTGTAACGGAAATCGCCGGAACGACACGCGACCAACTGCACGAAAGATTTACGATAAACAGTATCCCGATTTCTTTAATTGATACGGCTGGTTTGCGCGAAACTTCCGACACGGTGGAAAGCATCGGCGTTGAGCGTTCGCGCCGTGCGATGGCGGACGCTGATTTGGTCGTCGTTCTGCTTGACGGTTCAGAAAATTTGACCATTGAAGACAAGGAAATTTTTGCTCAAATTGAAGATTTACCGCACTTAATCGCCGTCAATAAAAACGATTTGGGACAATCGAAAATCGAACTCAACGGAAACTCAAATATACTTCACATTTCCGCGAAAACGGGCGAAGGTTTGGAAGAATTGCAAAAAGCCATCATCGAACCTTTTTCATTACAGGAAATTGACAACACAGGCTTTTTGATTTCCGACGCGCGGCACAATGATTTACTGCTCCGCGCAAAATCGGAAATCGAAACATCGCTGCATTTGATTGACGAAAAAATGAGCGAGGAAATTATCTTAATCGGCTTGCACAACGCGCTTCGTTTCTTGGGGCAAATCACCGGCGAAACCACCACCGAAGATATGCTCACACGAATTTTTTCCACATTTTGCATTGGGAAATAAAAATTTTATCGTATAATTTTCAAATCATTGTGGTTGAAAATTATGCCTCGATTAACACAGCAAGAAATCAGACAAAACGCCATCACTTTCGTTCACGATTGGAAGGGCGAAAAGCGCGAACGCGCCGAATCGCAAACCTTTTGGAATGAATTTCTTTCTATCTTCGGCATCAAACGCCGTCAAGTTGCCGTTTTTGAAAAAGCCGTTAAAAAGAATAATCAAAACACCGGCGCGATTGACCTTTTTTGGCGCGGCGTTCTGCTTGCAGAGCAAAAATCATTCGGAAAGAATCTCGACAAAGCCGCTTCACAAGCCTTTGAATATCTCGAAAATTTAGACGAAAACGAATTGCCGGAATGTGTTTTGATTTCCGATTTTGCGCGGTTTCGTCTGTTCAATCTCGAAACTGGCGAAGAAACTGAATTTCCGCTTGAAGAATTGCCGGAAAAGATTCATCTTTTCGGTTTTATTTCCGGTTATGAAAAGCGCGAATATAAAGAGCAAGACCCGGTAAATATCAAAGTCGCGCTCAAACTCGGCGAACTTCACGACGCTTTGCAGGCGAGCGGTTACACCGGACATAAACTTGAAGCGTTTCTTGTCCGGCTCGTTTATTGTCTGTTTGCCGATGACACGGGCATTTTTTTGCCGCGCAGCAGTTTTCTGTTTTTCTTGCAGGAAAAGACTTCGGAAAACGGCTCGAATACGGGCGCGATGCTGACACAGCTTTTTCAGGTTTTGGACACGCCGGAAAATGAACGACCGAACTTTATTGATGAAGATTTGCGCTCTTTTCCGCACGTCAACGGCGCGTTATTCCGCGATAGAATGGATTTACCATTCTTTGGTGCGAAGATGCGGCAAATCTTGATTGAAGCGTGTGAATTTGATTGGTCAAAAGTTTCACCTGCAATTTTCGGTTCGTTGTTTCAATCGGTGATGGACGCGGACAAACGGCGCAATCTCGGAGCGCATTACAC
>JBPCPU010000111.1:0-9096 GCA_050998795.1 Pyrinomonadaceae bacterium
CCGCCGCGAACGCAGCGTTGATGAACGGTTTCCTTGAAAAGCCAAGCGGGGCGACCGAGTTCGTCAAATTCTGGCAGCGGTCCGATGCCTTGCAGGAAAAGCAAAACCATCGCCACCGTTTCGGTAAAATTGTCGCCGACGGGCGCGCATCCCGGAATGTTGATAACCGGCAAACCGGCTGTGCCGCGATAATCTTTGCCGAGAAAATCCATCAGACTCATCGAGTTCGTCGGGTTTCCGGCGGCGGCGGGAATTCCGCCCCACGTCGCGCAAGTCCCGATTGCAATGACAGCCGCCGCGCCCGGCGCAAGCCTTTTGAGCCATTCGGTTGTCGGAATCGGGCGATGCACGTCATCACTCAAGCGTTCCGAACCGATTGCCGAGAAATATCCGCCGGTTGCCGCCGCGATTCGTTCATCGGCGATTGAGCCTTCATAGCAAACGACATAAGGCGCGTCGAGTTCGCCGCGTTCAGCTTTGTAAAAGTTTGCGATAAATTCCTCGCCCGCTTCGATTGACAAGACCGGATGATGCAGAATAACCTGCGGCACGCCGGTAACGGTGCCGGTCAGCAAATTTTCAAGCGGCGGTTGCGTCGCCCCCGCCACGGCAACCGTGCAGCCGTCGCAGCTCATTCCCGCCAGCCAAAAAACGTGAACTGTTTTCAATGGTCCGAAGGAAAGCTCTGCCGGTTTCGTTTCCGGTTTGACTTGAGGCGCGACGTTGTTGTCAGTCGGGTTTCCGGCAAGTGATTTAGGGTCGTCTAGCATAAAATTCTCCTTAATCTAACAGTTCGGTTTTGATAGAATTTTCGATGCCGAAGAATTATTCAGCGGCACGCGCTCGCGCAAATCAGCGGCGAGTTTTTCGACTTCTTTAACAACCGGCGAATCATGATTAAAATCGTATAAAGATTTCCCTTCCAAATCGGCTTGCGTTACGTTCGAGTCAAACGGAATCTTGGCAATAATTTCCAAATCGTTGGTGCGGCAAAAATCCGTGACGGCTTTCTCGTCTTCCGCGCTGCGATATTTATTGACGACGGCGTAAATGTGATTGATGCCGAGTCCGCGAGCGAGCGGCAGAGTCCGCCGTGCGGTTTCGAGCGAACGATAGTACGGTTCGGTAACAATCAGCATAACGTCAACGTGCCGAACCGTTCCGCGACTAAGATGTTCTAAGGAGGCTTCCATATCCATTACGGTTATTTTGTCGGCTTCCGAAACGATTTCTCCCATCAAGCTGCGAACCGCAGCGTGTGCTGAACAGAGTCAGCCCGCGCCGGCATTTTCAACTTTCGTTCCGACTATCAGGCGAATTCCGTCCGGCGCGGCAATGCCGTGCAGCGCGGCAATGTTTTCTACCGTATCTTTCAAAACCATCCGCATTTTGCCGTCAGCATCCTCTTTTCTTTCGACAATGCTGCGCGGAATTGAATGAGTTTCTTCGAGCGTTTCGGCTTTCAAACCCAAAGCCATTCCCAGATTAGGATTCGGGTCGCCGTCAATCGCCAGAACGGGCAAACCCTGCCGCGCGTAAACTCGCGCCAGCGTAGCCGAAATTGTCGTTTTGCCCGAACCGCCTTTGCCGCTGATTCCGATTTTCATAATTTTATTTAATTGATTTATTAAACGCCCAAAACATTGGCAACATCTCCTAAGTGTAAATCCGCACTCGTCAAACTTTCGCCGACTGCCGCAAAACCGCCGACTACCGGCGCGAGTGAACCGTTAATGCCGTCAATACACTCCGGCAAAGGCGAAGTTTCGGTTTCAATCGCCCGCACGCCGTATGCGATTTTATCAAGACTTGCGCCGATGCCTTCCAGAGCCAGCGCGATTTGGAACAACCCGATGCCGAGCGCGACGAGCAGAACGGCGGCGGCGAGAATCGTTAAAATCGTTAACAATAAAACCGTGTCCATTATTTTTTACCTCCGCCGAAAAATGTCGAAACCGCCGACAGTTTTTTATCAAGCGCGTCGGCAACACTCACAATCGGTGTCGCGTTCGCAATCAGCGCGGCGGCGACTTCGTTGGTTGCCGTCAAGTTTTTTAACGCCGAAGTATTGCCCGCGATTCCGCCAGCCGCCTCAAGAGTTCTGCCCGCCAAGCTGTCAATTTTGCGGGCGGCTTTAATCACACGAATTAGCAAATGGACATCAATCACCGTCACAATTAAGGCGACAACCAATCCAATCCACCACACGATTTTTATTGTGCTTGCCGTTTCGGGAGTTAGTTCGATTAAAAACATAAAATTGACCTCGCAAATTTTTTATTTAACGCGCCACCGTTACCGCGTCGAGCGTTTCCTGAAGATGCTCGTTCGCCGAAACAAAACTCGATTCGGCAACCATTAAACCGCCCGCCAAACCGCCGAGCGAACCGTTCAATTTTTCAACTCCGCCATTGAGCGGCGCGGTATCTTGTTCGACCTGCTGCAAACCCGCGCTGATTCCGCCGAGCTTTTTCGCCACGCTCATCAAAGTCGTCAAAATCGCAATCAGCCCGACCGCCAGCGTCAGCACTAAAATCACAAAATAACCAATCGTCAACCACATCAGCAGTTCCATTTCGCGTTATGCTCCTTTAGTTAAAGTGTTCCTTAAATCGGTTAATTTTCCGTTGATTTCTCCGGCGACTCCGGCGATTGATTGGGCGGTTTTAAGAATATCCACGGCGACGACGTTGGTGTCTTTGAGCATCCAAATCGAAACCGTATTTCCGGCGATTAGCTTTCCGGCTTGCCAGATGTCCTTGGCGTGGTCGTCAATTTTTCGGGCGGTTAAGACTATTGCAATGAGCAGTGCCGCGACAATTAAAATCACGACTGCACCGGCAATCAGCGAATAAGTCCAAATCGTAATCGAATCCATCGTTTTTCCTCCAAACTTTAATTCCAGTCAAATTACTCCGCCGCCAAACGCTTCGATACGTCTGATTTTCGAGACGCATATTTTGAGAGAGTGAAAAGGCTTTGCCGCAGTTCTCTGCCTTCAGTCGTCAGATTGTATTCGACGCGCGGCGGTGTTTCTGAATACGTTTGACGTTCTATCAGGGCGGCTCGTTCAAGTTCTGCAAGACGAATCGCCAGCGTCGAAGAACTCATATCGTCCATCACGCTCTTTAAATCATTAAAACGGATACTTTGGTGTTCGCCGATGACGGTCAACAGTCTGAGCGCATACTTGCGCCCGACAATCTGCACCAAACCCGTCGCCGGACACATACACTCGATGCTCTCGACCGCTTCCGTATCCGCGCACCCGCAGGCGTTTTCTATCGGTAGACTTGAAATCGGCAGATTCATCCGTTTTATGCGCGAAGGCGAAATACTTATCTTTAACCTTCGCTCAATTCAAAATTTTGACAATCCGAATGTTATCATTTTTTTTAAAATAAAACCCGTAAATTATCGAGCCGATTAAATAGTTTTACATATCTTTTTTGCTGCGCGAATAAAAAAATTTGATAAACTTCCCGCAAAGCATTGTCACGACTAAATACTTCGATTTATCGAACCTTAGTTCTTGCCGACAGAGGCAAACGGTATAACTTAACCTGAGTCCTGATTAGAAAAGTATGTAATCTCCAAAAAATGAGTAGAATGATTTTGAGAAAAAAAACTGCTCGAAAAGAAGGAGATTCGCGCAATGAGAAGTATAAAAGAACAATTAGTTTTAGTCTATTCAAGAAGTTGGCACGGATTGTGGAACACCTTGAAACTAAAGATGTTAGATTACAAATTGTGTTTTGCAAATCTAATTTCATACGCTTAATTTCTAATCAAGACTCAGGTTAAGTTAGAAAAATTACGACTTGTCGTCTTTAACTTGCTATTATCGCGTTAATAATGCATTCTAATAAAGACATTCCTTCTCTCTTTCATCAACGGTGGTTCGTCCCCTTGAATAATTTTTGCGGCGGCGTTTTGGATAGAATGAGATTTGGTTCGATTATATTTAGTTAGAAGCGGTTCTTTTCCCGAACCTCCAAACGCAAGCCTTCTACTGCATACCGTTACACTGAAGCACACTTTCGTAGGAAACTTCTTTGACTCCTTAAATTAAAAGGAGCGAAGCATTATTTTGTTTGTATAAATTATTGACGACAATTTCGGGCTTCACAATTTCAGCGGAGATTTGAGCAAAATTTCTTCATAAACCGACGCGATTAAATCAGTTGTGAACGTCGCAACCGAATACTTCTTGTCTTTTTACAAATCACGCTATAACAATTTCACAAAAAATGCTCCCGATATTTCGGTTGAGCTAAAAGATATTAATTACAAATATGAGTTTTAAAGATTTAGGCTTGCATCCGGCTTTGTTAAGCAAATGCGAGTCGCTCGGCTACATTGAGCCGACACCAATACAACAAAAAGCCATTCCGATTATTCTGGAAGGCTCGGATATTATGGCTTGCGCCGAAACCGGCACGGGCAAAACGGCGGCATTTCTGCTGCCGATTATACAAGGTTTGACGGAAAATACGGAAAATAAAGGAAAAGGAACAAAAGTTTTGATTCTTGCGCCGACGCGCGAACTTGCCAATCAAACTGAGGCTTTTTGCCGTCAATTCGCGCCGAAGAAAATTCGCTGCGTTTCAATCATCGGCGGCGCGGGTTATCGAAAACAAGCCGACGCTTTGCGAAGCGGCGCACATATTATTGTCGCTACGCCGGGACGTTTGATGGACTTTATGCAGCAGGGCGCGATTGATTTTGAACATCTCGAAACGCTTGTGCTTGACGAAGCGGACAGAATGCTCGATATGGGATTTTTACCCGCGATAAAGCGCATTGTTGCAGCCATCCCAATCGAACGGCAAACGCTCTTTTTCTCGGCAACAATGTCGTCGGAAATCGAAAAAATTGCGCGTTCGATAATGAACGAACCGAAAGTCATTGGAATTAATGAACAGGGAAAGCCAGCCGGAACGATTGAGCAAACAGCTTATCCGGTTGCCAGTGCTTCAAAAACAGGACTTCTTTTAGATTTGCTCGAACGCGAAAAATTTGAGCGCGTTCTGGTTTTCACGCGCACCAAACGCGGCGCAGACCGTCTTTCGCATATTTTGGAAAAGCGTTCGCACAAGGCAACGCGGATTCACGGCGACCGCTCGCAATCACAGCGCGAAACGGCTCTGCAAAGTTTCAAAAACGGACAAACCCGCGTTTTGGTGGCAACCGATGTCGCGGCGCGTGGGATTGATGTGGATTTGGTGTCGCATGTGATAAACTATGACGTGCCTGAAGTGCCGGAAGATTATGTCCACCGCATCGGACGAACGGGTCGCGCGGGCAACAAAGGTCGTGCAATCACGCTTTTGACCGCCGCCGATGAACATACGATGCGAGCCATCGAACGATTGACCGGACAGACGGTTGAGCGGGTTTTACTGCCGGATTTCGGCGGCACTTTGTCGGTGGCAAAAAACCTTACCAAAAAAATTGAGCCGGGCAAAAAGAAAACTTTTCGTTCTTTCGGTCGGCGACGTTCCAGATAGTTCCAGAAAATTCAAGGAGAAATTATGAAAGATATAAAATTTGAACTTGGTCAAACGGTGGAAATGCCGTGTTCGGTATGCGATGCCGAACAAAATCATACTGCCCAATCGGTAACTAAATTAGGCAAAATGACGAAAGCGGTCTGCGATGCCTGCGGCACGGTCAGCGCATTCCGGCGCGGCAAAAAGGTATCAATTGACACCGGCAAAACTAAATCCGGCACGCCATACAGCCAGTCGCAAAAATACAAAAAAGGACAAGCAATGATGCACTCTACTTTTGGTCAGGGCGAAGTTACGGCAGTGATTGACGCTCAAAAAATTGACGTGCTTTTTGGCGACCAAATGCGTCGTTTAGTTCACGCCCGCGAGTAATTTTCAAAGTAAAAAGTAAAAAGGCAAAAGTTAGGAAATAATTCTTCACTTTTGCCTTTTGCCTTTTTACTTTTTATTTTCTTCCGCCGCGAAAAAGCAAACCTAGAACCAAACCGACTGCCGCCGAAATCAGAATTGTTTGTCCCGGTTTTTGACGCGCATATTCTTTTGCGTCTTCAACTAATACTTTCGGGTCTTTTTGCTGCAATTCCTTAAACTTGTCACCGGCTTGAGCGAATTTTTCACTAGCGAAATCTTTCGCTTTAAGTGCTGCGTCCTGCAATTTTTGCCCGTATTCCTGGGCTTGTCCCTTTAAATCTCCCATATATTCGTTTTGTGCTTTGTCCTCGCCGTTGGATATTTCCTTTTTTACCAAACCTTGGTCATTATTCATTTCCGTCATTTCCTTAAATCTCCTTTTTAAAATTTGAATCAACCGGGTTAAAAATCAACTTGTCGGTTTCGGCTTTGATGCCTTTTCGTGCTGAAAAGTTCATACGGTTTTTTTGCTCAAAAGTTCGATTTGATAACTTGACAAATAATTATTTCAAATGAGAAAGTAAGTAAGCACTTACTTATTTAGAAAAAGGGAGCAAGGATTGGATAACAAAACAGAAAATATAACGACGCGGATGGCAGGCGACGAACGGCGCGAACAGATTTGTCAAAGAGCGATGCGTCTGTTCTCCGACAAAGGATTCAGCGGCACGACGACCAAGGAAATTGCTCATGCGGCAGGTGTGTCGGAAGCAATGGTTTTCAGGCATTTTGCCAATAAAGACGAACTTTATGCGGCGATTCTTGACCACAAGGCTTGCAATCACGGTTTTGATAATCCGTTTGGTGAAATCGCCGATAAAATCGAGCAAAAAGACGATTTCGGAGTTTTTTACGGAATGGCTCTCAACGCGCTCAATCATCACAGGGAAGATGCGGATTTTTTGCGTCTGATGCTGCATTCGGCACTCGAAGGACACGATTTGGCACGCGGATTTTTTGAAGGATTTATCACGCATATTTACGATTATCTCGGTAAATATATTAGTCAGAGACAAGCTGACGGCGCGTTTCGTGAAATCCAGCCGCGTCTCGTCGTGCGGGCTTTTATCGGGATGTTTGTTCATCATTCGCTCAACAATATTCTATGGGATAAGGAACAAAAATTACTGAAAATTTCCAATGAAGACGCGGCACGCGAATTTACCGAAATTTTATTGCGAGGAATCAGAAAGTAAGATAGTCAACTGACTCCCGCTAAATCGAAGCGATTATAGCGTGAGCTTGTTCCTGCTAACTAAAAGAACTAGATATTATGTTTCAAGCACAAATCGGAAAACGTCTTTTAGCGCGAAACCTTCGGCTTTTAGTCAGGGTCATTTCCGCCAAACACCTGAAGCTATTTTGCAGGTTGACGCGGATGGCAAATCCGTCTTTTTCAAGAGCTACAATCAGCCTAACGCTTATCTCTGCCTTTTTCGACAAGTTCGGTTGCCCGATATTAAGTTATGCTGTGCGGAATGTTTCAGCGTATCTCACGACAGGCTTTATAGTTAGATTATACAATGGTTTAAGTCGTATATTCAAGGTTACAAACGGCTTCCTCTCCAACCAAAATCGCTACGCATTGATTTATGGTTGGAGTCTCCAGCCGTTAAATCAACAATCCAAATATGCGAGGTTATTTTGATGAATAAATTTTATTTTAATAAATTAACCGTTTTTATCTTATTGATAATTGTCGGTTTAATAATGAGTGCCTGCGGCAAATCTAAGGCGGAAAATGCCAACAATACCAATACCGCGTCGCTGATTATTGACGTAACGACGGCGCAGGCGGTTGTGCGGCAGATTCCGACATATTTTGAAGCGACGGGAAATCTGGCAAGCGACGCGCAAACCGATGTTGCGCCAACCGTCGGCGGAAAAATCGTACAGGTCAATTTCGACATCGGCAGTTATGTGCAGAAAGGTTCGGTTCTAGTGCAATTAGACGACCGCGATGCGCGGATTCGGCTCGAACAGGCAAACGCCCAGGTTGACCAGGCAAACGCCCAGGTTCGGCAGGCGCAGGCGAATGTTGACCAGGCGATTGCCAGTCTGCGTCAAACGCAAGCGCGTTTGAATGTGAAAGACGGCGAAACTTTTGACATCGAAACTTTTTCGCAGGTTCGTTCGGTCAACGCGCAAATCGAACTAGCCGAAAAAGAATTGCGGCGGGCGGAAAGATTGTTGGAAACGGGCGATATTGCCCGCACAATTTACGACCAGCGAAAATCGCAGCGCGACGCGCTTCTCGGACAGCTTGCCGAAGCGCGTTCCAATGCGGCGGTTGCCGTCAAAGCGATTGACACGGCACGGGCGCAGGTGAACACGGCGCGAACTGCCGTCGGTAATGCCCGCGCCGCTGTTGCCGCCGCGCAAACGCAAACAGCAACGGCGCGAAAAGCCATTGCGGACGCGGTAATTCCTGCGCCGATTAGCGGATATATCTCGGAAAGAGTCGCTGACGTCGGCGAATTTGCGGCAACAAATACGAAAATTGCCACGATTGTGCGGACTTCCGTTTTGCGACTGCGGATTGATATACCCGAACAATCAATCGGAAAAATCACCGTCGGGCAGGGAATTTCCGCGCAGGTTTCGGCTTATCCCGACAGAAATTTTGCGGGAACGGTCGTTCGTGTCGCGCCGAATGTGAACGCTACTTCACGGACTTTGACGGTCGAAGCGGAAATCGAAAACGTCGGCGGACTTTTAAAGCCAGGACAATTTGCAACCGTGCGGATTACGCAGTCAAAACCCGAACCCGCCGTAATGATTCCGACTTCCGCAGTCAGAACGGAAGGCGACGTCAATAAAGTTTTCGTCATCAAAGACGGCGTGGCAAACGAACGGCGAGTTCTGCTCGGATTCCTCGAAAGTGATTATATCGAGGTCAAACAGAGCGTTGCCGAAAACGAAACGGTAGCGACGAGCAATTTGGATAAGTTAGGCGACGGCGTGATTGTCAAACAGCAATAATAAACATTATCGGAAATAAAATATTGACTGATTGTTCAGCTTTAGAAAGAATATTTTGCCCGCCAATAAACGCCAATAAGCGCGCGCATTTGTCTGAATTACTTGAATGTTCCGATGTTTTTCTAAAAATATCTTTTTTTTCGCGTCTTTTCGCCTTCGCGGGCAAATTTCTTATTTCCGATAATGTCTA
>JBPCPU010000027.1:0-30249 GCA_050998795.1 Pyrinomonadaceae bacterium
GAAAGTTATAGCCGAATTCATAGTTTCATTTCAACTTTGAGAAAGCTAAACCGCCAAGTCTTCCAAGAACTGCTGTCAGTCATAGCAGGAAATCCGTTTGAAATATTTCAGACCTAATCAGCTACAATAAAATTTATATTGCTCCGGCTCGTTCGACGAGTATTTTGAGACTTTCAAAAGATTGAACGCCGCTTGAGGCAAATTTTCGATTCGCTACAAACGCCGGAACGCCGCTCAGTCCAAGCATTGCGGCTTCTTGTTCGTCTGCGATGACGCTCTTTTCAAATTCTCTGCCTTCGAGCGCGCGGCGTAAGGAATCAATTTCCAAATCTAATTTTGAAGCGAGAGAGACCAGAACTTCTACTTCGCCGATGTTTTCGCCGCGCTCGAAAAAGGCGCGAAAAATCTCGGCATTCATCGCTTCAAATTTTCCAAGCGTTCGCGCCCAGTGCGCCGCTTCGTGGGCGAGACGCGAGCGCGGTTGGACGGGCGGCAGTTTCATCACAATGCCTAAACTTTCCGCCATCGGATAAACCGAAGCGTTCCAGACGCGGTGCAGGTATTCGCCGTCGGGCGGCAGCGTCGGAACGGGTTCGGGGCGCAGTTCAAAGGCTCGCCAAAGGATTTCGATGTTCGATTCCGTCTTTGCTAATTCTTTTACGGCTGGCTCCGCCAACCAACAAAACGGTCAGACATAATCCGAAAAAACTTCGATGGTTACAATTTCCATATTATTGACTCACCTTACGCGATGCGCGGTTTTTGTCGCTGGAAGCGACCAACATTATAGCCCAGCGAGAATCGCTGGGTCAGTTAAAGAGGAGAAATTCCGTCGCTGAAGGCGACGAACAATTTTGCGCCGATTGTTGCTCGCCTTCAGCGAGCAGGGCGTTGCCGATACTTAACCCAGCGATTCTCGCTGGGCTATAATGTTAGTCGCCTTTGGCGACAAGAGCAAAAAACCTTTTTCGCGTAAGGTGAGTTATTGATTTGGGAAACGGTCAAGTATTGCTGAATTATTCGGCGGGCAGTATTATTCCGCAGCATTCGCCAAAGCCGATTCTGCGAAAACCTTCGCGTTCGCAAAAGCCTTTCATAATTACTTCGTCGCCGTCTTCGAGAAATCTGCGCTCTTCGCCGTTTGGCAGTTGAATCGGTTCTTTGCCGCGCCGGGTCAATTCCAGCAAACAACCGCGAGCGTCTTTTTCTTCGCCGGAAACCGTTCCCGTCGCCATTAAATCGCCGGTTTGCAAATTACAACCGTTTGAAGCATGATGCGTGAGCATTTGCCCGATTGTCCAATATAAATCCTTCATATTCGAGCGCGAAAGCAGAAACGGTTCGACATTTTCATCGCGCATTTTCGCGGTTTGGATATAAACTTCGAGATTTATATCAAAGCCGCCGGATTTTTGATTTGTTTCGTCAGACAAATAATCGAGTGGCTGCGGGTCGTCCGCGTCGCGCTCAAAAGCCGGAACGCGAAACGGCGCGAGTGCTTCCATCGTAACGACAAACGGCGAAACGCTCGTCGCAAAACTCTTCGCCAAAAATGGACCTAACGGCTGGTATTCCCACGATTGAATATCACGCGCCGACCAATCATTTACTAAACACAAACCGAAAATATGTTCTTCGGCGTTTTCAATCGGAATCGTTTCGCCCATATCGGTACACTTTCCGACGAAGAATCCGACTTCCATTTCGTAATCGAGATTTTTGCACGGAATATAAACCGGCGGCGCGTCTGCGTCCGAATGATTTTGACCTTTCGGGCGCGTTATTTCCGTTCCCGAAACGAAGATTGACGAAGCGCGTCCGTGATAGCCAATCGGAATATATTTGTAATTCGGCAAAAGCGGATTGTCGGGGCGAAACATTGCGCCGACATTTGCAGCGTGAAAGATTGAGCAGTAAAAATCGGTATAATCGCCGATGTGCGCGGGCAGATGAAATTCTACTTCATCCATCGGAATCAAATTTCGTTCGACGTTTTTGCGCGTTTTTTCATCGGCGTTGTCCGACAAAATTTCCGTCAGACGACGACGAAAAGCCTTTTGCAGACTCGCGTTTTTCTTCATCACCGAATGGTCGAGACAGTAATTATCCGCGCTGACGGCAATGTTGAAGGATTCGTCATCGAAAAGACAGCATTCGTAACAAGCGTAGACATCTAAAACGTAATCGCCGATACCGATGCCGATGCGGACATTTTCATACGTGCAGGAGCGCGTGAAAATACAGAATGGCAAATTTTGAATCGGAAAATCCGTGTCGGGCGCGTTAGCTGATTCAACCCAGCTTTTAAGGTTTTGGTCGTGTGTTTCGTTTATTTCACAGGTCATAATTTGTTTTAGCTCCGTTAGGAGCGTTATGTTTGTAGAATACGGTTTGTCAAATGATTTCGAGTTCCGTAGGAACGGCACAATTTTATGCCGTTCCTACGGAACTCAATTGCTTGTTTCAATCGTTATCTACTTAAATCTTTATTTTCAATTGTTATCTACAAACATTCCGTTCCTACGGAACTATTTTATTTGATTTTTGTTTCTACCGTTGATTTAATTGAATTAATCTAAAAATTCAAACAAATACTTTTCATTAAATTCAACTTCAAATTTCTGCAAAAATTCTTTATATTCTTCTTTAAAACTTTTTGTCGCGTGATGTTTTTCTTGATTTTGAATGTATTTGATGACCACATCAATTTGCGAACGCGAATAAGAAAACGCGCCGAAACCTTCTTGCCAATAAAATTTTCCGCGCACAAATTTCTTTTCGTTGATAAAACGGCTCGAATTAGCTTTTATATCTCTGACCAAATCCGAAAGCGCGATGTTCGGCTCAATTCCAATTAAAATGTGAATGTGGTCGGCAACTCCGCCAATTGCAATTAATTTTTGTTTGTGGTTTTTGATAATTCCTGCAATATATTTGTAGAGTTCCTCTTTCCATTCGGACTTGATTAAATTTTCGCGTTCGTGAACGGCAAAAACAATTTGAATGTAAATTTGTGAGTATGTATTTGCCATTGACTTTTTATGCCGTTCCTACGGAACTCAAATATTTCATTCATTTGTTTCTACAAACATTACGCTCCGACGGAGCTAAATTATAATAAACCAATCTCCTGCAAATCCGTAATCGGTTCTTCAAAAGAACACGAACCGAAAGAAATTATATTTTTTTCGCGCAAATGACGCAGTTGCGCGGTGCTGATAAAATACTCTTGCCGCCACAAAACGCCGTCGTCCTCAAATAGAAAGTTGTCGGTTCTTTCGTCATTTAGCAGTTCATATATTAAACCCGACTTATAACCCTGCTGAAGCAAACCCGCCGCCAAAAAGACGTTTAGAAAACCGTTCATCTTTCCTTCGGGCGCGTCTTTTTCGTAGGTCAAAGGCTTAAAACAACGCAACGGATGATGGAGTCCGGCAGTCGCTTTGAACGGCACGTTTGCCGCCAGACAAGTTCGCATAAACCGCACGATTTTTTCTACTTTGGGAAAAGCGTCGGTGGTTACGCCGCCCGTTCTAATTTTGGCGCGTTGCTTGTAAATTGCCAGCGTCGAAACCAAATCGGCTAAATTTTTGCCAATCGGAATTTCAAAATAAACTGCCAAATTCGGCGGAACGGCTTCCGCAATTTTTTCAATCAGCGAACCTGTGTCGGCTTTAACTTCAAGCGCATCACAAACGGCGGACGGCGCATTTTCGGCATTAAAGTTTTCGATTTTGCGAACCGTGTCGTAAATATCTTCACTTGCCAAAACGCTCAAACGCCAACTGCTGTTTTTATCTCTCGAAATAAAATCACGTCCGCCTTCCAGAAACTCATCCAATCGGCTGACCGGCACAACAAATCGTCCGAGCATCCAATTATAATTGCTGTTTTTATATGCCGCATAATTGATGACGGCTTCCGGCATCGAAAGTGCGGAAGGCGGAAAAAGTCCCGCGTAGTCAATTATTTCATTGAGCAAAGCGCGAATCGAGTCTGTCGGAGTTGAGTTTGCCATCGAGTATTTTATTTTACGATAAACCGTTGAATCTGTGTAACCTACAAAGTCAAAAACCTGTTTTTATATTTTTTGAAAAATTTTTCTTGCTTTTTACGAAAGATTTAAGTTATCTTGAGAATCTAAATTTAACAAAAAACAATTATTGGATGCGTGTTTTAGGAATTGACCCGGGAAGCGAAACGCTCGGTTGGGGCGTTGTCGAAGGAAGCGGATTGAAATACTCGCCGGTTGATTTCGGGACGGTAAAATCAAGTCCGCGTGAACAATTTTCAAAGCGTCTTTTGAAAATCTACAACGGTATCGAAGCCGTTATTGCCAAATTTCAGCCCGATGTCATTTCGGTTGAAGAGGCGTTTTATGCAACCAACGTCAAGGTTGCGCTTAAACTCGGACAAGTGCGCGGCGTGGTGCTTCTGTTAGGTGAAAAATCGGGTTTGGAGATTTCGGAATTCAGCCCGCGCTTGATAAAACAAACGGTTGTCGGTTACGGAAACGCCGAAAAACATCAGGTTCAAGAAATGGTGCGTTTGCTTTTGAAAATGAAAACCGCACCGCAGCCGCACGACGCGGCTGATGCGTTGGCAATCGCTATTTGCCATTTTCATCACGCCGGAATGCAGGACAAAATAAAAAATCGATGAAATAAACCTTAAACATCAACAACTCTTAAATAGTTGGACAGAAATAATAAAATGTATTTATTCGGAATAGATGATAGATAATAACTGATAGATTGGGCGCGTGTTTTATCTGTCATCTATCATCTATTATCTGTTATCTATTCCGAAATTTAACATAAGTTACTTGTGTCCGATTACTCAATCTTAAAAGGAGAATTATATGAAATGCTCTTTCTCGCTTGTTTTCCTAATCGTTTTTCTCACTTTCACATCCAATCTCGAAGCGCAAAAAAGGCGTTTTCCGAAGAAACCGATAAAACCGGCAGTCGCCGCGCAAAAATCTACCGGAAATATCAACACGGCGATTGTCGTTGACGAAAGATTGGCTGTTTTGCGCGTCGAACCGAGTCTTTTTGCCAAATCCGTCCAACGAATGCGGCTCGGCAGAATTGTTTCGATTTCAGGTTCAAAAGAAGCCGACGGCGTAATGTTTTATCGCATTACGGCTTCGCCGAACAATTACGGCTGGGTGCAGTCGGATGCCGTTTTTGGCAAATTTCGGCGCGGCGACGATGAACGTCTGGCGCGGCTGGTGCAATCTTCCGACGGTTTTGACCAAATAGAACGCGCCCAAATTTTCCTTGAAACCTTTGCCGCCTCGCCGCTTCGTCCCGCGATTCTGCTGCTTCTCGGCGATTTGATGGAAGAAGTTGCGCTGAAAATTTCAACCGACGCGACCAAAAGACTCGACCGCCGCGAGATGGCGGCTTCCGGCGCACCGCTTCACAGTTTTTATCTGAATTACGTCAGCCTTGACCGTTACCGGAAAATCGGAATCAATTTTGCTTTCAATTCAAGCACAAAACTTCTGCATTATAACGGCGCGAGTTGGCGTGAGATTATTGGAAAATTTCCAAAATCTTCCGAAGCCGTCGAAGCCCAAAAACGGCTCGATTCACTCAGGGAAAAATTGGAAAAGAAAGCTAATTAAGTAGTGAATCGTAAATAGTGAATCGTAAACAGAAAAGACAAACAGCCTCTTTTGAGCAACGCTCGTTAAATTCACAAATCTAACTCGAATTGCGAAGATTATTTAAACAAAAAAACGCCACGCCAAAACTTAAAAGCATTAGCGTGGGCGTTTTTACCGATAAAAAGTTTCTGCAATAAAATTATCGCAAATTAAACAGTTGCGGGCGCAAGTTCCGTCGCGCCTTCGGCATAAACACTGATAAATTTGCCTTTTTGACCTTTGCTTTCAAATTTAACAAAGCCGTCAATCAGCGAAAATAAAGTATCATCTTTGCCGCGTCCGACGTTTTTGCCCGGCTTCCATTTCGTGCCGCGCTGCCGCGCTAAAATATTGCCGCCGCGAACTTTTTCGCCGCCGAATTTCTTTAAACCTAATCTTTGTGCATTTGAATCGCGTCCGTTGCGCGACGAGCCGACACCTTTTTTATGAGCCATAATTCAATTTTGGATTTTGGATTTTGGATTTTGGATTTAGAAAACTAAAACCAAAGACCAAAGACCAAAGACCATTCTCCTTCAACTAAATTTTGTCAATAGTAATTTCCGTGTAATCCTGCCGATGACCTTGTTTGCGTTTGTATTGTTTGCGGCGTTTTTTCTTAAAAACAATAATTTTCTCGCCGCGCCCGTGTCCGGTGACGGTTGCATTGATGGTTGTGCCGCCGAATTTTAAGTCGTCGCCCGCGCCGGAAAGCAAGGCTTCGATTTCAACTTTGTCGCCTTCTTTTTTATCAATACTCGGCACGCGCAAAGTTTGTCCTTCTTCAACCGCAAACTGTTTTCCGCCTGTTTTAATAATTGCGTAACTCATTATTTTGTTATCTCCCTGACACACCGGCAAGAAATCCTATGCCGGTCAAAAACAATAATTATAAGTGAAAAGTGCGGCAAAGGTCAATTTGATACGCAAAGTTTTTAATGACAGTTAGTTTTTGAGAATTTGTGAATTATTTGATTTAATCTTTTCTTCCTCATAAAACCACGTCAATTATTGGAATAAAGAAAAAAAATGAAAAAAATATGTAATGTTTTGTGAATTTTTGACATATATAAGTGGAAAACATTTTCAAATCAGAAATTTTTTAACTTTAACAAAGGAGTGAATCTTTTTATGTCAACTAAATCCAACAACAAAACGAAAGGCACAATTCGAAAAGCCCTCTGCGTCGGCATCAATGATTATCCGTATGCGGGAAACGACCTTAACGGGTGCGTCAACGATGCGAAAGGATGGGCGGAAATACTTAACAAAAATTTCAATTTTGCCGGCAGCGACGTCAAAATTCTGCTTGATTCGCAAGCGACCAAGAAGAATGTTCTCGACGAATTGAAAAATCTGCTCGCGGGCGCAAAAGCGGGCGACCAATTGGTTTATACAAATTCGTCGCACGGCTCTTACATTGCCGACAAAGACGGCGACGAGGAAACTTACGATGAAATTATCTGCCCTTACGACATTGACGCAAACCAAATTGTTGACGACGATTTGCGCGGTTTGTTCAAGAATCTGCCAAAAGGCGCGAACCTCACAGTTATCCTGGACAACTGCTTTTCCGGCACGGCAACCCGCGCCGCTGTCAGCGACCTTCTGCCCGGACTTCGCACACCGGACGACCGCCGCGTTCGCTTTTTGAGTCCGGCTTTACGCGGCTTGCCCGTTTTGGCAAATCCCTGGAAGGCGAAACCGAAAAGGACAATCAAATATCCCGAATCAAAAATGAATGAAGTTCTTTTAAGCGGCTGCACCGATAAAGAATACTCTTACGACGCTTATTTTAACGGCATCTATCACGGTGCGATGACGTATTTCGCGCTGCGGGCAATCCGCGAGGCGAATTATCAATTGAATTACGCGCAGCTTCAACAGCGGCTTAGGAATTTGGATGACGAAGGTTATCCGCAACATCCGCAACTCGAAGGCAAATCCGTTAATAAAAAGCGACAAATTTTCGCGTAGCACTGAGAACATAGCAGCAATTTGAAGGATAAAGGATAAATAAGTAGTCGGACAAAATTAAGTTAAATAAACCTTCGGAATAGATGAGAGATATAGATAACGGATGAGAGATAAAAACCGGCTTTGAATCTATCAGTTATCATCTGTCATCTCTCATCTATTCCGAATAATTGACCCTTTACTAATTTCGTCCGACTACTTAATAGGTGTTTCATCAGCATTTTTTTATTCATCCTTCATCCCTCTGCCCTTAATTGCAGTCTGCGCTTCAAGCGCTAAAGGAGAAAAATCAAATGTCAAAAGAATCGAACGAAGAAGAAGTTGCCAAAATGGATTGGAAAAAGGTGCGCCGAATTTTGCAGAAACCGCAAACGCGCGGCGGTGAATCCGACCCGCAGGAAAAAAACCTGCGCGAGTATTTCGGCAATGAACGATTCAGCGAACTGCGTGAATTGTCCGAAACAAAACGGTCGTTGGAAACAAAAAAAGAACTCGGCAACGTCGTTCTGCTGCCGGGCATTATGGGTTCGCATTTATCAGTCGTCGAACCCGGCGGTGACGAAGACCACGTTTGGGTTAGTTTATGGCGATTGGTCAAAGGCGATATGAAGCGTCTGAAATTATCGTCCGACGGCAAAACCAACGCCAATAACGAAACCGTCAAGGCAACTTCGCTTATCGGCTGGTATTACGCGCTCGCTCTGGAAACGCTGCAAGCCGAACCGTTTCCATATGATTGGCGCGTGAGCGTGTGCGATACGGCGGACAAATTGGCTGTGTTCGTGCAGGAAAAATTAAATGACGGGACGTTCGACGCGAATAAGCCCGTTCATTTCGTCGCGCACTCGATGGGCGGTCTTGTCGTGCGAAATTTTATTCGCCAGCATAATGACATTTGGATTAAAGCCAACGGTCGGCTCGTGATGCTCGGAACGCCGAATGCCGGTTCTTTCGCGGCGATTCAAACTTTGATGGGCAAAAATTCCTTTGTCAAAAACATTGCCGCCATTCTGCCTTTTCAGAGCAAGACGGATTGGTTTCAAGTCGTCAATTCATTTCCGGGGGTTTACCAGCTATGCCCGTCAAAACTCGTTGATCCTCAAGTTTATGAGAAATCCATCTGGGACAAATTTCCCGACGTGGCGTTTGACGGTCAAATGCAGATGATTCCCAAATTTCACCAGGATTTATTCGATGCGCGGGAAATGACGATTGATACTTCCCGAATGACGTATATCGCCGGAGTCGGTTACGAAACGCCGTCGGCTCTGAAATCGTTGGACACGGGCGAATACGATTTTGACCAGACGCTCGACGGCGACGGCACTGTGCCGCATAAATTGGGTTTGCTCGAAGGCATCACGACTTATTATGTCGAAGGCACGCCGCACGGCAGTCTGCTTAATAACCACCAGGTTTTGAAAGCCGTCAGGGACATTTTAAAAAACGGAACGACGCAGGAATTGACAATCACCAAACCCGTTATCATCAATCCGCGTGGAGCAAAAGCGACTCCGGTTATCAGTTATGAACTTGAACAGCTCGAATCGGTGGCGCGTCAAATCCGCAACAACCAAAAGCCCGACCAGGTGATTGTTTATGATGCCGAAAAAATACTTCTGCGCTCGCTTCTCGGCGGCAGGGAAAATCTCGATGACGATTTGGAATTGATTTCTCTGGGCAAAAAGCGCAAGCCGAAAACCGTCGAACTCGATGTTCGCTGGATTTTCGGTGATATTACGGCAGTTGACGCTCCGGTTGTCGTCGTCGGGCAATACCAGAATGTGCCGCCGGGCGGCGCGGGCGGCGCGGTTGACCGTAAAATTGACAATTTAATCAGCCGTGGATACGCTGCCGATATGCTCGGAATGGAACTCGGACAATTATCTGTTATTCCGATTGCTAATCTAAAAAATAAACAAATCAATGAAAAGGTCGAAAACGTCATTGTCGCCGGAATGGGTGAACTCGGCAGATTCAGCCGCGAAGATTTGCGCTATCTGATGATGAATACCACGCTGGCGATTTTGAATTTGGGTTATGACACTTTTGTTGCCGTTTTAATCGGCACAAGCATTGACGCTTTTTCGGTTGAACGCGCTATCAGAAGCGTTTGGCTCGGCATTAGCGACGCGGTCGAACGCTTGCGCGAAGGCGGGGAAGTAAAGAAAATCTCACTTATTCTGGTGGAAAGCAGCGACAACCGGCAAAAGCAAATAAGGAAAATAATCGAAGATTTAACCAAGGAAAACAAAAATGACAACTCTAAAACAAACGTCAAATTTAAGTTTGAAAACTTAGAAATCACTCTGCACAAACCCGAAGACGGCGTGCCTGTCGAAGAAGTTAAAGACAAAGACGCGGGACCGAAACTTGCGGGAATGACGCGCTTAACCATCGAACGAACGCTCGAAAAAATTGACGCGGCAACCAAAAAACGCGAACCCGGAAAGTTTCGCCTTATGGCATTTACCGCGAACGCGGCGATTCCGGTGCGCGAAATTACCGTGAACGATGCGATTATCAATGAAATGGCGGACGAACTGCGCTACTCGAACAGTTTCGACAAACAAGAAAGATTCGGCAAATTGAATCATTCAATGCTGATACCGGAAGATTTTCAAGGCGTGATTGACACCGATAAATCTTTGGTATTGGTATTGAACCGCGAAGCCAGCACGATTCCCTGGGAAATGCTGTGTTTCGGCGGAACGGGACGGACGTCGAATTTCGGCGTGGATTTGCGGGTCAGCCGCCAGTTTAGTTCGACCCGCGCTAATGTTCCGGGCGCCGCGCCCGCGCTCAATAAACAATTTAAAGCCCTGATTATCGCTGATCCGGCACGCGAACCCGAACTGCAGCTTTCGGGCGCAAGACGCGAAGGCGTGCGGCTCAAGGAATTTTTCCGCAAACTGCAAACCGAGATGAGAGAACAGATTGATTTGCGGTTTCAAGCCTGCATCGGCTTTGAAGAATGCAATATCGTGAAAATTCTCAATCTGATATTTAATGAGGAATTCGACCTTATTCATTTTGCCGGACACGGCACGTTCGATGCGGAAGACCCGTCAAACAGCGGTTGGGTTTTCGGCAAAAACTTAGTTCTTTCAGCCAACGAGATTTTCCGCCTGCGGCGCGTACCGCGTCTTGTTTTCGCCAATGCGTGTTTTTCGGCGGGACTTCCGACGGTCGAATCAAACCGTCAACTGGCGGGACTTGCCGAAGCATTTTTTGACCGGGGAATTGAAAACTACATCGGCGCGGGTTGGCAGGTGAGCGACGAACACGCCATCAAATTCGCCCAAACTTTTTACGAAAAAACATTAAAAGGCAAAACGGATTCAAAAGGCGAAAAGATTTTAGAACCACCCAAAAGTTTGGGCGAAGCCCTCAGCGAAGCTCGAATGAGTATTTCGCCACAACATACAGAAGGAGTTTTACCTTCCGATTCGACTTGGGGCGCATACCAGCATTACGGTAATCCGAATGCCCGACTTGTCAATTATAAGGAGAAAAAAAATGAACCCGGAAACACCAAACAAAAAGGAAACGACAAATGAAAATGAAAGCGCAAAGCCGAAACAACGCGACCGTTGGGATAAAATGCAGCTTATCGGACAACTGCTTCTGCCGATTATGATAGCCCTGGTCGGAATTTCGTTCACTTATTACCAAAGCAAAACCGCAGATGAAAGACAAAAAGCTGACAAAACCCGTGAAGAAGAAAGGCAAAAAACCGACCGCGTAACCAATCTTTTAGACCATCTTGCCAGCGATAAAGAGAGGGCAAATCTTTTGGCTCTGAAGGTTATCGAATACTTAAACAAAAAAGGAGAAATTGATGCGGAGTTGGTTTCTTCCGTTACAGGGACGCTTGGCGGCGGAGAACGAAGCGACAAAGTGGTTGAAAGTTCGACGGAAACTTTAGCCCAGGTAGCGAATGAAAGCCCGAATCAAGAAACAAAGCAGACGGCAAAGAATAATCTTCAGGAATTAACGGAAAACAAAAACGCAAAAGTTGCGCTCTCCGCCTTAAAATCTTTAGCAAAAGTTGACAAACGAGCGACAGTAAATTTACCGGCGCGGGTTTATCTGCACATTCTGAAAGGCACTTCGCGTGAACAAGCCGAAACACTCGAAAATAAGCTCGAAGGCAATAATCTAAACGTGCCGGGAATTGATTCGGTGGATACTGTGCCGAATAGAAATGAACTGCGTTATTTTTTCGGAAGCAACCAAGAGGATATAGAAAAAATCACCCGGATAATGAAAGAGTTGAATATTAGTATTACTTCCGTTGACCTTTCAAGTCGTTACCCGAATTCCCCGATGAGACCGCGTCATTATGAAATTTGGTTTGGGAAAGGCAATTAAAAACGTGAGTTCGATGATATATTTTTTGATTAAAGTCAAAGTATCGAAAAACTTTCGGTAATAGATTCGGCTGAGTTTTGGATTACAAATTTAACCCCGTGATTTCCTCAACTTTCATTACTTGCAGATGTTCGCGCCAATTTTCCGCTAAATTGAAGCGAAAAATTTCGATTTCAGGCGAAACAGTTTTTGCAAAAAACGCAAAATCACGGTGAAAACTCAAAGTCGGTGCAACCAAATAAACCAGCGTCGGCGCATCGGCAATCTCTAAATCGCCGAAAAGTTTTGCCTTTTGCAGATTTCCCCTTCGCCGGTTTAATTCGATTTTTTGCCAATAATCAACGGCTTGAAAAATCATTTCGCGGTCGGGCGCAACTTTTAGCTCAATAATTATTAATCGTCCGTCTTTTCGCAAAGCCAATAAATCAATTTTATCTTGTTCGGCGCGAAACTGATTATAAAGCGGCGATAAAATCAGATTGGCGTCAAGCTGTTTTATATTTCTTCTTAAAATCGCTTCAAGCCACGCTTCGGGCGCGAGTTCGTAAAGCGCGTGTCGTTTATTCAGCGTGTCAAAACGCCTGTAAATTTCCAGATTCTCAAGCAAATCAAAAAATTCCTCACGCGATTTTTCATTCAGAATCCGCTTATCGCGCTCGATGCCGAACCAACATTTTTCTTCGCCTGAAATTTTCCTGACACGCGCAAACGGCAAACCTTCAAAACGCAGAGTTTCACCTTGTTTGGTAAAAAGTAAATCAATCTTTTCAGGCGCGAGTTTGATAATTTCTTGTGCCGTTCGGCTGGTCGATGCGTTTTCCGTTAGCTGAATTTTATTTGGCTTTTCACGCCATAAATGATGGATATCGAGCGATTTATATTCTATGATTTCCGACTTTAGATTTTGGACTTTAGACTTTGGACTTTCCAGATTTTGGCGGGAAATTTCCCAAAGTTTTATCTTTGATTTCCAATTTTCTCTCAACAAAGCGTGAAGTTTTCGCAGATTTTTGAGCGATTTCTTTTCCGCCATCAGCCAAACTTCTGCAATCGGCTTTTTCTTGCGCCGTTCCAATCTTGAAAGCCACAAAATCGCGGTTGAAACAAGAATTTCGGGCGTAGCAGTTTCCGAAACATCAGCCAAAACCGCCGTTTGGTTGCCATTTGAATTTTCAAGAATTATATGCGCGAAACGTCCGTTTTCTTTATTGAGTGAAACGCGCACAAGTTTTGCATCGCGCGAATTTTCTTTGACAATTGCGGCAATTTTATTGGCTTTTTCAAGTCTGGCAAGTTCGATTGAAGCGGATAATTCACCTGCGGAAATGCGCGGAACGAGCCGAATCTTTGTGCGTTCTCTCTCAAAGTTGCGCGTCAAATCCAACAAAATGTCATTTTTCTTTTGCTTAAACGCGACGACGCGCCACGTTTGAAGACCTCTCTCGTCTAAAAAACTGAAAAGAATTTTGTTGTATTCAAGGTTGAGTTCAATTTCATCTTTTTGCAAAGCAAATGTTTTGCCTGACAAATGAATCAGAAGCCACTCTTTATGCAGTTCAAGCGAACTTTTGATTTCGATTAGAGTGGTTTCAATATCTTTCATTCATCTCATATTAAACGGATTTGCAGAAGTTAAGTAATTACAATTTTGGTGGGATTATGTGTATTTCAAACAACTAGAGCGCAAGCAATCTGCCTGCGCTCTAGTCATAAGAAGGTTACCAATTGTTGATTTATCCCTTCTTCTCAAAAGACTGTTCGATAATGCTAAAATTGCTTCAGTGCAACAATTGCCCGGGCTAACTCGATCCTTGTAATTGCCCGATTCGGATTAAAACTGCTGCCGTCCAAACTTAACCAACCTTTTTGCAGCGCGAGTGCCACATAACCGCGCCACGCTGCCGGAATTGAACCGGCATCGGCAACTGTCAAAGGTAAAGTCGAGGTTGCGGCAAGATTTTCTAAGTTAGATGCTTTGACAAAAGCCACTGCCAAAACAAGTTTGGTGGCGGCACTATGCGGGTAAAAGTTTCCGTTATTGGCATTATCCAAAATCAATTTGCCGGTTGGATTTGATTGGACACTTTCGACGGCGTTGCGCGTTGTTAAATCGCGCACATCCAAATACATCGGATTTAATGCGACATACTGTGGAATTTGTCCGCTTCGCACCAGTACAGCAGCTAGATCCGCTCTGGAAACCACAAAATCAGGTCTGAATTTATTGCCTTCCGGCAACATCAGGAAACGACATAAACTTTTATTAACGATAGCTTGATTTTGCAGCGAAAGACTCCCCATATCAAGCAAGTTATTATATTCGACACGGGTTGTTTGAACAACACCGGAATAACTCTGCGAATTTCCCATGCCGAAAGAGTTATTAACAGTCGCTCGCATAATACCTGCCATTGGTTCATCAAGCGTTACGGTTTCGCGCCGTCCGTTCAAACCGGGAGAATTGACATAATTTGATTCGCCTAATAAATTTCCGCCGGCATTGAAAACCTTTAAGCCTAAATCGTTCGGACTCAACATATCGCCCCAGGCAATGTGAACGCTGGTTTCAATAGTATTTGCAGGAACTTGGATTTCGTTTGAAGCTGTAGAATTAGGTTCGACAACTCCTTCAAAAGTCTGCGGCGAAGTTACAAAACTAATTACATCTTTGTCCAATACCGGACGGAAAAACCCGGTTCTTCTGGTTGGAAACGCCGCTTCCAAAACCGCTGCGTAAGTGTTCAGCATTCCCGCTCCGACTTCGTGATTGTAAAAAGCCGGCAGAGGCGTTGCCGAGCGTCGAAGAATATCTTTGACGGCGGCGGGCGAAAGATTCGGATTGGCTTCGAGCATTAAGGCAATCGCACCGGCAACTTGCGGAGCGGAAAAAGAAGTTCCGCTGGCAGTTGTATAAAACGGCAGTTCGGAGGGCGAAAGCCGTTGTGTGTCCGCGCCCGCCCCGACCCCTAAAACACCCAATTGCGAAGTCGTCGAGCGAAGACTAACAACGTCAACACCCGGCGCAACCAAAGACGGCACAAACTGCTGACTGCCGAATACGCCGCGTGATGAAAAACCAGCCAATTTTCCGTTAGCATCCGTCGCGCCGACGCTAATTACCCAAGGAGCAGCTGCATAAGGATTAAGCGTTCCATTTCCCGCGCCTGAGTTTCCGGCGGAAAATACGACGTTTATTCCGTTTTCAGTCAACATTTTAGTGGCGATATTAACCGGGTCATTGTAATCAAAAACTGTGTCGGCGGAAAAACTGCAGTTGACGACGCGGACGTTGTAATTTGTTCTGTGTTCCAACAAATAATCAAAGCCCGACAAAATATGAATCAAACTCAAATCTCCCGCGCTCAAACCTAAAATTTTCGCTCCGGGCGCAACGCCATTGTATTTTCCGCCGGAATTCACGCCGCTTCCCGCGACAATTCCGGCGACAAAAGTTCCGTGTCCGTTGGTCAAATCGGTGTTTGTAACATTTTCAACCGGTGTCGGATTCAAAAAACCGACCGCCGCGCTTTGCGTATCGAACAAGCGAACATTCTGCACTATTTTTCCGGCAAGGTCATTGTGCATCGAATTTACTCCCGTATCCAAAACCGCTACCGTAACATTGCGTCCTGAAACCGGCATTCCCGCATTTTTTTGTTGTAAATCTCTATCGGTTGAAACGCGCTGAATCTGAGTCGTTTTGTAATACGGATCACTATTTAAATTTAATGTCCGATTGCCGTAAATCGAGCGAACACGGGCGAGATGAGAAACTGCAATCAAGTTTGCACGAGTCGTCGTTACGGAAATCATCGGCAAAATACGAAATTTTGTGCCGCCGACAATTCCGATGCTTTGTAAATCGGCTATATCGGATGCAGTCGGATATTGATGAAAAACTATTACCGCGTTGACATTACTATCATCAGCGGTTTGATTTAACATAAAGGCAAGTTCGGGGTCAACATTTCGTAATCCGTATCCATTTTCGTTTTCTTCGTCATCAGCACCCGTAAAACGATAACCGTCAACTCCGGTAAAACGCGCTCCGTTCGAGCCTGTAATAGTAACATCCGCGCCGGTAAAACGCGCGCCGTCCGGTCCGGTGATATTAAATCCGGCGGGAGTTGAGAAACTAAAAACCACACTGCCTGAATTTATACCGACAACCGAATCCGCGCCGGTAAAACGCGCACCGTCCGCACCTGTAAAACGCCCTCCGTCTGCTCTTGTCAGAGAAATATCTGCGCCGTCAAAGTGCAAACCGTCAATGCCTGTAAAATGCGCTCCGTTAACTTCGGTTATTGAAACGCCGGAAGGAAGATTGACGATTATCGAATCTGCCTGATAAACCGTTCCGTCAGCTCCGGTGAAGCGATAACCGTCCGCGCCTGTAAAACGCATTCCGTCTGCGCTCGTTAAAGAAACGCCGTCCGCGCCGGTAAAACGCATTCCGTTTGTTCCCGTAAATGTTGAACCGTCTGCACCTGTAAAACGTGCGCCGTCAGCACCTGTAAAACGCGCTCCGTCCGCGCCGGTGAAACGCATTCCGTTTGTTTTAAAACCGAGAAAACCGTCTGCACCGGTAAAACGCATCCCGTTTGTTCCAACAAACTCAACGCCGTTAGCCTGCGTCAACGCAATACCATTTGACTTCACGACGCTGATACCCGCTTGAACAATGTTAGCGGAGAAAGCTAAAAAAAGAAGAAAACAAAATATCTTTTTTACGTTTATTGACATTTAATTTTATTTAATTTTAATACAAAAAAATACAACTCTAAGAATAGTTGCAACGAAACAATACAGAACTTGAAAGTAGAATTGGCTATTTTACTAAAAAACAAGACCTTTTGCAAACATTATGCCTAAATTTCCAACTACTTATCTGTATCTTGAATATCACTATATTTGTAACCCGGATTTTATTATGTATTTTAAGCCCGTCATAAAGTTTCATCACGCTGAATTAGAATTCAAGTTTTCCTCAAGTCGCAGTCGGTAAAATGAATTTTGTTATGACAATGACATTTTCATTACACGAAAATTTTAATTTTGGCGGCGGCGTGGAAAATTCTTATGAGATTACTTCCACAGCATCCACGACTCAAAAACCGCACAAATCAGCCGACGTTCATTTGTTCGCTGATAAAATGTCCATGCCGAAGTTTAAAAATTACATTAAACGACCACGATTGAATGAGATATTGGAAAAATCTCTGACTCAATTCGGCACAACTCTTATAACGGGGCGAACAGGCACCGGAAAATCCGCTCTGGCAGCGAATTTTGCCCGGCAATACGAACAAGCAAGGTGGTTTTCAGTTGAAGCGGCGGATTGTAATTGGAATATTTTCTCAAGTTATTTTACGGCGATTTTTGATAATTTGAATTCTCAAAAACAGGTTTCGGAATATAAGTTGAATAATTCCGATGCGGAATCAGGAAAAATTTCTCCGCTTGTCGAAAATCTGATTTGCGAATTTGATTTAACCGCGACCGGGAAACCGGCTTTGATTGTGCTTGACGATATTCACAATGTTTTCGATGCCGAATGGTTTGCGGAATTTTTTACGACTCTGCTTTATTCGCTTACACCAAATATTCATTTGTTGATGCTTTCACGGAGCAACCCTTCGCTTCCGCTGTGGCGGCTTCGTTCAAAGCAGGTTTTAGGGGTAATTGACGAAAAATTACTGGCGTTTAATTTGGAAGAAACGAAAAAAATTTTCAAACGCTATGGTCTTTCGGCTGAGGCGGTAACTCAGACATATCGCAAATCTTTTGGCAGAATTTCCCGGTTAAAAACTTTAGCTGAATCTTTGTAAAAAGCAGTTTAAAAGCTCAACTCTTTAGCTCCGTAGGAGCGTAATGTTTGTAGATAAGCGATTCGTTTTCTCTTTGAGTTCCGCGAGGCTCGGCACAAAGTCAACATATTATATCGAGCCTCGCGGAACTCCGGTATTTCCGGCTAACAATGGTTTCTACAACTAATCTATTCCTACGAAATTTAAAAACGAGTTTGAACACAGTTTCTATGATACAACTCACTCGCAAAATCCTTCCGGTTGTGAAATAATTTTGAAATTCCGAAACCAAAAGATTTTTGATGCCAAAACCGAACTTTTTCCTGCGAACAAAACTGCTGCCGCCGCGTGCCGTTACCGAACTGCTGCCGCGTCCGCGTTTGACCGATAAGTTACGGGCGAATATAAACGCGCCGATAACTCTGGTTGCGGCTGATGCGGGCTGCGGAAAAACGACGCTGATTTCCGATTTTATCCGCAGCGGTTCGCGCCAATCGGTTTGGTATCAACTCGACCACACGGACGCTGACCCGTTTGTTTTTCTCGGATATATTGCTCGCGGCATTAAAAACTTCGCGCCTGATTTCGGCGAAACGATTCTGCCTTATCTCGAAAAAGCGACCGACGAGCTACTTAGATTTCCCGAAAGAGCCGTTGATTTATTACTCAACGAAATTCTCGAAACAATCGAACAACCTTTTATCTTAGTCTTAGACGATTATCATCACATCGGGCGTGAAACCGTTGTCCATCAATTGGTTGACCGACTTTTGCAGTATTCGTCCGATATGCTTCATTTGATAATCACGACGCGGGATTTGCCGCCGCTGGCGATAATGCGCCGCCGAACGCAATCCCGCGCACTGGTTATCACGCGCGAAGATTTACTTTTCACCGACGATGAAATGCGCGAACTCTTTCGGCAGACGTTGAATGTTGAACTGAAAGATGAGGAAATTGCCGAATATCGGGAACGCACGCACGGCTGGATTACCGCTTTGCAGCTTGTCCGGCAGGTTGCCGAACAAGAGATTTATACACATTCGGATAAATTTCCGATTGATTTAAGCGATATTCTTCATCAATCGGAAAAAGATATTTTCGATTATTTTGCCGAAGAAGTTTTTTCACGCGAACCGGAAGAAATACAAAATTTGCTTCTGCACTTATCTTTGCTGAATTCGCTGCCGCTGGATGTTTGCAGCCATTTATTTCCCGATATGCACTGTTCCGCACTGCTGCCCGAATTATTACAAAAAAATGTATTTTTGACCGTCGCGGGCGAAGTCAGAACCGGCGAAGTTTATCGGCTTCATCCGCTTTTTCGTGATTTTCTGCAACGTCGTCTGCGCTCGGAAATCGGACGCGCCGAACTGGAAAAAGAGCGTCAGCGGATTGCCGATTTTTTCTTTGCGGAAAATCAATGGGAAAGCGCGATGCCGTTTCTTTTAGAAGCGGAAAAATTCACTGAAGCAACGGAAATCATCGCCGAAAAAGGCGGCGAATGGTTGGAAAGCGGCGCGATTATGACGCTTGACAATTTTATCGAAAAAATTCCGCTTGAATTTTTGGATAAATTTCCGCGCTCGCTTCTGCACAGAGCGGAAATCGCCCGGCTTCGCGGTGAAATCGAAAAGTCGTCGAAATTACTTCACCGCGCAATGAAACTTCTGGCTGAGGAAAATGATAAGGCTGGCGAAGCCGAAGCCTTACATTCGCTGGCGAGCCTTTCGCGGCGCAGAGGCGATTGTGCAGCCGCTTTTGATTATTTGGAAAAAGCCGAAAAATTAGTCGCCGAAGATTCGGAAACTTTTTTGAAATGCGCCAACACGCGCGGGCTTTGTTTTGTCGGACAAGGCGCGTGGACAAACGCCGAAAATCAATTTCGACGCGCTCTTGACCTCGCCGAAAAACAAGCCAATGACCATTATATTCGTCTGATTACGCATAATTTGGCGTTGCCTGCGGGCTTTCGCGGCGATTACGGCGAGGCTTTGCGCTGGTTTAAGCGAATTTTTAGCGACAGCAAAAACAGCGAACTCGTGCCGCAGGAAGCTATCGGACATTTGAACGTAGCGCGTCTGCATCTTTACCGCGGCGAGTTTGAAGAAGCGGAAAAACAGTTGGAACGTGCTTTGGAGATTTGCCGGATTTTTAATTTAAAATCCTTGCGCGGCGAAATTTTCGAGGCTTATGGCAATTTCTACCGCGAAAAATCGGATTTTCCGCACGCCGGCGAATTTTACGAAAGAGCGTTAAAAGCCTACGAAGATGCCGGAGTAGATTTGGCGACCCGCGATTTTGACGAAGAACGCGCAAAATTTTATCTGCTTCGCGGCGATGCGGTCAAAGCTCGCGCATTGCTGGAAAATTTGCTGGCGGCTCGTTTGAAAACTAACAATGATTTCGGTATAAAAACCGTCAAACTATGTCTGTGCCGCGTGCGCCTCGCTCAAAATGAAACCGACGGATTGGCTGATGAAATCAAAGACCTCGCTGCCTTTTTCCACGAGCAAAATCTCAATTATGATGAAGCGGTTTCATCTTTGCTTTTGGCTGAAACTTATTTCGCGCTCGATAATCGAAAGGAAATGTTTCCGCCGTTGCAAAGGGCTTTGGATTTGGCGGCGCGTTTAGATTACGAATACTGGCTGCGCGGCGAAATTCAAAAAAATCCGCGCCTGTTTAGTGATGAGGAAGTTATCGAAAAACTTCCGCTTGATTTACGCGAAACTATTTCCGCGCCAAAATGTGTTACTGCACCGATTGCAATTTTGGCGGTTGAAACTCCGACGATAATTACGGATTTGACTGTCAGAACTTTGGGATTTGTCGAAATTTACCGCGACGAAACAAAGCCTTTCGCGCCCGACGCCTGGACGACTAAACGGGCGAGAGATATTTTTTGCTTTATCGCCACCGGCAAAAATCGGCGCGTCGAAAAGGATATTTTGATTGATATTTTCTGGGGCGAGGACGAGTTGACGACCATCGAAAAAAACTTTCATCCGACGATTTCACACATTCGCAAAGCCTTAAACAGCCGTCAATCGTTTAAGCAAAATTTTCTCGTTTTCCGCGACGGCACGTATCAACTCAATCCCGAACTCTCTTATTCGATTGACACGGAAAAATTTGAAACTTTTATTGCCAAAGCTGAAAAAGCTAAACGCGAAAAAGACGCGAAAGTTTTTCGGGAAAATTTGGAAGCGGCACACACGCTTTATCGCGGCGAATTTATGGCGGGAGTTTATGAAAGTTGGGCGGAAGAACGCCGGCATTATTACTCGGAACAGTTTTCGCGGATTTTAACGGCATTGGCAAAACTTGCATTCAGCGAAAAAAGCTGGTCAAATGTTTTAAAGTTCACAAACGAAATCCTGCAAACCGACCCGTTCCGTGAAGATGTCCACCGCCTTGTGATGAAAGTTTTTGCCGCGCAAGGCAAACCGGCAGCCGTTAAGGAACAATTTGAAAACCTGCAAGAACTCTTGAAAAAGGAACTCGGCGTTACACCTGCCCCCGAAACGCGCCGGACGTTTCAAGAATTACTTAAGTGAAGCCTTGTTTTAATATCACAAATAAAAATTACAGAGGAAATTTTATGAAGAACTCTCTTTTAAATTTTGCCGAAAAATCCGGCAAATACTTTTTTACAGCATATATTTTACTTGTTATGTGTTTTATTACCGGAATTGTGCAGGCGCAAACGGCGGTTACGGTGAATAACGCAACGAGCGGAAGAACTTTTGACACAATTGTCGGCGTAACATCATTGACTTTCCCGCACACAATTAACGCCGGAACAAGTCGCGCTCTTTTTGTCGGTGTTTCTACTTCAAAAGACAGTGTGGTGATGACCCCCGGAATTGCGACAAGTCGTGTGCAAAGCGTAACTTACGCGGGAATTACGATGACACCAATTGCAGTTCCGGGAACCGTGCCGCCGGATACAGCCGTTCTCTCACCTGCTCCGAATTTTCAAAGCGCGGTCGAACTTTTTGTTTTAACCGAGCAAGCAACTGCTCCGAATCCGCTTCCGGCATCGGGCAATGTGGTAATTACGATAAAACCTACTGCCGTAACGAGCGTGAATTTTATTGTCGGCGGAGCAATTACATTCAATAATGTTAATCAAGTCAATCCAAACAGTGCTTTAGTTCCTGCACGCGGCAACAGCAATATGCCGATATTATCAATCACCGCCGGGAATGGAGATATTGTTCTGGATACGGTGGCAACTTCGTTTAATGCGATTGATGCTTCTCCCGGTGCCGGACAGACGTTGCAGTGGTTGGGAAATTTCCCGGACGGTGATTCCGGTTCGGATGTCGGAGGCGGCAGCACCGAAGCGGCACCGGCATTGCCTTCCTCGACTGTTACAATGAGTTGGACATTAACTTTTGCAATAGATTGGGCGTTAGGCGCAATCGCCGTTAAAGCCAGCCCGGATTTGACGGCAAGTCCTTCTTCCGTTAACGGACGAGTTCTGACGCAATCCGGCAGAGGCGTGTCAAAAGCATTTGTTTATTTGACCGATAGCGCAGGTAAAACACAATCGGCATTAACTAACCCGTTCGGTTATTTCCGATTTAAAGAAGTTCAAGCCGGTGAAACTTATATTTTGAGTGTATCCTCGAAACGCTATTCTTTTACTCCTCAAACTCTCAGCGTCATTAGTGAATTTAATGAGTTGAATTTTACGGCTCAACCCTAAAATTTCAACCAATCTAACTTTTTCAAAGGCGAGTTACTGATTCGCCTTTTTTCATTTAAACTCGATTTCTCAAGTTTGCCTCAAGTCTTAAAAACTCCGTAAAAACTTAGCTCAAGTATTTCTCAAACCCGATTGTTTATTCTCGTTCTGGTTTTAATCCGAACGGAACGGTTAATCGGCTGGATATGGCTGTCGCAATTTGTTCGTGCGCCGAACACGACGAAGCGGCTGCGGGTAAAGGCAATTACGGTTGTTACCGTCGGCGGACAGACACTTTTAATCGTTTGGCGATAGCGAACAAACGAAACAGTTTCCGCCAACTATTTACAATCGGCGGTTAAAGTTTCACTCAATGGGGGTTGAGTGGATAAGGCGGTGCGGGAATGATTGTAGGGTTTCATTCCCGCGCCATTTGGCTAACAAAAATCCTTTGAATTTGATTTACAGGTTTCGCTCGTTGGGGGTAATGAGCGAATAAACGGCGCGGATAATGATTTTAGGGTTTCATTATTCGCGCTATTTTAGTTTGAATAATTTATTTGAATCCGATTACCAATTTCAGAAAAACACGATTTTCTGACGCGCCGAACAAGTGCAGAAATCCGCGCACGAACTCGTTTTGGAAAATGCAGTCTACGCGCATCGCAATTTTTTAGTCGGCGCGTTTTCCGTCGGCTGCATCCGCGATTTGGTAAAAGATAAAGGAATTGATGTCGGTTTAGGCGCGCGGGCAATTTACAATCACAATCCGGCTTCGATTGCGGCAGTCTACGGCGGACAAAATCACGGCGGTTTTCAGATTTTTATTCGCTTTCGCCCGTCGCGGATGAAACATTAATTGTTCATTTGCAAGACAATTGCAAATGCGTTTGTTATACTGTTTCTACGTTTCAAGAATAACAATTTTTAATTTGGAGAGTAAAAAAAGTAATGAAATTACCCGGTGGTTTTGACATCAATTCGATGATGAAACAAGCCCAGAAAATGCAGGAGCAGATGGGCAAGGAAATGAAGGAAATGGTCGTTGACGCTTCGGCGGGCGGCGGCGCGGTAACGGTGAAAATGCGCGGCGATTTTGAAGTTTTGGAACTTAATATCTCGCCCGATTTGGTCAAGGACGGCGACACTGAAATGATTCAGGATTTGGCGATGGCAGCGTTAAATGAAGCTAAACGCAAGGTCGAAGAGTCGCTCAAAGGAAAACTCGGCGGAATGCTGCCGCCCGGCTTGATGTAATTTTGGAAATTGGTCTTTGGTCTTCGGTTTTCGGTCTTTGATTTCTATTGCTCAATATTGAGTATTATTCTTAACGAAAACCAAAGACCAAAGACCAAAGACCAATTTCAAACTAAATGTTAGAATACTCAGAACCTGTTGCCAAACTCATTGACGAATTTAAACGGCTTCCCGGAATCGGACACAAAAGCGCGCAAAGATTAGCTTTTCACATCTTACGCCGAACTGATACGGAAGTCGAAAATTTTGTCGAAGCGTTGCGCGAAGTCAAAGAAAAAATAGTTTTTTGTTCGGTCTGCAATAATTTGACAGACGTAAACCCGTGTATGTATTGCGCCTCGACGACGCGCGACCGTTCGATGATTTGCGTCGTTGAAGAACCGTATAATCTGGTCGCCGTCGAAAAAACACGCAGTTACAAAGGTCTTTATCACATTCTGCACGGTGCGCTTTCGCCGATTCGCGGCGTTGGTCCCGATGAATTGATGCTGACGAATCTGCTGCCGCGCCTTATGCCGCAAAATAACGAAGATGTTGAAGTTAAAGAAATTATTGTCGCTACGAATCCGACCACCGAAGGCGAAGCAACGGCAAATTACATCGCGCGTTTGCTCAAACCTTTAGGCGTAAAAGTTACGCGCATTGCGATGGGAATGCCGGTTGGTTCTGATTTGGAATTTGTGGATGAAGTTACGATGGACAAAGCAATGACGAATCGGCACGAAATTTAATTTTAAGTGAGAAATGAGAACTATCAAATGATAATTAAAATTTGATTGCCGAACTTCTCACCTCTCATTTCGCAATTTTCCGCCGAAAACCGTCATCGGAATCAGCAAAATTAAAAATGCTAAGTGAAACCATACGGGCAGCAAATTCCAAATGCTGACTTCCACCATAATCCCGACGAGTAAAAGCAAAACGCCCAAAATTAAAGTTGATTTTGTATTTTCCTGAGCAATTAAAGCTGCAATATAGCCTGAAATAATTGAGAAAATCACGCTCAGTAGCAACTTCACTGCAAGATAAACAGTTGGAATATCTGATAAATCTTTGCCCGGTGCAATACTCGGTGCAATTGCTCTGATAACCGAATCGCATCCAACCCACAGAATTGACCAAACCACAAAACCAACAATAACGCCCAAAATAATTTTCAACATATTTCCTCCAAAATTTGAAATAAAAAAACAAAAAAGGACAATGAAGAATTTCCCGATTTCCCTTGTCCTTTTTGGTTACCGCCCTTGTTCGCTCGCCTTTTGCTTTTGCCCGGCAAAACTTTTTATGCCGCTTTAACGCGTTTGTCGCTTTTTATTTCTTTAACTTGCGTCTGCGTCTTTTCGATTCGCGCCGTCATTCGGCGGTCTAAATCCAAGATTTGTTCGTCAGTTAAATGATAAATATTCGGCTGATTGTGATAAATTTTCGCGCCCGTTACAATGTCGGCTTGTTTGAATCCGTTGTCTTCCGCCTTCTTAATCAAATCCTCAACCGTCATCGCTTGCGGCGCAATCGAAAACGGTTTTCTGTCTTCGATAAATTCCGGCACGTCCGATTTTGCAGGTTTATCAAACGCGAGTTCTAATGCTTGTTCGCCTTTCATATATTCGAGAAAATCTTTAAAACCGACATTACCCGTCATCTCAAAACCGACTTCAAACACGGGCGAATTTGATTTCACGACTTGGAAAACCCGCGTAATTTCGCCGTCGCGTTCCTGCATCGAAACTTCCAACATCACGTCCACAAAATACTCTAAACCCGAAGCCGTCATCGGCAGAACGCGCCCGACTTCATTGTCTTCTTTTGCCTCTTTGCCTTTGGCGGCAATTTGGTCGGCAATGACGACGCATTTTCCGCTTTCGATACAGAGCTTTCGCAAAACTGATTGCAAAATCATTTGGTCGGCCGCCAATTCTTCCGCGCTCGGTTGAGCAAGCGGGTCGCCTGTTCTATCGCGCACGGCTTCGAGCATCTCAGAATGTTTCGCGCCGAAATACGCCGCCCAACTGTCAAGCGCGAAACAGCCATAATTTTGTTCCGTCCCTTCGCCGTTGATTGCCCATTCGATAAATTCCGGCAATTCGTCGGATTGCTCGATTTCCAGAGCGTCGAATGTTTGCCCGACTCCGCGCAGCAGACGCGCTTTGCGTTCGGTGTCGAAAATACAGAGTTTTCCCAAGCCCGCTTCCGCCATCGAACTGATAAAATGACTTTTGCCAACGCCCGCGCCGCCGCGAATCGCCATAATAAGACGCTGTTGGCGCGGCACACGGCTCAATGGATTAACTTTCGATTTATTTGTAAATTTCATTTTTGCTTTCTCCTTGCTTCAAATGTTTTCTTAATGTTTTCCCTTATTTTCTCTTTGTTAGATGCCTACCGTCAAAGGCATTCTGTTTCATTGATGACACAAATCTAACATAAGTTGTTTTGTGTTTCAAGTATGAAACACATTTTTTTGCAAAAATCTTAAATTTATTTAAAAGTTTTCAATTAAAATCAAATCGTTGCGAAGCACGCCGCGAGCATAGATGATTCGCTTGCCGTCTTTTGACCAATCGAACGAAAAAATCCGGTCAGCCGTAAAATCGGTTAATTTTTTCGGCTCGCCGCCCGTCGCGGCTTGCGCCCAAACATTCGAGATGCCGTTGATGTGGGCGACATACGCGATGGTTTGACCATCGGGCATCCAACGAATTAGTGCCGGAAGTGTCGGAGAAACGATGTGTCCGGCAGGTTTGAAGGTTTTCAAGATATTACCTGTTTCGGCGGAAACGACGGCAACAGTCGTCAGCGATTCGAGCGAGGTATCGCGCGTCAGACACGCTATCAATTTACCGTCGGGCGAGATTGCCGCCCAACTCGTCTGCTCTTTAGTCAACTGCAACGGCTCGCCGCCCTCGACGGAAACCCGCCACAACACGAGCCGACCTTCGGCTCTGGCTGAATAAATCACGAAGTTGCCGTCCGGGGTGATAACCGGCAGATTTTCGCCGCCCTTGTCAGTCAGTTGTTTTAATTCGCCGCCGCTCGAATTCATCCGCCAAAGATGCGATGCGCCCGACCGTGACGAAACGAAAACGACGAATCGTCCGTCGTTTGAAACAGACGGAAAATCGTCCGCCGCTTTATCGAAAGTCAGTTGTCGGCGATTTGTTCCGTCTGCGTTCATCGTCCAAAGGTCACGGTTGCCGCTTTCGGTCGAAACATAAACGATGCGCCCGTCCGCCATCCACAAAACACCGCCGATGCCGTCATAAATGCCGCTGGCAATCTGTACGGTTTGCGCGGGCTGCTCGCTCGAAGCAGTGAACAAATTAGAATTTTTGTCATACGCCACGCCGAGCAAAAGCGTCGAATCTTTGCTCAAACTCAAGTTATAATAATCGTTTAATTCGCCCGTGACATTTTGCGTATTCCCGTTTGAACGAAAAATCTTGACAACTTGAAACGATTCCGAGCCGCTCTCCGCCGCCGTTATCAATAGCTCATCGCTGTTTTTCGTCCACGCAATACGCCCGACGCGATGCCATTTCGTCGCCGTGAGCGGCGTTTCCCGTCCGGTTTCGAGGGCAATTTCCGCGACGCTCATAAATTCGCCGTCCGCTCCGGTTTTCCCGGTCGGACACGCGATAAATTTCCCGTCCGGCGACCACGAAAGACTTTCCCGCGTGCTAATCGTATAAAATTCGGGGCGTTTTCTTTCGCTCAACACTCGCTCGCCGCTGCCGTCCGTGTTTGAAACGATGATTTGGTCAACGCCCTGGTTCGGATTACTGCGGATAAACGCGAAAGTTTTTCCGTCCGGCGCAAATGAAATCGTCGAATCAACGTCTTTGGCAATTTCTTGCTGCGAACCGCCCAACATCATAATCCGATTTAATTTTCCGATTGAATTACCTATAAAAACCGTGTAGTAAATCCAGTTTCCGTCCGGCGCAAAGGTCAGACCCGCATAATTTTCGGCACTAATCGGAATCAATTCCTGGCCGGCGGTTTCGTTAACTTGCCTGAGCCACAAACTTTGTTGTCCGCCGTCGCTCCGCACATATGCGACAAAACGTCCGTCGGGTGAAATCACTGCGTTAATAACATTGCCGGTCGTCGTCAGCCGCCGGGATTTCATCTGTTTGCCCGACGATTTTTGGACAGTCGGCTGATAAACATAAAACCAGCCGACGAAGGCAAACATCGCCGCCAGCAAAAAAAATGGCAAAGCGATTATGCGCCACCGAATCCTCGTTCCGGCAATAAACAAACCTGAAAGATTTTTCGAGTCAGTGGTGACGGCTTGAGCGGCATCGGTGAATAAAGTCTTTTGCGAATGAAATGAATTTGCAGGCGGATTTATGCTGACAGCCGAATAATTGCCGCTTTCCGAGAAAAGTTTGACATTTTTCAAAGCTGAAACAAATTCTCTTGCGGTCTGAAATCGGTTGTCGGCATTCTTTTCCAAAGCCTTACGGATGACAATTTCAACTTCCGTCGGAATTTGCAAATTGAGTTCGGCAATCGGCGGCAAGGAATGTTCCAGCACGGCGGCGATAACATCGCTGACCGATTCGCCGATAAAAGGTCTCCGGCGAGTGAGCATTTCAAATAAAACAATGCCCAAACTCCAAACATCGGTGCGCTCGTCAACGGGTTTGCCGCGCAATTGTTCGGGCGACATATAATTGACCGTGCCGAGCAGCATTCCCGCTTTCGTATGAATCAGAGAAGCAGTCGAAGCGACGGAATTTTGTATTGAATCCTTCTCGGTGACGACGAATTTTGCCAATCCGAAATCCAGAACTTTAACGTAACCGTCTGGCAGAACCATCACGTTTTCGGGTTTTATGTCGCGGTGGACAATACCGACCGCGTGTGCCGCCGCCAGCGCGTTCCCGACTTGAATGCCGATGTCTAAAACTTCGTTGAGTGTCGGATTTTGTTCGTTGAGAAAATCGCGCAGATTTTTGCCGTTGACCAGTTCGGAAACAATAAATTGAGAATCCCGAAATTCTCCGACTTCGTAAATCGTCAAAATGTTCGAGTGATTCAAGGCGGAAACGGCTTTGGCTTCCTGACGAAACCGCCGGAGTTTTTCCGCGTCGTCCGTGTGCTTGAGAAACTTTATCGCCACTTCGCGTTCGAGTGTCGTATCGAACGCCAGATAAACCTCGCCCATTCCGCCTGCACCGAGCAACGACCGAATCTCATATCGCCCGATTTTTGTGCCGGAATCCAAGTTCATCTGAAAAATTTTAACCGTGTTTTAATTTGGAATTTCTGGGACTGCTTGTAGAGCATTCTATATCAAAACTGATTCTAATACTATCAATTTTGATATAGTTGCCGGTGTTTTTTCCGTCAGTATCAACGTCTCGACAGGCGCAAAACGGTTGGCATAAGTCTTGCCATTAACACATCTGAAAACTATTGCGGATAATACTTGCTTTTTTTGCAAAATTTGTGCAAAGTTTTCACCACGATATACCAAAAAATTAATAAATAAGGAAGGATAAAAATATGCCAGATGGACCGGAAAATGATTTTTTTGCGACCCAGTTCGCTACTTCGATAGTTGCAGAATCAGGCGGAGACACTGATTATTGGTTTGGAAGAATGATGCGCTTTCTCGGCACTAACGAGTATGTATTCAGCAACTTTTTCGATAAGAATTATACGGAAACTCAATTCCGTGAAAAATTTCGAAATGGCGATATACGAGTCAGTGCCTTCGACATTTCAAACATCAATTATGCAATTAACTCGAGTGACCCGACCCTTGCTACCGTCACGATGGATGTTCATATCGAAGCAATTGTTGACGGAACGGAAAAAAACGGCGATTTTACGCTTACTCATAAAGTTAAGCAAGGCTGGCAGGCTTATGAATCGGCACTTTCATAGGTTTAGCCGTCTGCTTCTAAAATTAAGGATATGAGAAATATACACAAAAAAATCCAAACCGTTTCAAACATCGCAATTATTATTGTTGCGTTATTGTTTGGTGGTGTTCTCGTCAACCGCTATTTCTTTTCTGCTTCTGCTCCGAAGCCTGTGGCAGTTGCGGAAAGCGAAGTCATCAAAATCGGAACGAAACTACCGCTTCCAGACGTAGATTGGAGCAAGAGCGACAAAAATCTCGTGTTGGTGCTTTCGACAAGTTGCCGTTACTGCACCGAAAGCACAGTGATTATGCTCATTAAGCACAATATACTACCCGAATTTTGCCGATTTTCAGATAAAATTTGAATTTGGCGAAGGTATTATTGAATAACCCGTTGTTTTAACGAAAACTGTATAAAAACTACAGCCTTAATATTTGCTAAGATATTAAAGCTGTAGTTATTCACATTCTATTCGTGAGCTAGAGGAGGTTTTATGCGAGTGCAAAATAAATCTGAAGTGTTTAAATTTACCGCGTTTATTTTTATTCTGCTCTTTGTCTTATTTGGTTTTCAAATTACCGGCTACTCACAAAACACCAAGCC
>JBPCPU010000166.1:0-18963 GCA_050998795.1 Pyrinomonadaceae bacterium
ATCGAAGACAAAAATATAATTTTAGTTGACGACGTGCTTTACACGGGCAGAACGATTCGCGCTGCGCTCGACCAACTGATGGATTTCGGCAGACCGCGTCGCGTGCAGCTTGCCGTTCTTATTGACCGCGGGAAGGAACACCGCGAGCTTCCGATTCAAGCGGATTTTATCGGCAAAGTCGTGCCGACGAAAAGGGCGGAAATTATAAAAGTTATGCTCAAGGAATATGATGATGTCGAAGCCGTCGGTATTTTCGAGCGTCCGACGGAATAAATAGGAGTTTTCAGGTGAGAAAATTTTCGATACATTTTTTGTTATTATTTTTGTCAGTTCCGGCTTTAACCACATTCGCCCAGAAAAACAATAAAGTTGATGTTTTCGGTTATTACACAATCAAAAATCCGACTAAGACTTTTGCCGATATTTCAGAAATTCATCTCAGCGGAAATTACGGTGCGCAGGAAAAACCGCCGATCTATGGTTTGATTCGCCTGAAGAAAAAAAGCGCGAAAGATTTTCAACTGTTGAAACCGACATTAAACGGAAAGAATTTAACATTTACTACCAAAGCAGTAGGCGGAATCAGTTACCAATTCGACGGAACATTTACAAAACTCGGCAATTTTCCCGAGACTCGTCCCGAAGGCGAAATTCTTTTGAAGGGTAGATTGACGAAATATAAAGGCAAAACGAAAATTGCCGAGGCAAATGTCAGTTTTTCGTATTCAGCAGGCGATTAAATATCGCCTTTTTTATTATAAAAAATGGACAAACCATTTCGCCGAAGAGATTTACTCGGAATCCGCAATCTTTCCGCCGAAGAGATTGTCGGGATTCTCGACACGGCGGAAAATTTCCGCGAGATAAATCAGCGCGAGATAAAAAAAGTTCCGACGCTGCGCGGCAAGACCGTCATCAATCTTTTCTTCGAGGCTTCCACGCGCACGCGCACGTCCTTTGAACTCGCCGCAAAACGTCTTTCCGCCGATGCCGTCAACATCAGCGTTTCATCTTCGTCGGTAGCAAAAGGCGAAACTTTGATTGATACGGCAATGAATCTCGACGCGATGTCACCAGACTGCATTGTCGTCCGCCATTCGAGCGCGGGCGTTCCGCATCAACTCGCTAAAGTCAGCAAAGCCGCAATCGTCAATGCGGGCGACGGCGCAAATGAACATCCAACTCAAGCATTACTCGATGCAATGACAATCCGCGAACACAAAAAGAAAATCGAAGGCTTGAATGTCGCAATCATCGGCGATATTTTGCATTCGCGCGTTGCGCGTTCAAACATTCATCTGCTGACAAAACTCGGCGCAACAGTAAAAGTTGCAGGTCCGAAAACGCTCGTGCCGGATGATTTTCAGCATCTCGTCGAAAAGGATTTGTTTGTTTCCAAATCGGTCGAAGAAGCAATCGAAGGCACGGACGTTGTGATGATTTTACGAATCCAGCGCGAGCGTCAAGATTCCGCGTATTTTCCAACTTTGCGCGAATACGCGATTCATTACGGATTAACGCAAGAGCGACTTGATTTAGCAAAATCAGATGCAATCGTTCTGCATCCGGGTCCGATGAATCGCGGCATCGAAATCGCTTCGGACGTGGCAGACAGTTCGCGCTCTTTGATTTTAGACCAGGTAAAATACGGCGTTGCCGTGCGAATGGCGGTTTTGTATCTGGCAACCGGAGGAAATCCGGGCTAATGAATGAAGTCTTTGAAATAGTCGGAAAAATTTCAGAAATTAAAACAATCGCCGTTGGCTCAAGCATCCGTGAAATTTCCGATTTGCGAGAACAATTTGGTCGCGGACGCTGGCGGAAATTAAAAGGAATTGCTCAAGTAAAACTGCAAAATGGTAGAATAAGACTCGCCGAACTGCATTGGTATGAAGCGCACGGAATCGGCAAAAGAAAAATAAAAATCAAAACATTTTTGGATTAAAGATATGAATTATAAAGACAGACAATTTGTTTTGTGTATTAAAAACGAAGGCTGTGAAGATTTGGAAATTCGCAAAATTTACGAAGTTCTGCCGGATGAAAACGCGGCAAAAGACGATTATATTCGCATCGTGGACGAATCGGGCGAAGATTATCTTTACCCGTCGAATTATTTTTATCCGGTCGAAATCGCCCAAAACGTCCGCGAAACATTGCTTCGCGCCGCTTAAATGAAAGATGAAACAATAACTTTATTTCGTCCTGTTGGCGCAAAGGAATTAGCTTTAATCGAAGCAAGCAACTTTGCGGCTTTTCCACCGCGTCTTCCCGAACAGCCGATTTACTATCCGGTTTTGAACGAAGAATACGCAACGCAAATCGCCCGCGATTGGAACACAAAGTATAACGAAGATAAAATCGGCTATGTGACTAAATTTAAAATCCGCAAAGATTTTCTGGTCAATTACGAAGTAAAAATTGTCGGTAGCGGAACGCATGAAGAATACTGGATTCCTGCGGAAGATTTGGAAGAATTTAATCGAAATATTGTCGGGAAGATTGAAGTTATCGCTGAATTTAGAGGTGAATAAGATATGTCTCAACCACGTTACCAAATATTCGTCAGCTCTACATTTCAAGACTTAGAAAAAGAACGACAAGCTATTTTAAATGCAATTTTGAAACTCAACCAATTTCCTGCCGGAATGGAAATTTTTCCTGCAACCAATGATACTGCTTGGGAATTGATAAAAAAAGTAATTGAAGATTCGGATTACTACGTTTTGGTTATCGGCGGCAGATACGGTTCGATGGATGAAAGCGGAATTAGTTATACCGAAAAAGAATATGATTTTGCGGTTTCTCAAAATATTCCTGTTCTTGCTTTTGTTCATTCTGACCTAAGCAGTATTCCACTCGGCAAATCTGAAACTGATTCCAAAATTCGTAAAAAACTTGAAGCGTTCAAAAAGAAAGTTGAAAGACACCATTGTAATTTTTGGAAAACAACAGATGAACTGAAAGAAAAAGTTATAACAAGTTTAAGTCAGTCCATTGTTATGAATCCTCAGAAAGGTTGGATTAAAGCCGGTAGAATTGATAATACCGAATTATTAAGCCGTTTAGCTGACTTGCAAAAAAGGTATGATGATTTGATAAATGAAATTATTAAACTTAAAGAATCATCAATTCATTTTGATCCGACACAATTCGCTTTTAATAATCAAAAACTAAAGGTCTATTTCAATTACGAAGGTAGTACCAAAACATGGCACTGTGAAATAAGCTGGCATAATTTATTTTTTTCAATTGGTAGAGCAGCAATCGGAGGTTGTAACGAAAGAGACATAAAAGATGCTTTATCTTTCATGATAATGGATTATTTTGAAAATGGAAAAGAATACTTTTGCTTGAGTAATGAAATTCAATCTGAGCCTGATGAAATAGATAGCTACAAAATCTCTGAAGAAAGTTTTGAAGTAATTAGAAATCAAGTTCTTGCTTTAGAGTTAATAAGTATAAAAAGTAATGCCTATACACCACAGAATCCAAGTTTTGACGAAGTCTATATCTCCCGTGTATGGGAATTAACTGCTATGGGTCGAAAACTATTTTTAAACGAAACTGCAGTTAAACAAAATAATCTTGAATGAAACTTTTAATTATCAACGGTCATTTGATTGACCCGACCGAAGGACAAAACAGCGGGAAAAATCTTTTAATCGAAAACGGGCGAGTTACCGCGTGGCTCGGACAGAAAGAATCTGCGCCGGAAGATGCGGAAGTTTTCGATGCGACAGGTTTAATTATCGCGCCTGGATTTATTGACCTTCACGTTCATCTGCGCGAGCCGGGACAGGAACACAAGGAAACGATTGCGTCGGGCTGCGCGGCGGCGGTGGCGGGCGGTTGGACGAGCGTTTGTCCGATGCCGAACACGCAGCCGATAAACGATAACGCGGCAATTACGCGCTATATGATTGAGCAGGCGGAACACGCGCAGCTTGCGAATGTTTTTCCAATAGGCGCAATAACAAAAAGTTCGGATGGCTGTGAATTAGCCGAAATGGGCGAAATGAAAGCAGCGGGCGCGGTTGCCGTTTCCGATGATGGGCGACCTGTGCCGAATGCCGGAATTATGCGCCGTGCGATGGAATATGCGAAGGATTTTGATTTGCCCGTCGTTGACCATTGCGAGGATAAATCTTTATCTTCGGGCGGCGTGATGCACGAGGGGAAAATTTCATTGCTTTTGGGTTTGAAAGGAATGCCCGCGCTTGCCGAAGAAATTGACGCGGTGCGTGATATTCTTTTGGCAAAGGAAACCGGAGCGCATATTCACATCGCGCATATCTCGACCAAAGGCGCGATTGAAATTGTTCGACGTGCCAAAAATGAAGGAGTAAATGTAACTTGCGAAGTTACGCCGCATCATTTTACTTTGACCGATAAAGCCGTCGAAGGTTACGACACGAATACAAAAATGTCGCCGCCGCTGCGAGGCGAAGAACATCTCGAAGCAATTTTAGAAGGATTAAAAGACGGCACGATTGACGCAATCGCCACCGACCACGCGCCGCATCACGCCGACGAAAAAGCTCTCGAATATGACCGTGCGCCGTTCGGCATTATCGGTTTGGAAACGGCTGTCGGCTTGGCTTTTAACGAACTCGTTCATAAAGGGATTATTGATTTGGTCAAACTCGTTCAACTGTGTTCGACCAATCCGGCGAAAATCTTCAAATTACAAAATCGCGGAACTTTGAAAGTCGGCTCGATTGCCGATGTTACAATTCTCGACCCCGATTTAAATTGGACTTACAAAAACTCCGATTCAAAATCAAAATCGAAAAATTCACCATTTGATAATTGGAACTTTACGGGCGCGGCAGCGGCAACAATTATCAACGGACAATTTGTTTATCGAAGATGAGTTTTGTTAATCGGCATAATCTTTTATAAACTTGAAAGGTTTTTAAGATTTTACAAATAAAGAGAGATTTTTAAATATGGAATGGCTGGCTGACCCTTCGATTTGGATTGCGTTTTTGACATTAACACTTCTCGAACTCGTTCTCGGCATTGACAACATCGTTTTTATCTCGATTCTTTCCGGCAGACTTCCGGTTGAGCAGCAGCCGAAAGCGCGTTATATCGGTTTGACGCTGGCACTCGGGATGCGCGTCATTTTGCTTTTCTCATTAACTTGGGTTATCGGTTTGACCGCGCCGCTTTTTACGGTTTTTGGTCAGGAAATTTCCGGGCGCGACCTTGTTTTGCTCATTGGCGGTTTGTTTTTGCTTGGCAAAAGCACGCATGAAATTCACGGCTCGCTGGAAGGCGAAGAAGGTTCGCGGTCAACGAGAGTTTATCCGTCGCTCGGCAGCGTTCTCGTCCAAATTGCCTTGCTTGACATTGTTTTCTCGCTCGATTCGGTGATTACGGCAGTGGGAATGGTTGACAATGTATGGGTGATGGTTGCAGCGGTGATTGTTTCCATCGGTTTTATGATGGCTTTTGCGGGAAGCATCGGCGCGTTTGTCCAAAAACATCCGACTATCAAGATGCTGGCTCTGTCGTTTCTGATTTTAATCGGCGTAACTTTGATTGGCGAAGGTTTAGATCAACACATCCCGAAAGGCTACATCTATTTTGCGATGGCGTTTTCGGTTCTCGTCGAAATTTTGAATTTGCGTTTGCGGAAGAAAACCGAGCCGGTGCATCTCCATAATGCTTACGACGACAGGGAAGAAGCGAAGGCGTTGGAGAGCATTTGAACAGTTAAAATGTGTCAAAATACAAAATAAAGGAGTTAATCAAATGTTTGTAAAAATCTTTACTTCAATCACAATTGTTCTAATGTTTTTGACAATTGTTTTTTCGCCGTCCGGCATCACGGCTTCTGCCGAACCACTTTATGATTTGGCGGTTTTTAACGCCCGAATTGTTGACGGCGCAGGCAATCCCTGGTTTCGCGGCTCGATTGGTATCAAAAACGGTCGCATCGTCAAGGTCGGCAAAATCAATCCGAATGAATCAAAGGAAACGATTGACGCGCAAAATAAAATCGTCGCGCCCGGTTTTATTGACGTTCACGCGCACGTCGAAGATATTTACAACAATCCTTCGGCGGAAAATTTTATTCGGATGGGCGTAACCTCGCTCGTTACGGGAAATTGCGGCAGTTCGGCAACCGATGTTAAAAAATTTCTCGGTCGAATAAGCCAAACACCAATTGCCGTCAATCTCGGAACATTAATCGCGCACGGTTCGGTGCGCTCAAAAGCGATGGGTTTGGATAATCGCGCTCCGACGATTGAAGAGCAGATGGCGATGAATAACATTGTCGAGCAAGCAATGACAGACGGCGCGTTAGGGCTTTCGACAGGATTGATTTATGTTCCCGGAACTTTTGCTAAAACTGAAGAAATTGTCGAACTTGCGAAAATCGCTGCAAAATACAACGGCGTATATGCCAGCCACATCCGCGACGAAGGCACGGATGTCGTCAAATCAATCGAAGAAGCAATAAATATCGGCGAACAAGCAAATCTGCCGGTCGAAATCTCGCACTTTAAAATCTCCAGCAAAAAACTTTGGGGCGAAAGTCCGATGACTATTAGTTTGGTTAAATCGGCGAGAGAACGCGGTTTGACGGTCACGGTTGACCAATATGCGTATACGGCTTCTTCGACTTCGCTCGATGCGCGAATGCCGAATTGGGCAATTGCCGGTGGACGCGAAGAAGGCAAAAAGCGGCTTGCCGACGCGCCGACACGCGAAAAAATCATCAGGGAAATGAAAGAAGACCTCAAGAAAAAAGATTTTAAGGATTACAGTTTTGCGTATGTCGCCAGTTATCGCCCGAATCCCGAATTTAACGGTAAAAATATCGTCGAGATTACGCAAATGACCAGAGGCAAAAAGAAACTCGACGCACAAATCGAACAAATTTTCGAGATGTATGAAAAAGGAGGCGCGGGAATGGTTTATCGCGTGATGAGCGAGGAAGACGTGCAGAACATTATGCGCCAGCCTTTTACGATGATTGCTTCCGACAGCAGCGTGCGCGAGTTCGGCGCAGGCTTTCCGCATCCGCGCGGCTACGGCAACAACGCCCGTGTTTTAGGTCATTACGTCCGCGATTTGAAAATCATTACGCTCGAAGATGCGATTCGGAAGATGACTTCTTTGCCCGCGCAGACTTTTAATTTACGCGACAGAGGTTTGATTCGTGAAGGCTTCGCGGCGGATATAGTAATTTTTGACGAAAAAACGATTGCCGACAAAGCGACGTTTGACAAACCACACCAATACGCTGAAGGTTTTTCAACGGTTATTGTCAATGGTGAAATCGTTTTTGACGGAAAGGCAATAACGGGAAAAATGTCAGGGCAGGGACTTTACGGAAACGGTAAATTAAATTTTGTGTTCTGAAGTTCTTAGTTTGCAATTTTCTTTTTAGCAAGTTACCATATTGCCTCGTTAATACAAGTATTTTATAAATCTGTTCACCTCGAAATAAGTTAAGATAATTAAGGTTTTTTATTTTAGTCAGTCGTTGCTTTTCTATGGGTTTTTCAACAATTGCAATTCACGCGGGAAATGAACCCGACAGCGCAACGGGCGCGGTGAGCGTCCCGATTTATCAAACCTCAACTTATGCACAGGAAGGACTTGGGCTTCATAAAGGTTTTGAATATGCGCGGACGCAAAACCCGACGCGACTGGCATTAGAGAAAAATATAGCCGCGCTCGAAGGCGGGAAATACGGTTACGCTTTTGCTTCGGGAATGTCGGCGATTGATGCGATTTTGAAACTTGTCAAAGCAGGCGACCACGTTATCGTCGGCGACAATACTTATGGCGGAACTTACCGTTTATTCAGCAAAGTTTTAGCGAATTACGGCATCGAGTTTGATTTTGTGGACACTTCCGACGTGACCAACGTCGAAAACGCTTTCAAAGTTAATACGAAAATGGTTTTTGTCGAAACTCCGACTAATCCGGTGATGACCGTGACGGATTTGCAGGCGGTTTCCGATGTTGCTCACGCGCACGGCGCACGAGTCGTTTGCGACAATACGTTTATGTCGCCGTATTTGCAGCAGCCGATGAATTTCGGCGTTGATATTGTCGTGCATTCGACAACAAAATATCTAAACGGTCATTCCGACAGCATCGGCGGCTTTGTTACTTTGAACAATGAAGAAGATGCCGAATGGATAAAATTCGTGCAGAACAGTATCGGGGCGATTCTTTCACCGTTTGATTCGTTCCTGGTTTTGCGCGGGACGAAAACTTTAGCCGTCAGAATGGAAGCCCACGATAAAAACGGACGCGCCGTAGCGAATTTTTTAGCCGAACATCCAAACGTGCAGAAGGTTTATTATCCGGGATTGCTCGCGCACCCGCAGCACGAATTGGCAAAACGCCAGCAAACCGGCTTCGGCGGAATGGTTGCGTTTGAAACGGGTTCGCTCGAAGCGGCAAAAAAAGTTTTGGAAAACGTCAAACTTTGTACATTAGCAGAAAGTTTGGGCGGCGTAGAGAGTTTAATTTCGCATCCGGCGACGATGACACACGCTTCCGTTCCGACGGAAAAACGCGAAAATTTGGGAATTACTGACGGTTTAGTGCGCGTGTCGGTTGGAATTGAAGATGTTGAAGATATTATTTCGGATTTAGACCAAGCGTTGAGTTAGTCTGGAAAGTCTGGAAAGTCTAGGAAGTCTGGAAAGTCAAGAGGTTTCTTTCTTCCAAGACTTCCTAAACTTCCTAGACTTCCTAGACTTCCTAGACTTATTAATTATGTTGATTGCTGAAACACATGCTACATCGCACATCGGGCGCGTCCGCAAAGGTAATGAAGACAATTATCTTCTTTTACATATTACGGACTCAAAAACCTGGACGAGTTCACAAGATCCGGGCGACTTTATCATCGAATCGCAAAAGTTTGAAATAGACCATAATGGGTTGGTTTTAGCCGTTTCGGACGGAATGGGCGGCGCGTTGGCAGGTGAAGTTGCCAGCCAAATGGCGGTTGATACGGTTAGCCAAATTTTTTTGGACGAAGACCTGGAAAAAACAATTTCGCCCGATAATTTAGATGATTCGTTAATTGGAAAACTCTATAATGCAACTCTCTACGCCAACCATTTAATTCACCGGCAGGGACGTTCCGACCCGCAATATAACGGAATGGGCGCAACATTTACAAGTGTCAGCATTACTACCGAAGCGGTTGATTTAGTTCAAGTCGGCGATAGCCGCGCATATTTAATCCGCAAAGACCGGATTACGCAGATAACCAAAGACCAATCTCTTGTCCAGCAACTGATTGATGCCGGGCAAATTCAACCGGAAGAAGCCGAAACACACACCCTAAAAAATGTAATTCTGCAGGCACTCGGCGCACAAAATGAGATTTATCCGGTTGCCTCTCGTCTAATGCCGCAACAGGGCGATATTTTGCTGCTGTGCAGTGATGGTTTATCCAACAAACTCAGCAGCGCGGATATGCAAAGAGTTGTTACGGAAAATCTTGACAGATTGGAAATGGCGGCGGCGCAATTGGTTAAATTAGCCAATGAAAACGGCGGCGAAGACAATATTACTTTGATATTAGTAAAACTGACCGGAGCTAATTTGCCCGAACCGACCGATAACACAATTGATTTACAAGCATTAGATTTTGGAAACATCCACGATACGGCTGACCAGGATATCGAAGAAATTTCCTAAAGACAAAAGTAAAAAGGCTAATAGATTATAAAATCTTTAGAAATATTTGAAATAAATTTACAAAGGTAAAAAGGTTGCTTTCACTTTTCACTTTTTACTTTTCACTTTTGCCTTTTTACTTTTCTTCCCTCCATTCCGGAAGTTCTTCCGACATTCTGCAGACATAAATTGAAGCACCTTCGACACGCACGACTTCGACCTTTTCGCCCTCAATCAAAAGAGTTGAGCTATCTATCGGAAAAGCCGTCCAAGTTGAACCGTAGACTTTAACCGCGCCTTCGTTCAGCGCGCCTTTGCTTGCCAAAGTTACCGTGCCGATTTGTCCGGGCAAAGCGTCAATTCCCATTTTTACTGCGTTATCTTCGTCGTGCGCGTAATACTTACCAAAAATCGTGCGCGACATAGCCGTTAACCCAATCGAAACGACTGCGAAAATCAAAAATTGCAAGCCGAAACCAAAACCTAACCAACTTACCAAAGCCGCTGCAAATGCGCCGATACCAAACCAAAACAGAACAAATCCCAACGTAAAAATTTCCGCGATGACTAAACCAACGCCCAAAATAGTCCACAAAATCCACGCAATTTGTTCCATTTTATTCAGCTTCCAAAAAGTTTCCGTCAACAGTATTACAATTATCTGCCGATTTGTCATTTCTCATCGTTTCGCCAATGTAATTATTTTCCCTTGTAACTTTGAACTTAAAATTAACTCGTGCTAATCTTTTTTCTGTGCTTGGGTGGCGGAATAGGTAGACGCACAGGACTTAGAGATAATTTGAGCGCACAGGTTGGAAACTCTTGTGTGGATGAAGTCAAATTCGGTGAAACTTTTAATATAGCAATACCGAGCTAAGTTTGAATTAACCTATTATGTTCTTTCAAAAAAGTGTAGAGACTGCGAATTGGAGAAGAAAAGATGGACTATAATGTCTCATCAAAGCTAGAGAAAAGAGGTATTATTTGCGGAATGCTTTTAGGTGATGGAGGACGTTGCAGAAACAACTTCTATATCGGGCATTCAACCAAGCAAATTGAATATGCTCTTTTCAAAAAAGATCTTCTTGAACACATTACAGGCAAGCAAGTGAATACTCGTCAGAGGAAAACTAAATATGGTTACGAAAACATTACTATCGAACCTAAGTTAATTCCGTTGACGCGCGTATTGGTCAAGAAATGTTACAAAAGCGGAAAGAAAACTTTTTCCGCCAAATTTCTTAATTATTTAACCTTGCAAGGCTTGGCAATCTGGTTTATGGATGACGGCTCTAAATCTTTCAAAAGAGTTGGAGACAGAATCCACTCGGCTGAGGTTACTTTGAATACTTATCTTTCAAAAGAAGAAAATGAAGTTATTATTTCTTATTTCAAAGAAAGATGGGGAATTCAATGGGGACTTAACAAGTCGAAAGATAGTTACAGATTGCGGATGGGAACGCGAGAAGCTCGTAAATTTTTTAATCTCATAGAACCATATATTATTGACTCAATGAGATATAAAATAAATCTCCAATTCAAAACGGCTTCCGTCTGACTGCCATTATTTTGGTAAAAGATGAAGATATAGTCCAGACCACAAACCGAACGGATTTTGGATTTTGGATTTTGGATTGCGGATTTGAAAAAATCCCAAATCCCAAATCACCAATCCCAAATCGAAAGGGCGGCGAAAGCCGTAGTTGGTAAGAAAATCCTGTGTCCCTTGTGGACGTGCGGGTTCGATTCCCGCCCTAAGCATCACTTAAAACTTAAATGTTTATGAAAAGGTCTTGATTTATTCAAGGCTTTTTCTCTTTGTCCAAAATTATAGATGGCACAAATTTTGCGGTAATAATTTTTGGTTTATTCACACGAGGAGTTTTTTATGAAAAAGCTGAAAGTTTTGTTGGGAATTATTTCGATGTTTGCCGTCGGTTTTATACTGTTTCAAAATGCGGAAGCGCAAAGTCGGGCGGATCATGTTTTGATTAGCGAAGCCCAAAGAATTACTAACGATACATTTTATAATTTTAGTCAAACACCAAACGGCGCGCGTGTTTATTCGGTCAATCAGCCGGGTTATAAAATGTTGAATGCGATTGATGACGGATTGACAAAACTTTTCACGTTGGCGCGTCAATATAATTATCGAAATCGTTTGAACTATTCCGATTACACGATTTTTATCGCCGCGCCTGACAGGACAAAAAACGGCAATAAACAATATTCGCCGGATATAGCGATTTCGGCGGCACAATACGCGGGAACTGTCTACGACCAGGGCGGATATATTTATGCGGCGGGAATGGTTATGGCTTACAATCCGTGCGCCTTTATTATTGCCGAACATACGAAAGACTTTCAGCGCGTTTCGGATGTCGTGCGCTTTGAAGGCGAACATCTCGTTCTTTATCACAATGACCGCAAATTTTATAACAAAACCGCCGACCACAGCCAAGGTGGCGGACACCCGATTTTGCGGTAATTCAAAATTTAAGATTCAAGATTTAAGATTCAAGACTCCAAATTCCAAACTGAATGTGAAATCTTAAATTTTGAATCTTGAATCTGCAATTCAATCTACCCTATATCGTGCAGCAGCTAAACCATATTGTAACCGCCTGGCAATAGACAATTTGCCTCATATCTGTGTAGAATGCCAAAAAACCGTATTAACAGTGCATTTTCAATTTTTTATAAATAATGGCACAGTCATTGCCATTATACTTCGCGGATGTCCTAGTTTGAAAAAATCCGCGAAGATGGAGGTCAGATATGAACTTTTGGCGAATAGCGACCAAAATCTTTGCGTTTTTCTCTTTGTTCTTTGCAAGTTTTATAACAATAAACGCCCAATCGGATTCGATTTATCAACTGCAAGCCGGAACAAAAATTCTTGTCCGGATGGACAACGAAATAAATTCTAAAGTTTCCAGCGTGAACGATACTTTTACAACTACGATTGCCGAACCTGTAAAGGTGCGTGAAGCGGTGGTTTTGCCAATCGGCACGATAATCGAAGGACGTATTATAAAAGTTAAACGCGCTTCGGCTGGCGGAAAAGATGGAAGAATGACGGTTTCGTTTGAAACGCTTCGGTTGGCAAACGGCGAAAAACGAGATATTGCGGGCAGTTTAGTTACTGATTTGAAAGCCGAATCTTCACAAAAAGCAGATTTATTGACAATCATCGGCGGAACGGCACTCGGCGGAATTTTTGGTGCGGTTTCAAAAGCGGATAACGGCGCGTTGATTGGCGCGGGAATCGGCGCAGGCGCGGGAACAGGTGTTGTATTTTTGAAAAAAGGCAAAGACGTGAGCATCAAAGCCGATGAAAAGTTTGAAATAGAATTGACAAAGAATGTAACTTTGCCTGTTCAGGATTACTAAAAATTTTTGCAAGTTTGGTTGTCGGCGAGAGAGCTTTGGCGACCATTAAAAAAGCCCGATGCGAAGGGGAGAGCGCATCGGGCTTTTCAATTTTAAATTTATTTTTTTCATTTTACGGCATTATTAACCGTTAGTTTTTAACGTAATTTCCGTGTGTTTGAAAATATACATTTCAGCCGAACCAACCCTAATCAAACATAATCATTCTGTTGTTGTCCAATAGATAATTTTGTTGATGTTAATAACTTCAGTCTATTCAATGCCGGAAATTATAATAAATTTTGCAAACAAAAGAGTTTTTCCGTCGTAATCAACTATGATAATCTTTCAATTCATAATTTATGAGCGAACAAAATGTAACATTGCGCGTCGAAAACGTCACGAAAAGTTATGACAATTTTACGGCGGTTAAAGATTTGAGTTTCAATGTCAAAGTAGGAAAGGTTTTCGGATTTTTGGGTCCGAACGGCGCGGGCAAAACGACGACGATTCGGATGATTGTCGGTATTACTGCGCCTGATGAAGGCAAAATCGAACTTTTTGGCGAAAAAGTTTCGACTGGCACGCAAAATCGAATCGGATATTTGCCGGAAGAGCGCGGACTTTACAAAAAAATGAAGGTGCAAGACCAACTGCGTTATTTTGCCGCGCTCAAAGGCGTTTCGCAGACGCAAGCCGATAAACGGATTGATTATTGGCTTGAACGAATGAAACTCGCCGAGTGGAAAAAGAAAAAAACAACCGACTTATCAAAGGGAATGTCGCAGAAAATCCAGTTTATTTCGACCGTTGTGCATAATCCTGATTTGCTAATTTTGGACGAACCTTTCTCAGGGCTTGACCCGGTGAATGTCGAGTTTATGATTGAAGTCGTCGCGGAACTCAAAGCGCAGGGCAAAACGATTATTTTCTCGACGCATTTGATGGAAACGGCGGAAAGATTGTGCGACGACATTATTTTGATTAACAAATCGCGCAAGGTTATCAGCGGAACGCTCCGCGAAGTGAAAGCGAGTTTCGGGAAAAATCTTATCGCGCTGCGCTGCGAAGGCGGCGAAGCGGTTTTGGCGGATAAAAATTTAGTGGCGAAAGTTATCGAACACGCTGACGAAAAAGAACTCGAACTCGCCGAAAACGCCGACGCGCAACTTTTATTGAAGAAGTTAATTGAAAACGGCGCGATTATTTCAAAATTTGAACAAGTCGAGCCTAGTCTTAATGATATTTTTATCGAAAAAGTTGGTAAAATGTAAGTAAAATCGAAGAAGGTTTGAAAGCGGCAACCAACTTAATATAAAAAAATGCGTAAATTTCTGGCAGTCGTCAAACACGAATACAAAAAAATCGTTCTAAAATGGTCTTTTTTAATTGCTACTTTGCTGTTTCCGGTTTTGGCGGCGGCATTTGCAGTTGTTCCGGCGTTAATTTTTTCTATCAAAGGCGAAGCGACGCGCATTGTTGTCGTTGACCGGACGGGAAAAGTTGCGCCGCGCATCAGGGAAAATCTTTCAAGGGAAAAGTCTGCGGAAAAAGCCGAACAAGTGCCGACGGATTCGCTGAAGGATTTGACCGCGCCGCAGGACGAAAAAATGAAGCGTGCCGCCGAACAAATGGGCGAAAGTTTCAGTTTAGTCGAATATAATTCAGGCGAAAAATCGGTCGAGCAAATCAAAAGTGAACTAAACGGCAAAATTACGGACAAGGAAATTGACGCATATTTAATCGTTCCGCCGAATTATGACGCAACCGATGCAAAGTTTGAATTTTTCTCGCGCAAAGCGGGAGATTTCGCCGCCAATTCTTCGCTTAAAAATGCCATCAACGGGGCGGTGCGCTCGCAGCGGCTTGCCGACGCGAATATCAGCGAGGATAAATTAAAGAATTTGAGTCAAAATGTAGATTTGACGGTTAAAAAAATCAGCGAAAAGGGCGATGAAAAAGACAGTGAAGGCAGTTTTGTAGCAGCGTTTATCATCGGTTTGATGATTTATATCACGCTTTTGATTTACGGTCAGCAAATTATGTCGGCAGTTGTGGAAGAGAAAGAAACACGGATTGCCGAGATTCTTTTTTCGTCGGCTAAACCGTTTGAATTGATGATGGGCAAACTCGTCGGCGTCGGTCTGGCGGGTTTGACGCAACTGGCGATTTGGGTAACTTCCGCGTTGGTTCTGGTCGGGATTGGTCTGGCGCAAATGAGCGCGGCGGGAATGAATATCTCGATTCCCGACATCACGCCGCTGACTGTAATTTATTTTTTCATCTTCTTTCTTTTGGGCTTTTTTATCTACGCGACGATTTACGCGCTTATCGGTTCGATGGTGACGAATGTGCAGGAAGGAAGTCAGTTTGCGATGATTCCCGTAATGGTTTTGGTTATCGGATTTTATCTGAGTTTCGCCGTTATCCGCGACCCGAATTCGCCCGTGTCATTTTGGGTTTCGATTGCGCCGTTTTTAGCACCGATTACAATGCCCGTCAGAATAATTGCCGAAACGCCTCCGTTCTGGCAAATCGCGCTTTCGATTTTGCTGAACGGCGCGGCGATAGCATTCTTAGTCTGGATTGCAGCGCGGGTTTATCGCGTTGGAATGTTGATGTATGGCAAACGCGCGACAATTCCTGAAGTTTGGAAATGGATTCGGCAAAGCTAGAGAAAATTCAATAACAGTATCTTTCCAAAACAAAATTTTTACCGCAGAGGACGCAGAGGACGCAGAGTTTTCTTTGAAAAGTTCAGCCTGATTTTCGATAAAAACCGTTTATTTCTCCTCAGCGTCCTCAGCGTCCTCAGCGGTTCATTCTCTTGATTTTAATAACCGGCAACTTGAATTAAGATATTATCAATTGTTAGCTAAAGACGGCAAAAATATGAATCAAACACAAAAAACGGTTGACCCGTGCATAATGGTCATTTTCGGCGCGACCGGCGATTTGACCAAACGCAAACTTTTCCCCGCGCTTTATAATCTGGCGAAGGAAAAGTTTTTGCCGGAAAATTTTGCGATTGTCGGCGTTGGTCGGCAGGAAATGGAAACCGAAGATTTCCGGCGCAAAATTATCAGCGAACTCAAGGAATTCATCGGCGACGGAACTGATAAAAAAATGCTCGAATGGTTTAACGAACGGACTTTTTATACCGGCGGCGATTTTGACGAAGATAAAAAACTTTTCAAAGACATCAAGAAAATGCTCGGCGAAGTCGGCAAACAATTTAAGATTCCGCCGAATTATTTCTATTATCTTGCCACGCCGCCGCAGCTTTTTGCCGATGTTGCCGGAAAAATTTGCGCGAATGGTCTTGGGCGCGATGAAGACGGATATTGGCGGCGTTTTATCTTTGAAAAACCATTCGGGCGCGACCTCGAAAGCGCGAAAAATCTAAACGCCGAGCTTTTGAAGATTTTAGACGAACGACAGATTTACCGCATTGACCATTATCTCGGCAAGGAAACGGTGCAGAATATCCTGGTGTTTCGCTTCGGCAACAGCATTTTCGAGCCGATTTGGAATCGAAATTATATTGACCATATTCAAATTACAGTGGCGGAAGAACTCGGCGTCGAACAGCGCGGCGGTTATTACGATACTGCCGGAGCATTGCGCGATATGATTCCGAATCATATTTTCCAACTGATAACTTTAACCGCGATGGAGCCGCCCGTTTCGTTTGAAGCCGATGCGGTGCGCGACGAACAGGCGAAAATTTTGCAGGCGATTCAGCCGTTTTCGCCCGAAGACGTTCTGCACGAAGCGGTGCGCGGACAATACGGCGCGGGAGAAATTAAAGGCAAAAAGGTCGCCGCTTATCGAAGTGAGGAAAACGTCTCGCCAAATTCCAACACGGAAACTTTCGCCGCGCTAAAAATTTCGATTGACAATTGGCGTTGGGCGGACGTGCCGTTTTATATACGCACCGGAAAGCGTCTGCCGGAAAAGCATACGACGATTAATGTTCAATTCAAAAAAGCTCCGCTGATGCTGTTCCGCGATACGCCGATTGAAAAATTGACGACCAATCGAATCGTTATTCACATTCAGCCCGATGAAGGAATCACGCTGCATTTCGGCGCGAAAATTCCGGGTCCGATTGTCAATATGGGCGCGGTTGATATGGATTTTAATTATTTAGACCATTTCGGCAACACCGTCAGCACCGGCTACGAAAGACTTCTCTATGATTGTATGACGGGCGACGCGACGCTGTTTCAACGCGCCGATATGGTTGAAGCGAGTTGGCGGGTCGTGTCGCCGATTCTGGACGTTTGGAGCGCGATTCCGGCGCGTGATTTTCCCAATTATGAAGCGGAAACCTGGGGACCGGAAGCGGCGGATGAACTTTTGCGTCTTGACGGCAGAAAATGGAGAAATACAATTGATTGAAAATAACAATTAGTTTTTTCGACAACTTCCAATCGAAAATGTCAGAACCGCCTGCGTGAGCGGGCGGGCGAATGAGGGATGAGGGCAAAGGAATAAGGGATGAATCAGAATCTTTCTTTATTCATCCCTCATCCTTAATCCTTCATCCCTTCAAACCCACCCGCTTACGCAGGCGGTTCTGACTTCGCGCTTAACTTAATGCCATTGGCTTCTCAGCCTGTTGATGTTCTATTGATTGACCTTTACGGAGAAGCCGTAAAGTTGACGTTTTCCATTTCATCGTTCACGTTAAGAACCTGTGTCGGATTCTCGAATTGATAATGCTTGTGATAGATATTCAGGATATAAGTTTCTCCGGCTGGAACATCTTCAAACCGATAGTAGCCGAACGGATTTGTATAAACTCGCTGCGTTTCGCCGCCCGAATCGGTAAGCGATACTTGCGCCCGGAAAATTCCGCGCCCTTTTGTCGTTACAACCCGCCCGCTGACCGTTACGCTTGCCGCCGTCGGTGACAGGCATTTTCCGGCTGTTCCGGCGTTGAAGATGGCTTGAATTTCCGACAACGAAAGTGCGCGATTGTAAAGCGAGATCTCGTCTATTGCTCCAAAAAAGCTGAATCCGGTAGATGAGCCGATGTGCAGACCGAGGTTGTCATTGGCGAGCGTTCCGATTGTCGTCGTCTTTGTTGCCTTCAGCATACCGTTGACATAGAGGTTCATCGTTGTGCCATCGTAGGTGGCGCCAAAATGGGTGTAAGCATTCAACGGAATCGAGCCACCCACAATGTCGTCATACGTCGAACTATTGCCGAGCCTAAAGTTAAGAGCAATAGAACCACCTCCGTTTACAGTTAGGACACTGTAGGGCTGTCCGCCAAATGTATCCAGCCTTCCTTTGTTTACGATTGTTCCAAAGTTCGAAAAGACGGTCGGATTGACCCAGCCTTCGATGGTTATCGCGTTTGTAAAATCGAGCGAAGTAGAGTCGGGAACTTCGACACTGGATGACCCGTTAAATTGAAATGCTTGTGCAACCTCGCCCGCCGCGTAGGTGACACCGTTAGGCGTACCATTATTGATGCCCGTGAAATCCAAAGTATTTCCCTCTGCCCGATACCATGAAACCAGACCCGATGGCGGCGGCGTGCAGACTTGAGCGGAAATTGTCGTTGTCGAAAAACCGAGTAACAGCAAAAAAATCGCTGCAATAATTGTCGTTTTCATTTTAGAAATTCTCCTTTGTGTGATTTAGAAATTTATCCTTCAACCTACAAGGCGTAAAAAAGCGGCAAATCAGCTAAAAAAATTTACTTTTTTTTCTAAAGTTGTATAATTCGGTAGAAATTGGGTTCGCTTGCTTCCTGAATTTCGACGAATAGATTGCTTACCAAACCTGAGTCCTGAGTAGAAATTAAGCGTAAGAAATTATCTTTGCAAAACACAATTTGTAATCTAACATCTTTAATTTCAGCGTATTCCACAATCCGTGCCAACTTCTTGAATAAACTCTCGTGGC